>JBEKKW010000035.1:0-31579 GCA_050010495.1 Acidimicrobiales bacterium
TTGACCGGGATGACGGCGCCGGTGATGTACCCGGCCCGGTCGTCCAGCAGTCCCATGACCGCGAAGGCCACCTCTTCCGGTTCACCGAGGCGACCGACGGGGATGCGCGCCACGATCTGCTCGAGGATCTTCTCGGGCACCGAAGCCATCATGTCGGTGCTGATGAAGCCCGGCGCGACGCAGTTCACGGTGATGCCCTTGCCGGCGAGCTCGAGGGCCAGGGTCTTGGAGAGCCCGAACATGCCCGACTTGGCGGTCGCGTAGTTGGCCTGACCGACGTTGCCGGTCTGGCCGATGATCGAGCTGATGTTCACGATCCGACCCTGCTTGCGCTCGATCATGTGCTCGATGACGGCCTTGACCATGTAGAAGCAGCCCGAGATATTGATGCGCATCACCGTGTGCCACTCCTCGACGGTCATGCGCCGCACGGTGCGGTCGACGTTGATGCCGGCGTTGTTGATCAGGTAGTCGATGCGCCCGTAGGCCTCGATGACGTCGTTGGCGTACGTGGCGCAGGCGGCGGGGTCACCGATGTCGACCTGGTGCACACTGATTGAACCGGCGAGGCCCTCGGCCAACTCCTTGGTCTCGTCGGCCGACGTGCTGTTGGACAGGTACCCCGCGGCGACGTGCACGCCGCTCTCCACCAGCGCCAACGATATGGCCCGTCCGATCCCCCGCGTGCCACCGGTCACCATGGCAACCTTTTGCTCCAGCATGGCTATCACCCCCTGAACTCACCATAGTGAGGTGCGCCCAGGTGGGCAATGTGAGACATTTCACGTTCGACCGGTACGTCCCGAGCAACTCTTCGTAGCCGTCGTGACGATGAAACGACCCCAGAGTGGAGTCATAGTCCGACTGCGCTACGCGACCTCGCCGAGCGCCTTGGCGATGATGGTCGTCTCGTCGTCGAGCGACAGGGGCTCGTGCAGACGAATCGGGTCCACCGCATCGATCGCGGCGAGCGAGGCGCGGATGGCTTCGGCGCTGTTCTCCTTCAACACCACGCCCGAGGTCTCGGCCACGAAGATCCGCGCGATACGTCCGCCGGCGACCGAATAGATGTGGCCGTTGACCGAGCACTCCTCGTTCGCCAGGTACGCGACGAGTGGCGAGACGAACTCCGGTGCCGCGTTGAAGGCGAACTCGCCGAGGATCCCCTCGGTCATTCGCGTGGCGGCGATCGGCGCGATGGCGTTGACCCGGATGTCGTGCTCGGCACCCTCGATGGCCAGCACCCGCGTCAGACCGGCGAGGCCGGCCTTGGCGGCGCCGTAGTTGGCCTGGCCGAAGTTGCCGAACAGGCCCGAGGCCGAACTGGTGTTGACGATGCGCCCGTAGCCCTGGGCCCGCATCCAGCGAAAGGCCGGCTGGCTGACGAACAGGGCACCCTTTAGGTGCACGTCGATCACCTGGTCGATCAGTTCCGGTTCCATCTTGTGAAAGGCCTTGTCGCGCAGGATGCCGGCGTTGTTGACGAGCACGTCGACGCGCCCGAAGGCCTCGAGCGCGGCCTGGACGATCGATTCGCCGCCCTCGGCGCTCGCGACGCTGTCGTGATTGGGTGCCGCTTCGCCGCCGAGGGCCGTGATCTCATCGACGACGCGCTGGGCCGCCGAGGCCGAGGAGCCGCTGCCGTCGAGGGCGCCGCCCAGGTCGTTGACCAGTACTCTCGCCCCGCGCCGGGCGAGCTCGAGCGCGTGAGAGCGCCCGAGGCCCCCTCCGGCCCCGGTGATGATGGCTACCCGCCCGTCAAAGCGCAGTTCGGTCATGGTCAAATGCCTCTTTCTCTGTGGTGTGTGGTTGACGCAGGAAGTTCTCGACGCAGCGCGCGAGCGCCTGGGCCGACTCGGTGCCCTGTAGGTCGTGGCCGCCCTCGAGCAGCACCAACGTGGCGTTCGCGATGCGCTGGGCCAGGGCCCGGCTGTTGGCCGGGGGCACCACGACGTCGTCGCGACCGCACACGACGAGCGTCGGGGCGGTGATCGAACCGAGGAAGGGGATGCTCGTCCAGTTCGAGATCGCCATCGAGTGCCAGAGGGCACCGACGAGTCCCGACCACGAGGCGATGTCGGTGACGGAACGCAGGCTCGAAAGGGCGCTCCAACTGCCGAGCGTCGAACCGACGCCGCACGAGGTCGACACCAGCACCAGGTTGCGCACCCGCTTGGGGTAGCGCACGCTGAACTCCTGCGCTACGGCCCCGCCGTGGCTGTAGCCGAGCACGTCGACGCGGTCCAGTCCGATCTCGTCGAGGACCAGCGCCGTGATTTCAGCCATCTTGGCGATCGAGTGGGGCAAGAGCGACGCGGGGTTTCCTCCGACACCGGGCACGTCGAAACGCACGACGGTGCGACCGCTCACGGCCTTGACGAAGGGGTCCCAGCTCTCGAGCGGGCGGGTCAGGCCATTCAGCAACAACAGGGCCGGTCCGGTCCCCTCGACACGCACGCGGAGTTCGTACCCGCGAACCTGCACCAGGGTCGCGTCGCGCACCAGTGACGCCGGCGCGGCCATTACTGGGCCCGCACGTAACTGCCGGGCGCGGCCTCGAGGGCGGGGTACTTCTTAGCGCCGGGCTTCTTGGGCGCGGCGATCTCTTCGCCGGCCCGCTCGCCGATCCATTGGATCCAGTCGTCCCACCACGTGTCGTCGCGCAGCTGGGCCTCGTCCTTCCACTGCTGGGGGTCGACCGGTCGGGCGTCGTTGGTCCAGAACTTGGCCTTGGGGCTGGGCGGGTTGACGACGCCGGCGATGTGGCCCGAGGTGCTCAAGACGAAGCGGTTCTTTCCGGCGAACATCTGGGCCGTCTTATAGCCCGAGAACCAGGGCACGATGTGGTCGTTGACGGCCGAGACGACGTAGGTGTCGATGGTGACCTTCTTGGGGTCGAGGCGCTTACCGTCGACCTCGAACTCGCCGCGGGCGAAGGCGTTGTTCAAATAGCACGAGCGCAGGTACTGCGAGTGCATCTTGGCCGGCATGCGGGTCGAGTCCTTGTTCCACACGAGCAGGTCGAAAGCCGGGGGCTGGTGCCCGAGCAGCCAGTTGTTGCCGACGTACTGGAAGATCAGGTCGTTGGCGCGCAGCGCGTCAAAGACGTGGGCCATGCGCTCGCCGTCGAGGTAACCCTCGGCGGCCATGGACTTCTCGAGGCCGGCGATGGTCTCTTCGTCGGTGAAGACCCCGAGCACGCCGGGCACGCTGAAGTCGGTGTTGGTGTTGAGCAGGGTCGCGGTGCGAATCGAGTCGTCGCCGATCTGCGCGTCGTAGGCGAGGCCGATGGCGCTGAGAGTCCCGCCCAGGCAGAGCGAGACGGTGTTCACTTGGGGGGCACCGGTGATCTCGCGAATGACGGACACGGCGTCGCGAGGTCCCAAGCGCAGGTAGTCCTCGAAACTGAGGTCGGCCATCGAGGTGTCGGGGTTGCGGTAGCTGATGGCGAAGCAGGTGTGGCCGTGCTGGATGGCCCACTCGATGAGGCTCTTGCCGGGGGCCAAGTCCATGATGTAGTACTTGTTGATCCACGGGGGGCAGAAGAGCATCGGCGTCTCGTGCACCGTCTCGGTCTGGGCGTCGTACTGGATCAGTTCGATCAACTCGTTGCGGTAGACGACCGCGCCGGGCGTCGCCGCCATGTTGATGCCCATCACGAAGCCGGAGTCGTCGACCTGGGAGGGCCAGCCCTTGTGGCGGCGCACGTCCTTGAGCATGTTCTTCATCCCGCGCACGAGGCTCTTGCCCCCGGTGTCGAAGGCCTCCTTCAGCGCCGCGGGATTGCCGAGCAGGGTGTTGGTCGGCGCCAACGCGTCGAGGATGAACTGCGCGGCGAAGCGGGCCTTGGCGTCCTTCACCTCGTCGAGCTGCGCGGCGTCCAGAAGTTCGTTCACGAACTGGGTGCCGAGCAGGTACTCCTGCTCGAGGAAGAAGAAGAGCGGGTTCTCGGCGAACGCCCGATCGGCGAAGCGCTTGTCGCCGCTCGGCGGGCTAACGGGCGCCGTGGGCGTCTTGCCCAGGGCGCACTGGGCGCTGGCGCGAAGGGCCGCCCCCATGCCGATCATCAGGCGCACGTTGGCGGCGGCCACCTCGGCCGGCTTCTTCGCGAGCGAGAGTCCGACGTCGGCCAGGGAGGCGAGGAAGGAGACGGGGTCCTTGCGGGTCACCAGGTCCTTCACGTAGCGCTGCTGGCTCTCGACGACGTGCTTGGTGAACTCGACGACCTGTTCGGTCGAGGGCACCTCGGGCAGGGTCGGCTTGGGGGCCTCGGCGATCTTGGTGACGATCTTGGCCGCCCCGTCGAACCAGGCGCCAACGAGCGAGAGGGTGAGATCCTGGGAGGCCTTGATCAGGTTGAGGAACTGGTCTTCCAGCTTCGGGCTCTCGGCCCGCTGCGCGGTCTCGGTCTCCTCGGTGTCCACCATTGCCATCGTAAAACCCCTCGGATCTAGACGTCTCTTGGGACGGTCGCGTAACTGTACATACCAGTTGCTTGACATGTCAAGCATACCGGAACAGGTGAACGGTTCCCGTCAGGAGGGTGAAGTGATAGTTAACTATCACTGACGTAGATGCAAAGCGGCACCGCCATCACTCGCCGCTCACGGCGAGCGGTTCGATCAGGACTTGGTCCGGTTCGACTCGACGTAACTGCGGTAGACGGCGAGCAGGGCCTGGCGCTGCGCCTCGCTCAGTCGCTTGTCGGCGCGGATGGCCTTCTCGGTCGCCTTGTCGTCGGTCTTGTCCGGGGTGATCACGCCGGCCTGCTCGAAGAGCAGTTCGGCGGAGACGTTGAGCGCGTCGGCGATGGACTTTAAGACCCTCATCGAGGGTTCGTGCAGTCCCCGCTCGACCTGGCTCAGGTAGGGATTGGAGATCTCGGTGAGCGCCGAGAGCTGACGCAGCGACAGATTCGCCATCTGTCGCTGCATCCGGATGAAACTCCCTAAGACATTCGGGGTCTCATCCACTTTTTCGCTCTCGTGCTCTACCGTAAGGCAATCGTAGTGGCGAACCACTACGGAGTACTTAGGCGACCTTGTCGGTCACCAGTACGCTCGCCAGCTGCAGTGCGAACTCGCGCTGGGCCTTCAAGAGGTCGGTCGCGAAGTCGAACGTGAACTTGGTGACGGCTTCGGCACCGGGCAGAGCGGCGACACCAGGGATGGTGGGCAGGTCCGCGACGGGCAGGGCCGACAGGGCCTTGGTCCAGGTCTCGGCGGCGTCCAGCAGCAACTGCTGTGACTGCTTGACAGTCGAAAGCATCTGCTCGCGAATCTTCTGGGCGACCTCGGGTACTTCTGTGGTAGCGGTGGTCTTGGCTGTAACCATGGTTAACTCCTCGGAGTTTTGATCGGTGCAGGCTTTTCCGGCACGAGCACACTATACACCCCAGGCGCTTGGTATGTCAAGCACTAGTTCGCACCACCCCGCGGACCACCGCGATTCAGCGACGAACGGGCGACTCACGGTCCAGGCCGTGCACGATCCACGGCCTGCACGAACACTTTGACCCGACCAAACAGTCAGTCCTCGTGCTTCTCGTGCTCGTGGCCGGGCAGCGTGTCGATCAGCTTCTTGACGAACTCCTGCTGGGAGGCCATCAACTTGTGGGCGAAGTCGAAGAACTGATCGGTCACCTCGCCGGGCTTGGGCAGCGAGTCGAGCGTCGGCATCTTGGGCATGTCGGGAAGTTTCGTGGCCAGCTTCGAGACGCTCTCGCTCCAGGCGCCCACGATCTGCAGCGCGGCGTCCTGGCTGCGCTTGATCGCGTCCAGCAGCTGCTCCTGGATGTGCGACTTCTCGTCACCGGACTCGTTCCCGGTCGTGTTCTTGGGCTCTTTGGCTTTGTTGTTCTTGTCATTCTCGGCTGGCATCGTGACTACCTCGCGATCTGCGCTGTGCGCGGTTTCTCCGCCACGTCCTCACCCTAATGGGATGCGTGGTCGCCCCTGTTTAAGAGCCCGCCGACGAGCCGCGCGACGCGACCGTCACGACGCGACGGTCGGGCACGAACCACATCAGCGACACCGCGGCGTAGCAGGCGTAGGCGAGGTAGGCAGAGGCAAAGGCGAGGCCGATCCCCAACAGGTAGATAAGCGGCGAGATCATGCCCTTGACGTCGCGCCCGAAGGCCGCCGAGATCGCCGCGTCGTCGGCGTTGGCGCGAAGGATCGCGCGCACCAGCGCGAAGAAGGCCAACGCCGCACCGAGAGCCACGACGCCGTAGGTCACGGCGGGGTCGGTGTCACTATGCGCGACGCCGACCCACCCGGTCGCGAAGGGCACGAGCGACAGCCAGAAGAGCAACAGCAGGTTGGTCCACATGACACCCGCGCTGATGCGCTTCGTCGCGCGCAGGAGGTGGTGGTGATTGTTCCAGTAGATGGCGATCACCGTGAAGCTGAGTACGTAGACGAGCAGCTCCGGCACCCGGTGCCCGAGTCCGTGCCAGGTGGCGCGCAGGGGTGTCTTGAGTTCGAAGGCCATGATCGTGATGATCACCGCCATCACCCCGTCGCTGAAGGCCTCCACGCGACGGGGATCGAGCGCGATGCCGGGGCTGGCGTCGCTCACGCGCTCGCGCCGAGGTGAGTGTCGGGACGGCCGCCGCCGCGCCCGACGCGACGACGCTCAGGGCTCGTCGTTCTCATGGAACTTGCGAAAGATCTCCACCAGGTCGTCGAGGGCCTCGGGCTCTAAGTCCTCGGGCGCGACGACGCCACTCGCCGCGATCGTCACGCGCATCTGCTCGAGGTAGGCGCTGCAGTGCTCGCAGCCGACCAGGTGCTTCTCGAGACGGCGACGGTCCCGGCGCGAGAGGGACCCCTCGAGGTAGTCGCTCATGAGCTCGACGGCGTCGCGACAGACGAGGGGGTGCGCCAGCACTCTCATGATCCACCTCCGTTCAGTTTGCTCTCGACGTCGCCGCGCACCCGGGCCCGGCCCCGGTGCAGGATGACGCGCACGTTGGCCTCGGAGAGCCCGAGCAGTTGCGCGACGTCCATGGTGGATAGTCCCTGCACGTCGCGCAGCGTTACGACGGCCTGCTGGGGCTCGGGCAGACGCGTTATCGCGTCGTGCACGAGGCGCAGGATCCGCTCGTTGTTGATGGCGTCGTCGATGCGCTCGGTGAAGGGCACCGGCGGTTCGCGCCACGCGCCCCCTTCGTCGAAGCGCCTCGCCGCGACGCTCGTACTCGAGTCGCTCGGGTCGACGGGCACCGTGCGGTGCTCCTTCACCCCGAGTGATCGGGCCCGGTTGACGAGGATGCGAAAGAGCCAGGTCTTGAACGACGAGCGGCCCTCGAAGCGGTCGGCGCCCTTCATGACGGCGATCCAGGTCTCCTGGGCCACGTCCTGCGCGCTGGCGTCAGAGTTCACGTAGTAGCGCGCCACGCGCACCAACGAGGCGTGGTAACGACCGACCAGTTCGGCGAAGGCCTTCTCGTCGCCGCCAAGCAGTTGCGCGAGCAGTTCGGCGTCGTCCACCGCCCAATGGTATCGGCGGCCGAGGAGGAGAACCCTGTAACGCCCGGCGCGGTCGCGGGACTGTCCTTCGGCAACCCCGCCACCTTGAAGGAGACACCATGAAACTGCACATCATCGTACGAGCCGGTGCGGCCGCGACCCTCGCGGCGAGCCTCGGGCTCATCGCCACGACCGGCGGCGCCGGCGCCGACACGTTCGGTCCGAGCGCCCACCACGAGCAGGCCCTGTTCGTCGAATCGGAATCGACCAGCGGCAATCGCGTGCTTAGTTACTGGCGCTCCTCGGACGGCACCATCTCCTTCCAGGGCAGCTACGCCACCAACGGTGACGGTGTGCCCGCAGCCGGCGCGAGCGCCGACCCGCTGGCCAGTCAGGGCGGCCTCACCCTGATCAACAACGACAGCGAACTGGTGGCCGTCAACTCCGAGAGTGACACCGTGAGCGTCTTCGCCGTCAACGGCCCGCACCTCACCTTCATCCAGCAGGTGCCCAGCGAGGGCCTGTTCCCCGACTCGGTCGCCTCCGACGGCAACCTGGTGGCCGTGCTGAACGCCGGCGACAGCGGATCGGTGGCCGAGTACCGGCTCTTCGGTGACCTGCTCGTGCCCATCCCCGGCCAGGTCCGCAACCTCAACCTCGGCGTCGCCAACGTCAACCCGCCGGACTTTCACCACGGCGCCGGCGAGGTGGCCTACACGCCCAACGGCCAGCACCTCATCATCACGACCAAGCTGTCGACCAACGCCTTCGAGGTCTTCTCCGTCGGCCCCTTCGGGGCACTCGGCACATCGGCCGTGACGACGACGGCGGACAACCCCCTGCCGTTCTCCTTCGTCTTCGACGCGGCCGGCAACGTGGTCTCGGCCGAGGCCTCGAATAGCTCGGTGAGCACCTACGCCGTGAACGCCAACGGCTCACTGTCCTCGATCGGCACGGTGAGCACGGCCCCCGGTGACGTCGCGCTCTGCTGGTTCTCGGGCGCCAACGGCTACTTCTACGGCTCCAACGCCGGCAGCGGCAACGTCAGCTCCTTCGACGAGAACGCTTCGGGCGACCCCCAGGTCGTCAACGCCAACGCCGCGACGGCCCACGGCGGCACCATCGACTCGGCCATCTCGCCCGACGGCACGACCCTCTACGTCGAGAGCGGCGGCGCGGGCACCATCGACGCCTACGCCATCGGCTCGGGCGGGACCTTGACCCCGATCGAGACGATCTTCAACGTGCCCCTCGCTTCGGAGGGCATCGCGGTCAGTTAACCCGTAACATCATCGATGGCGTCCCGGCCACCACGCCGGGGCGCCATCGATGCTTCATTCACCACCAACCAGAGGGACGACCAATGACCTCGATTTCCCCCGACGCTCCCCTCATCATCTACGGCGCCAGCTGGTGCCCCGACTGTCGCCGGGCCAAGGCCTTCCTCGCCGCCCAGCGCGTCCCCTACACCTGGGTCGACCTCGAGAGCCAGCCCGACCAGGTGGCCGAGGTGGAGCGGCGCAACGACGGCAAGCGCATCATCCCGACCATCGTCTTCCCCGACGGCACCTTCCTCGCCGAACCCTCAAACGACGAGCTGGCCGACAAGATCGGCCTCTCGCGCAGCGCCGAGAGGACCAGCTACGACCTGGTGATCGTGGGCGGCGGGCCGACCGGGCTCACGACCGCGATCTACGCGGCCCGCGAGAACGCCAAGGTCCTGATCGTCGAGAAGTCGGCGCCGGGCGGCCAGGCCGGGGTCACCGAGCGCTTCGACAACTACCCAGGCTTCCCCGACGGGGTCGGCGGCGCCGAGCTGGCCGATCGCATCACCCGCCAGGCCCGCCGCTACGGCGTCGAGATCCTCGAGGCCGTCGGCGCGACGTCCGTCAACCGGGTCGACAACATGATCCGCACCGAGCTGTCAACGGGCGAGCACGTGACGAGCCCGGCCGTGCTGATCGCGACGGGCTCGACCTACCGGCGCACCGAGGCCGAGGGCGAGGCCGACCTCATCGGGGCCGGCATCCATTTCTGCGCGACCTGCGACGGCCCCTTCTACAACGGGGCCGACAACCTGACCATCGTCGGGGGCGGCAACAGCGGGCTGGAGGAGGGCCTCTTCCTCACCCAGTTCGCCGACTGCGTGACGGTCGTGCAGGCGCTGCCGACCCTGACGGGCAACAAGTTGCTCCAGGACAAGGTGCTGGCCCACCCCAAGATGGACGTGCTGGTCAACTCCTCGGTCAAGTCCTTCAACGCCGACGACGCCGGCAAGTTGTCGACGATCACCATCGACCGCGACGGCGAGGAGTACGAGCACTCCACCCGGGGGGCCTTCATCTTCATCGGGCTCGACCCGAACACGGGCTTCCTCGACCACAGCCTCGAGGAGGACGCGCGGGGCTTCCTCGTGACCGACCACATGTTCAACACCAGCGTCGAGGGCATCTTCGCGGCCGGCGACGTGCGCTCCGGCTCGACCAAGCAGATCGCCTCGGCCGTCGGAGAGGGGGCCGCCGTGGCCATCCAGATCCGCTACTTCCTGGAGCAGTTCCAGGAGAGCCTCGCGATGCACTCCTAACGGCCTAACGGCCCCCGGGGCCACCGCGCGACGACCGAACGGGCCCCGAGGGGCCCGGACAAGTTCCCCGGGACCGCGGGAGCCGCCAAAGATATAGTGTCCTTGATGAGGGGAACTTTTATGGGTCAGGGCAGCCTACGTTCACGCCAGAGCGACGCGAAATGAGCGCCGCCAATATCGGGGAGGCGCTGCTGGCCAAGCGCAAAGAACGCCGCCTCGACCAGGGACGGGCCTCCGCGGAGATCGGCGTGAGCCCCTCGACCTACCGCTCCTACGAGCGCAACACCCAGCGCCCTTCGGTCAACGTCTTCCCCTCGCTGGCCAAGTTCCTGGGCCTGGACATCGAGGAGTTCCT
The DNA here is from genome assembly GCA_050010495.1 of Acidimicrobiales bacterium. Taxonomy (GTDB): domain Bacteria; phylum Actinomycetota; class Acidimicrobiia; order Acidimicrobiales; family RAAP-2; genus RAAP-2. The sequence continues at coordinate 10,412 of JBEKKW010000035.1, forward strand.
GCCCCTCTACGCGGCGACCGTGATCTTCGCGCTGCGCCCCGCACTGGAGAAGGAGTTGGCCGGACTGGGCATGTCCTCGACCAGCAACGGCGATTCGCCCGCCTTCGAGGAGTCCGCGGCTGACGGCGAGTGGGAGCTCGACGGTGAGTCGGCCACCTCTGACGTCGTAGAGTCCTACGACCAAGATGGGGACAAGGACGACGATGAGGACGAGGACGAGGACGACGAGGACCTCGATGGTGAAGAAGAAGACGACGACGAAGACGACGAAGACGACGTGGCGCCAGTCGAGTCCGGGACCACGACGATCGACCAGCGAGCGGTCGACGGCGACGTCGAGGTGGACGTGGTCGATGTCGTGATCGAGCAGTTCGACGACGAGGAACTCGATGATGACGAGGACGAGGATGATGACGAGGACGAGGAGGATGACGAAGAGCTCCTCACCGAAGACGACTGGCTCGTCGACGAGCCGATCGAGGCGGCACCCAGCCAGTTGAGCCCTTCCTCGATCTTCGAGAAGCCGGCCAAGAAGAAAAAGAAGAAAAAGAAGAAGCGCTAGTACCCGCTGGCGACGGCCCGACCCCCTTGCGGCGCCGGATGCATGTGGCGTGGGTACTGAGCGTCGCGCCGAGAGATAAGAGTGGAACCATGATGACTCGTGGTGCCCCCTCCCCCGTCGGTCGAAGGATTGCCCGACTCGGTGTCGTCGCGACGACGGTGCTGCTCGGCGCGGTGCTCAACGCTGCGGTCTCGTCGGCCACTGCCTTAAGCCTGCGCGTCGTGGGCAATCACTTCGTCGACGCGAGCGGCCAGACCGTCCGCCTACTCGGCGTGGACCGCTCGGGTGCGGAGTACATGTGCGTCGCCAACCACCAGGTCTTCGACGGTCCTTCGGGCGCCGCGTCGGTGAGGGCGATGGCGGCGTGGCATATCGACGCGGTGCGCGTGCCCCTCAACGAGGATTGCTGGCTCGGCATCAACGCAGTGACGACCGGAGGCGCCGCGTACCGCACCGCGATCATCCATTACGTGAAGACCCTGCAATCGTTCGGCCTCTACGTCATCCTCGACCTGCACTGGGCGGCGCCGGGCACCTACCAGGCGACCACCCAGTGGCCGATGGCCGACGCCGATCACGCCCCGGCCTTCTGGCGCTCGGTCGCGGCGACCTTCAAGGCCAATCACGGGGTCCTCTTCGACCTCTTCAACGAGCCCTACATCACCACGTGGCCCTGCTGGCTGCACGGCTGCCAGTCGACCTACGACAACAACGGCACGAACGTGACCTACCGAACGGCCGGCATGCAGAGCCTCGTCGACGCCGTGCGCTCGACGGGCGCGACGACGCCCCTGATGCTCGGCGGCCTCTCCTGGGCCAACGACGAATCCTCGTGGCGCAAGTACGAACCGAGCGACCCCGACCACCAGCTGGTCGTGAGCTTTCACACCTACGGCTGGAACGGGTGCAATAACGCGACCTGCTGGGACGAGACCATCGCGCCGCTGGCCCGGGTGGTGCCGGTCGTCACCGGCGAGTTCGGCGAGAGCGGCTGCGCCGACAGTTACGACCTTACGTACATGCCGTGGGCCGACCGCCACGGCGTCTCCTACCTCGGCTGGGCCTGGGACGCGACGGACGCCGGCTGGAACTGCAGCGGCGGGCCCTCGCTCATCGTGAGCTACGACGGGCAGGCGACGGCCTACGGCGCCGGCCTGAAGGCTCACCTGGCCGCACTGGCCCGGCGCTAATTACTCCTCGGGCCCGTAGCCGTAGATCGAACGCCAGTTGAAGATCGGATCGTGCTTCAACTCGGTGCCGTCATCGAAGTGCAGCCGGTCGCTCGGGATCGTGAGCTGGTCGTAGCGCCGCTTCATGTTCTCGTAGTGGTAATTCGCGTCCGCCCGCTGCAGGTCGTTGCGGTCCTTCTCGATGCGCCGCGTCATCTGACTTTCGCTGCGCATCGGGTAGTGGCGCAGGTTGAAGAACTGCGGGTACTGCTCGCCGAGGGGCGGGTTGTGGTTGAACTCGCGGCGATTGGTCGAGGTGGCCCGCCACGAACGGATCCGCGGGGCGCAGTCGGGGAAGAGCGAGTAGTGGCGCACACGGCGTAGGTCCGACTCGATCGCGGGATCGTCGTCGCCCGTCCACCAGTAGTTGAAGTTGTTGAACTGGATCCAGTCGTAGCGCGAGTGGAAGACCTCGCCGACCCAGTCCTGGTAGGAGCGGCTGCGGTCCGGTCCTTCGAGGAACTCGTCCTGGTCCGGCCAGGAGATCCAGTCGTACGACTTGACGTAGGTCGCCAGCAGGTGCTCGGACATCGTCGGGTACAGCTGGTAGAAGTCGAAGTCGCGCGGGATGGTCTGCAGCTCGAGCAGCTCGGGGCGCAGACGGCGAAGGACTTCGGCCGTGTCGTCGGTCGAGCCGTGGTCCCAGGCGATCACGTGATGGCCCTGTTCGCGCAGGTAGCGCACCGCGTCCTCGAGGATCTCGGCGTCGTTGTAGCAGAGCAGCACCCCGAGCAGCCGGGGCCGCGACTGGCGCCTCATCCACTTCGGTGACATGTGATCTCCCTCTAGGGCGCGGCCGAACGGCGCGTGACGCCACCCGCCATGCTAGGACCCGGGGTTGTGGTATCGGCCCGAGCACGTGATGGGGCGCGGTGCTACATTCACGAATCAACGCGACGATAGAGGGGGAACCATGGCCGGCTTCGTGCAGGTGGTGCAGTTCACGACGTCAGATATCGGCGCGATCGAGGAGATCGCCGACCGGATGCGCGAGGATCTAGGGACCGACTTCCGCGCGACGCGCTCGAGCGTCGCCGAGGACCGCGACCGGCCCGGCAACTTCATGATCGTCGCCGAGTTCGACTCCTACGAGGAGGCGATGACCCAGTCCAACGACCCCCGTATGGGCCGCTACTCGGCCGAGATGGCCGAGCACGTCGACGGGCCGATCACGTTCTACAACCTGGACGTGAAATTCACCAACTAGCCATGGCGCCGTCATGGTGGTTCTCGCAAGAGCACGTCACCGGCGCCCGACGGGTCGGCCATTGAGTGCACGAACCCGGTCACACCGCCTACGCGGTGCGTGACGTGGCGGTGAGGTAGCGAGGAGCGAGTCCGCGGGGACCTATTGTTGAGCGGTCACGACGGTTCCCGTCTCGACTCACCGGTCCACGCAAGGGGTTCAACGACATGGCAGTTCTGGTCATCGGGATGCACCGTTCGGGCACGTCGGCGCTGGCCAGCATGCTCGAGGCGCTCGGGTTCGACACCGGGGCCGCCGAACGGCTGCTGCCGGCCGACGAGCACAACCCCGAGGGCTACTTCGAGCAGGACGCGGTGGTCGCGTTCAACGACGAGGTCTTCGACTACCTGGGCGGCGCCTGGGACTGCCCTCCGCTTTGGGGCCCCGGATGGGCCGACCGGGCCGACCTCGAGGTCTTCGTCGAACGGCTGCGCACGTTGCTCGCCGATCTGTACGGGGGCACCGACTACGTGCTGAAGGATCCGCGCATCTCGCTGCTCCTGCCACTGTGGCGAAAGGCCCTGCCCCCGCTCTTCTCGACCGTGGTGATGGTGCGCGATCCCATGGAAGTGGCCCTTTCGCTGCACACTCGCGACGACATCCCCGTGCTCTCGGGTCTGGCCCTGTGGAGCGCCTACAACCGGGCGCTGCTGCGCGACCTCAAGGGGCTGCGCGTGCACGTGAGCAACTACGAGCAGCTCGTCGACTCGCCCAAGATCATGACCGACGCCGTGGTGCACAGCCTGCGCGAGTGGGGCGAGCTGCCGAGCGCCATCGACGTCGATGCCGCGGTCGGCCGGGTCAACCCGCAACTGCGGCGCAGCGTCAAGCCCGAGGACGCCCGCCAGCCCCCGAGCGACGTCGGCGCTCTAATGAAACAGCTCAGCGCGAAGCTCGGCCCCCACGACCCCTTCGACGCGGGCGACGGGGTCGCCTCGGGCTGGTGGGCCGACGAGATACTCGACTACCGGCGCCTCGTGCGCCAGCAGCGGCTCGACTTCCTCGCCGAGAACGCGCGCCTGCTCGGCGACTACGAAGCCGTGCTCGCCGACTCGGTCTTGGTGCAAAAGGAGCTGGATCGGTGGCGCGAGATGCCGGTGATCCGCACGATGCGCGAGCTGCGCCGTCGGATCCATCCGAGTCCGGACGAGTGACCGGTCGCACGTGACGTACGAATCACGGCCCTTCGTCGTCTGGCTGACCGGGCTTTCCGGCGCCGGCAAGTCGACGATCGCGGGCGTGATCGAACGGCGCCTGCGCGAGGAAGGCGTGCTCGTCTACAACCTCGACGGCGACCTGCTGCGCACCGGCCTCAACCGCGACCTCGGTTACTCCGACGCCGACCGCGTGGAGAACATCCGCCGCGTCGGCGAGGTGGCCCGCCTCATGGTCAGTGCCGGGGTGAGCGTCATCGTCTCGGCCATCTCGCCGTTCCGCGAGGGACGACAGGCGGCCCGGGACCTGCTCGAACCGGGACTGTTCGTCGAGGTCCACGTCGACGCCGCGCTCGAGGAGGTCGAGGGTCGTGACGTCAAGGGGCTCTACCGCCGCGCGCGCAACGGCGAGATCCCCCACTTCACCGGCATCGACTCGCCGTACGAGGCGCCACTGGCACCCGAGGTGCGCATCGCCTCCTTCACGTCCCCGCCCGCGGAGGAGGGCGAGCAGGTCCTCGCGGTGTTGCGGACGATGGGGCTGCTCTAACTCGAGCTACCTCTGGCTCCCGGTCAGTGCGTGGCCAGGGCCTCGAAGTTCTCGTAGAGGGCGCTGACCCCGGAGGTCTCCCTCGTGTGCAGCGCGTACGCGCGAACCTGCTTCCAGATGCCGTCGACCCACAGCAGGTCGCGCAGCAGGTCGATGTCCAGCACGTCGTGCTTGACGAGCGTCCCGATGGTCTCGCCGAAGAACAGGACCTTGCGGACGTTGGCGTCGTCCCTCGATCCGTCCTCCGTGTCGAAGTTTTCGGCGAAGATCTCGGCCAGGGCCTCCTGCAAGCCCATCTCGGTGCCCCAACGCATCAACTGCACCACGAGCCCCGCGTCCTCATAGGTCGCTACCATGTGTCCCCTCTCCTCGCTCCTTCGAAGCGATGCGCACGATATGCATCGCGTATGCAGGCGCGAAGCGTAGTGGGTAGCGCGGGGCCCGTCAACGCCGGTTCCTTGCCCGTGTTCCCACGTTGCAGGTCTCCACGACATCGGCAGGGGCCCATGAGCGGAAGGGCCGGTTGTTATCTAAAGAGATAGGATAGTATACTTTTAGATAATGAACCTCACAGATCCCACCATCGCGATCACGTCGACCCTAGACGGCCCCGTCCTAGCCACCTTGGCCCGAGCCGGTAAGCCGCTCACCGTCTCTGAGGTGGCCGACGCGTCAGTGCGCGGCTCAGAGATCGGAATCCGAAAATCGTTGGGCCGCCTGGTCTCCCAGGGCATTGTCACCGCTGTCGAACTTGGCCACATGCGGGTCTACTCGTTAAACCGGGAGCACGTCGGGGCAAACGTGGCCCTAGGACTGGCCAACCTGCGCTCAGAACTCTGGGATCGCATCGCCCGCACGGTGGAGGGTTGGAACGTCCGACCGCTCTACGCGTGCGTCTTCGGGTCGGCGGCGCGCCACCAAGGAGGCGAAGAGAGTGACATCGATTTGCTACTCGTGCGACCTTCGAAGCTCGCGGAGTTAAAGGAGGCGCAGAAGAAAAAGACTCTCATGGCCGCTCTCGGACCGTGGGCCGATGTGATCTCCACTCGAGTGATGTCTGACGCCCAAGTTAAGAAGTGGTACATGAATATTGACAACCTCCACGAACTGGTGAGGCGCTGGACAGGCAATCCGCTTCAAGTGATCAGCGTGTCGGCGGTTGAGTGGTCCGAGCAACGCAGAACGAAGAGTGAGATCTATCAAAGTATTCGCGAGGACGAGATCCGATTGCACGATGAATTCGGTCCGAACGTCTACAAGTATCGTTCGGACGAGGCGAAGCAACGTTGACACCGCCACGCACTGTCGCCTGCAACTCTCGCCAAGCCATGCAGCGGCTCCGATTCGCTCGGGCCTACTTAGAAGCGGCCGATTTCATTCTCGTCGACGACCGCGATGAGTTCTGCAGTGTTGCGGTCGGGAACGCCATCCTGGCCGCTATCGCGGCGGCCGACGCGATGTGCTGCAAGGGTCTCGGCAAGGTCGCTCGTGGAGAAGACCATCGCCAGGCTGCCGAACTCCTGGAATCGTCATCAGTCGACGGGCCACGATACAAGAGGCTCTTGCTCCGCCGCCTCGACATGAGAGATGCGGCCCACTTCGGGTTCGAAGGATTCTCCAAGGCGGACGCCAAGAAGGCCGTGAAGCTGGCGCGGGAGCTCGTCACTGGTGCCGACACCGTGTTCCAACGCTAGGACGTGTCCTTAACGTTTGCGGCCGAGACAGCGGTCTTGAACCGTGCATCCGTTCCAAGGAAAACTTGGGTCGGCGAGGTAACGGCGTTGAGGAGCGTCCCGTCAACTCTGACGACGTGGCGCCGCGTCGCCACATAAACTGCCAGCCGATGAGCGTGATAGACGACCACGGCCGACCGCAACCGACACCCCACGGCGACGAACCGACCACCCTCGTCCAGTTCCTCGAATTCCAACGCGCGACGTTCGAGTGGAAGTGCTCGGGCCTTGACGCCGCGGCACTGCGGGTGACGATCGCGGCCTCGACGATGACGTTGGGTGGCATGATCAAGCACCTGGCCCTGGTTGAGGAGTACTGGTTCAACGAGGGGCTCCTCGGTCATAAGCCGGTGGCGCCGTGGGACAGCGTCGACTGGAAGGCCGACCCCGACTGGGACTGGCATTCGGCGGCCAACGACACCCCCGACGAACTGTGGGCCCTCTGGCGGGAGAACGTCGAGCGCTCGAGGACCCAGGTCAGCGAGGCGTTGACTTACGGCGACCTGCGTCAGCTGGCCGAACGGACCGAGTACGACGGGCGGGCCCCGAGCCTGCGCTGGATCCTGTGCCACATGATCGAGGAGTACGCGCGCCACAACGGCCACGCCGACCTGCTGCGCGAATCGATCGACGGGCAGACGGGCGAGTAGCGGCCGCGGGTCGTGCGGGTCACCACGTGACCGGCCGGCCACACCATCGCCTCACGGGTTTCGTTCTTGGTCGAGAGGTAGCATCAGCCGATGACAACCCCAGTCGACCAGCTGGTGGGGCGACTCTGGCCCGGTCGAACGGTCCGCGTCGAGCGCCTGAGCGGCGGCATGACCAACGCCAACTACCTCGCCGACTTCGACGATGAGCAGGTCGTCGTGCGCATCCCGGGCAAGGACACCGCACTGCTTGGCATCGACCGGCGCCACGAGGCCGAGGCCAACCGTCTGGCGGCCTCGATCGGCGTCGCCCCGCAGGTGTTGCTCGAATCCCAGCTCGAGGGCTACCTGGTCACCCGCTTCCTTCCCGCCCGAGCGGTGCCCCCGGCCGAGCTGGCCGCGGAACCGATGCTGGGCGAGGTGGCGGCCACGTTGCGCCTGGTGCACGGCGCCGGGACCGTCGCGGCCCACTTCAATCCCTTCGACGTCGTCGCGCAGTACCACGAGATCGCCGAGGGCCACGGCGTCACCGAACCCTTCGACTACGCCGGCGCGCGCGACGTGCTCGGAATGATCGCCACGGTGCGCCCCTTTCGCCCCGCGGCCTTCTGCCACAACGACCTGCTTAACGAGAACTTCCTCTACGACGAACGGATCCGTCTCCTCGACTGGGAATATTCCGGCATGGGCGACCCCTTCTTCGACCTCGCCAACTTCTCGATCAATCACGAACTAAGCGCGCACTCCGACGACCTGCTGCTCGAGCACTACTTCGGCCACGTCGACGAGGGACAGCGTTCGTTGCTGGCGCTCATGCGGCTCGTCTCGGAGATGCGCGAGGCGATGTGGGGCGTCGTCCAACTGGCGATCTCGGAGATCGACATGGACTTTGACGCCTACTGCCAGCGCCGCGCCCAACGTTTCGCGACGCTGCTCGCCGAGATGGACATAACGGACGCGCTGGCGCGCGCGGGCACGGTCGAAGGGGCCCGCGACTAGTCAGTGTGCTCAGGCGCGCACGCGCGCGTTGGTCGGATCGAACAGCGGCTCGGCCATCACGGTGGCGCCCACCGCCACGCCGAAGACGACCACCTCGACGCGACGCCCGACCTGCGCGTCGTTCGCCGGCAGGTAGGCGTAGGCGATGGAGGACTCGACGCTGTAGCCGTAACCGCCGCTGGTGATGCGCCCGACGGCCTGGCCGTCGACGCGCACCGGCTCGGAACCGAGCGCGATGACTCGCGGGTCATCGAGCACTAAGCAGACGAGGCGCCGCCTCGGCTCGCCCGCGGCCTCCAGGGATTCGCGTCCGATGAAGTCGCCCTTGTCCAAACGTACGGCGAAACCGAGCCCCGCCTCGAAGGGGGTGTCGATCGACGTGACGTCGCTGCCCCAGACGCGGTACCCCTTCTCCAGACGCAGCGACTCGATGGCCTTGTACCCGCCGGCCGTCAGGCCGTGGGGCCGCCCGGCCGCCATCAGGGTGTCCCACAGGGCCACCGCGTACTCGCTCGGGCAGTAGATCTCCCAACCCAACTCACCGACGAAGGTGACGCGCTGGGCCAAGCAGGGCACCGGCCCGACGTTGAGCTCCTTCGCCTTCATGTACCCGAAGGCCTCGGTCGAGAGGTCGCTGTCGGTCCTCGTCTGCAGGATCTCGCGCGCCAGCGGCCCCCACAGCGCGAAGCAGGCGTAGCGCGAGGTGACGTCCTCGATCACGACCCGCTCGCCCTCGCCGATGTGCGTCTGGATCCAGGCGCGGTCGTGGTTGCCGAAGGCCGTGCCGGTCACGATGCGAAAGCGCTCCTCGCCCAGGCGCGCCACCGTCAGGTCGCACTCCACTCCCCCGCGGGGGTTGAGCAGCTGGGTGTAGGTGAGGGACCCGACGGCCTTGGCCACCCGGTTGGCGCAGAGGCGCTCGAGGAAGGTCGCGGCGTCGGCCCCGACGACCTCGAGCTTGGAGAAGGAGGTCTCGTCAAAGAGCGCGGCCCGTTCGCGACAGGCCCGGTGCTCGGCCCCGATCGCCGGCGACCAGAGCCGGCCGGCCCAGCCGTCGGGCCGCAGCGACTCGTCGCCACCGGTGACGTTGCTCTCGAACCAGTTGACCCGCTCCCACCCGCCCTTCTCGCCAAAGACGGCCCCCAGTTCGCGCAGGCGGCCGTAGGTCGGGGGCAGGCGCAGCGGCCGGCCGGCCTCGCGCTCGTGGCCGGGGTACTTCACGTCGTAGTAGGTCGCGTAGACCTCGTAGGTGCGCGCCAGCGCGTAGTCGCGGCTGCGGTAGTGGGGACCGAATCGGCGCGAGTCCATCTCCCAGGTGTCGAGCTCGGGGTGCCCGGCGATGATCCACTCGGCCATCAGCCTCCCCATGCCGCCCGAGCCGGCGATGCCGTGGGCGCAGAAGCCGGCCGCCACCCAGAAGCCTTCGACGTCACTCGGGCCGAGGATGAACTCGCCGTCGGGCGTGAAGGCCTCCGGGCCGTTCACCAGCTGCACGATCTCGGCGTTGGCGAGGTCGGGCACGCGCCTGGTCGCCGCTTCGAAGATGGGCGCGAAGCGGTCCCAGTCTTCGGCCAACAATTGATTGTTGAAGGTGCTCGAGATCCCTTCGAGGCCCCACGGCGCGGGGTTGCGCTCGTAGCCCCCCGTCACCAGCCCGCCGCTCTCGCCGCGGTAGTAGACGAGCAGGGAGGGGTCGCGCATCGTGGGCATGCCACGAGGCAGCCCGGCGTCCTTGGTGATCGCGTACTGGTGGGCCATGGGGATGATGGGCACGTGCACCCCGACCAGGCGGCCGATCTCGTAGGAGTAGATGCCCCCGGCGTTGACGACCACCTCGCACTGGATGGTCCCGGCCGTCGTCTCGACGGCGCTGACCCGGCCGTGTTCGGTGCGGATCGCGCTCACCTTGGTGTCAGTGAGGATCGTCGCGCCACGCAGGCGGGCCCCTTTGGCGAGCGCCAGCGTCAACTGGCTCGGGTCGACGAAGCCGTCGGTGGGCAACAGGGCCGCGCCGTAGACACCGTCCGTCGACATCACCGGGAAGAGGTCCTTCGCCTCGTCGGCGCTGATGAGGTGCAGCGCCAGCCCGAAGGTCTCGGCCCAGTCGGACTGGCGCTGGAGTTCCTCCATGCGCTCGCGCGTTGAAGCCAGGCGCAATGAGCCGACCTCGCGCCAGCCCGTCTCGAGGTCGACCTCTTCGCCGAGGGTGCGGTAGAGGTCGACGGAGTTCATCATCATGCGCGTGAGTGTCAGCGACTGGCGCAGTTGGCCGACCAGGCCGGCCGAGTGGAAGGTCGACCCGCTGGTCAACTGGGAGCGCTCGACGAGCACGGCGTCGCTGAGCCCTAAACGGGCCAGCCAGTACAGGATCGAGCAGCCGCCGATGCCGCCGCCGATAACGACGACCCGAGCCCGCTCCGGGGCTGGCGCGGACGCCGTCGACGTGTCGGACATGCTTTACTCTCTCGCTCTTTGGTTGAATCCAGGCCCGACCAACGAATGTATCCCAGTCGGCGGGACGAGGGGTCAGCTAGAGGTTCATCTCGAACTCGTGGATGACGGCCACCCGGTCCTCTTTGGTCGGCAGGTCGAAGTAGGGGTTGCCCTTGACCCAGTAGTAGGTCATGGGAATGAGACCGAGGAAGAGCGCGCCGATGAGGGGCCACAGGCCCATGAAGACGAAGTTCGTCACCGAGCTGAGCAGCTGCTTGCGATAGAGCACCACGACGGCGAACCCGGCCAGGCTGTAGTAGATGCAGATCTGCAGACCGATGGCGTTGATCGCGTCGCCGAGGATCGTGCCGATCGAGCCGACGTACTGCGACCCAATGAAGAGGCACAGCGAGAAGACGGTGACGGCCGCGGTCGCCACTATGGGCGTGCGCAGTCTCGGGTGCACCGTGCCCAGCTTCTTGGGCAACGTGTTGTCGCGGCCCATGGCGAAGAGCGTGCGCGTCACCTGGATCAGCGTCGTCTCTAAGGTCGCGACCGTCGAGAGCACGACGGCCAGCACGATGAACTTGCCGCCGGTGCCGTGCCAGACGTCCTGGCCCAGCACGCTCAGCACGTCGCCGGAGTTGGCGTTGATCTGGCCGGAGGTGACCACCATGTTGGTCGCGATCGTGAAGACCTCGAAGAGGATGAAGACCGTGATGATGCCGATGATGCCGCCCATGCCCGGCGTCTTCTTGGCGCCCTTGGTCTCCTCGTTGAGGTTGGCCGTGACGTCCCAGCCCCAGTAGTAGAAGGCCGCGACCAGCGCGCCGGCGAAGAAGCCGTGGGTGTGGTGAAAGATCGACGGAGCAAACCAGCTCCAGGAGAAGGTGTGCACGTGGTGTCCGTGCAGGATCGCGAGGAACGCGAAGAGCACGAGCAACAACAGCTCGATCGAGGACATCACGATCTGCAGCGACACGGTGATGGTCACCCCGGCCGCCACGGCCGCAACCATGCACAGGAAGAAGACGGCCCCGACGAGGGTCACCTCGCCGGTGTTGTTGGCGGCACTCTGGGAGAAGAGCCCGAGCACGTTGGACCCGGCCGGCACCGTGGCCGCGACCATGAAGATGAGGGCCGAGACGATCAGGGCCCAGCCCGACATGTAGCCCAGCGCCGGGTGCAGGGCCCGGCGCACCCAGGAGTAGCTGGCCCCGGCCTTGGGTTCGACCCGGCCGAGGTAGCTGAAGGCCGACACGATGCCGAACATCGCGATGCCGCAGTAGAGCAGCGCGGCCGCGCCGCCCAACGCGACGGCGCCGAAGAGCGCGGCGGTGGAGGCGGCGATGGAGTAGCCCGGCGCCACGCCGGCCACGCCCATGATCACCGAGTCGAAGAGACCCAGCACCCCCGCTCGCAGTTGATGGTCCTCGGCGTGGACCTCGTCAAGCTCGCCGGTGTCGGTCACGGCTACCTCTTTCTTGGGGCTATCACCTTCAGTGGATTTTGGGTACCAAAACGTAACATGTCCGCGCTCGGGACCGGGTCACCCCGATCGAGGCCGCGCCGGTCGAGTCTTGCGCCGAACGGCGGGCTAGGGCGAGGCGCGTTGGTCGTCACGCTCGGTGGCGTGGACCACCGGCGCGCCCCGCGTGTGTGGTCGCGTGCGTGCACCGGCCCTTCGACCGTGCGAGCGCGCCGGGTCCGAACTCACGAGCAACGGCGTCACCAGCATCACCAGTGAGACGAACAGCAGGGCGTTGCGTCCGATGAAGGCATAGCAGGAGCTCCACCACGAACTCGCGGTCGGGCGCCGGAACCGGAACCAGGGCACGAGCATCACCACCGCCGAGGCCAACGCCACCCGGCTCAGGGGATTCCTCACCCCGATCTCGAGCGGCACGAACAACAACAGCGGCGCGAAGGAGAAGTAGTGGTCCCAGGCCAGCGGCGCCCCGATGGCGCTGGCGATGAGCAGCACGACCATCGCGCTCAGTTCGCGTCCGTGGCTCCAGAGTCGGTGCGACGACCACAGACCCACGATCATCACGATCGCGCAGGCGCCGAACGTGCCGTAGTCGTTGAGCAGCCCCACGTGAAAGGGCGGGCGCATGAACATCGCCGAGAAGCTCGAACTGGCGGTGACGGCGGCGTGACTCGCGAAGTGGCCGAGCTCGTGGCCCCCGAAGAGCTCCTTGGTGAAGAACGTGGAAGCGCTTCTCGGCCAGAGCAGCCACGCCAGCGCGGTGGTGGCGCCGGCCGTCGCCAGCGCGGTGAAGGCCGCTCGCCACTCCCGTCGCAGCAGCCAGGCCACGATGAACAGCCCGGGATAGATCTTGAAGGCCGTCGCGAGACCGACCAGGACGCCCTTGGGCGAGCCGCGCACGATGAGGAAGTCGAGCACCACCAGCGCGAGCAGGAGCGTTCCCGTCTGGCCCCACGTCAGCCCCTCCAGGATCGGCGGGAAGACCAACGCCGTCAGCGCCGTCATCCAACAGGCCAGACCGACGCTCAGCCAACGATCCCACAGGAGGAACCGGTTGATCAGCACCGCCAAGGTGACGACGAGCGCGGCCAGGCTCAGCAACGTCCACGAGACGGTCAACACGTTCACGCTCACCCACAGGATGGGCCAGAAGAGCAGGATCGCGCCCGGCGGATAGGTGAAGGCCTCCGATCCGAAGGGCACGTAGACGTTGCCGCTATGACGCAGCGCCTGCAGGTTGGCCAGGCGCCCCAGGATGTCCTGGTGATCGCCGATGCTCGGCGCCACGGCGTCGTTGATGAGGAAGCCGACGGCGACGACGGCGACCAGGCCCAGCGCGACGACCAGGAAGCGAAACGTCCCTGAGCGCACGAAGGCCGGGCTCCTCTCGGCCATTCGACCCTGCGCGAACATCACCCGAACGTACTGGAAGGAGGTGGGGGGTGCCATCACCGCCGTCGCGCAAGCTCTCGCGCCTCGCGTCACCGCCGTCGCGCCCGGCTCGGTAAAGTTGTCCGCGCGGACCGTTCACTCGGCCCTGAGACGAAAGACCTCGACGTGTCCAGCTTCCAGCGATTCGATACCGACACGGTCGCCCACCTCTCCGAACGTGACATCAAGCGGCGCTGGCGGGTCTTTCACCAGGCCATCCACGACCGGTCGGGCAAGAAGTGGCAGCGCGTCCTCGGCCGGATCCTCGGCGAGGACACCATCCGCTACCGCGTCGCGCGTGCGATCGGACGGCCCCCGCTGCAACTGGTGCGCAAACTCAAGGGCCGTACCCACGAGACGGTCACCGTCGTCAAGGTCGACCCCGGCGTCTTCCCCTTCAACTACCGACCCAAGGCCCTGGCGCCCGTCGAGTTCGACCCCGACCTCGAGCGACTGCTCGCCGAGGTCGACGTGTTGACCATCGACGAAGGCACGGACTCGGCCGCGGCGACGATCGAACGGCTCAACGCCTCGATCGACGCATCCGGCGCTACGTGGATCTACCTGGTCGACGTCGCGAACCCCACCGGCGAGCAGACCGCGACGCTGGCGGCGATGCTGCGCGAGGCGCGCGACGGCGACGACGTGCTCTACTGCGACGAGTACGGCCCCAACCCCAACACGCCGATCTTCAAGAGCCCCGCCGTCGGACCGCACACGCTGCTGAGCTACAACACCGTCGGTCGGCCGGCGTTACTGCGCGTGGCCACCCTTCGACGGATGGGCCGGTTCTCCGTGGACGCCGGCTGGGCCTTCGAGCACGACCTGAACCTGCGTCTCAGCGAAGCGCGGGCCCGGTTCCGCTACGTGGCCAGGGTCCTCTCGACCGGCCGCCCGGGAATCGCCTTCGAGGCCACGCACATCGACGCCGACAGCGTTCTTGTCGTCGAGCGGGCCCTGGCCCGACGCGGGCGAACCGCGCAGGTGCGACCGAGGTCGTTGGCCGGCACGCTCGAGTGGATCGTCGACCCGCCAACGCCCGCACCCTCGATCGACATCATCATCCCGACCCGGGACCGCATCGACCTCGTGCGCCAGTGCATCGACGCCATTGAGTCGACGTCGACCTACACCAACTACGACATCATCATCCTGGACAACGACTCGGTCGAGGAGACATCCCTCGAGTACTTCGCCGCCACCAAGTACCGCGTCGTGCCCTGTCCCGGGCCCTTCAACTACGCCAAGATCGTCAACCGCGGCGTCAACCACTCGAGCGCCGACTACGTGCTCACGCTCAACAACGACACCGTGATCACCACGCCCGACTGGTTGGAGCGCCTGGTGGGCCTGGCCTCCCTCGACGACGTGGGCTTCGTGGGGGCCTGCCTGTTCGACCAGCACGGGCGGCGCGAGCACGAGAGCATCGTCATCGCCCCCTACCCCCAGCACCTGCGCACCGACTCGAACTACCCCCACCGCGACCAGTTCACGAGTTCCATCCGCGACGTCGCGGCCGTGACCGGCGCCGTGCAGATGGTGTCGCGCGAACTGTGGATGTCCCTCGGCGGAATGGACGAGGAGTTGCGCGTCACGATGAACGACGTCGACATCTGCCTGCGCAGCCAGATCGAGGGCTACTACGTTGTCTACACCCCCGACGTCCAACTGGTCCATCACGTCAGCTCCTCGCGCGGCAAGCTCGATCCCCTCGAGGACCGCAACCGATTCATCCAACGCTGGGACGTCCTGGGCTCCTTCCGCGACCCCTACTTCCCCGCCTCGATCCAACTCCTGGGCGAGACGATGTACTACATCCCGCGCTGATCCGGCCCGGTCGAACGAACGCCAACTTGTAGCCTTGGTGGGTGAATTCAACGTGGGCTCGAATGGTTGCCTTGCACCGACGCCTGCCCCCCAGCACCACCCCCATCGTCCTCATCGTCCTGGCGGTGCTGCTCGCGAATTTCGTCTACGTCGCGGGCCTCGAGATCGACGATCCCATCACCTGGACGGCCGGGATCTCGCACTTCCTCTGCCACGTCACCTGTGGGCGGCCGGCGATCGACCCCAACGTCGGCTTCATCACCCAGGCGATCGGTCACCGCGCGGCCCTGGACCTCGTGCACGGACACCTGCCCTGGTGGAACTACTTCGAGGGCCTGGGCACGCCCCTGCTCGGCGAGGGGCAGGCGGCGGCCCTCTTCCCACTGGTCCTGTGGTTCGCGCTGCCGAGCGGGCTGCTGTGGTTCCACATCAGCCTCGAGGTGATCGCCGGGCTCTGCACCTACTTCCTCGCCCGGCGACTCTCGATCCCGATGCTCTTCGCCACGTGCGCCGGCATCCTGTTCGCGCTGAACGGCACCTTCGCCTGGCTCGGCAACGCCGTGCTCAATCCGGTGGCCTTCCTGCCGATGCTGCTGCTCGGCATCGAGATGATCTTCGACGGCGTGCGCGGACGGACCAATCGCGGCTGGTACGTCGCGGCAATCGCGCTGGCTCTCTCGCTGTACGCCGGCTTCCCCGAGGTGGCCTACATCGACGGCCTCTTCTGCGCCGCGTGGGCCATCGTGCGCTGGTTCTCGCTGCCTCGCGCTTTGCGGCGCAAGGCGGCCGAGCGGATCGGCCTGGCCGCCCTCGTGGGACTCGGGCTCTCGCTGCCCTTCCTGGTCGCCTTCGGCGACTTCTTGAAGTCCGGCAACGTCGGCGGCCACAACACGGCCACCCAGGCCCTCGAGAGCCTGCCCACGCACGGCCTCGCGATGTTCTTCGACCCCTACGTCTTCGGCGCGATCTTTCGCAACGCCAACGTCGGCAACATCTGGGGCGGGATCGGCGGCTACTTCACGATCAGCGTCTTCGCCCTGGCGCTGCTCGGGCTGTTCGGTTCCTTCCAACGTCCGCTGCGGAACTTCCTCGCGGTCTGGGTCCTCGTCGGCGTGCTCGGGGCCTTCAACTTCCTCCAGGTGCGCCGCCTCTGGAACATCATCCCGCTGCTCAAGAACTCGGGCTTCGGCCGCTACATCATGCCGAGCTGCGAGCTGGCGCTGATCCTTTTGGCCGTGCTCGGCATCATGGACTTGGCCACCGACAAGCGGGCCCAACGCCTCTTCACGACCACCAACGCCGTCGCGCTGGTGGTGCTAGTGCTGTGTGCGTTGAGTGCGCGCGTGCTCAACCGCGGCGTCATCTTGAAGCACTCGTCGGCGATCATCCTGGCCGGCATCGTCGCCGTGCCCTTCATCGCCGTCGCCGTCCTTTTGGTGCTCGGCCTCTTCACCAGGAGGCGGATCACGCCGTTCCTGGTCGCGCTGTTGCTCGTCGGTGAGTCCCTCGTCATGTTCTTCATCCCCACGGCCGAGTCGCCCAAGCAGATCACCGTCGACCAGGCCCCGATCACCTTCCTGCTGGCGCACCAGCGCCACTACCGCTTCCTCGACTTCGCCGTGCTCTACCCCAACTGGGGCTCGCAGTTCGGGCTCAACGAACTGAGCGAGGTCGACCTGCCCTTCCCCAAGGCCTTCTCCAACCTGATCCAGAGCCAGCTCTACCCCGGGCTCTTCCCCCAGAACCAGTACACCGTCAAGGGCGGGCTCGTCGGCGTCGAGAGCCTCGAGCACGAGTTGCTCGCCCACTTCACGAGCTACGAGGGCGCGTCGGTCAAGTACCTGCTGGTCCCCTCCGCGGTCGTGCTGCTGCCCGGGCTCGTCGCCCTCGGCGTCAAGCCCGTCTTCGAGGACGGCCTGGCCACGATCTACCAGATGCCCGACCCGCGGCCCTTCTTCTCCACGACCTCGAACTCGTGCACCGTCACGGCCCTCAACGTCAACGCGGCCCGGGTCGACTGCCCGGGTGCCGGGTCGACGCTCATACGCACCGAACTGTTCATGGCCGGCTGGCGGGCGCAGGTCAACGGCAAGGCCGTTACCCTAAAGGCCCGGGACGGCGCCTACCAGAGCGTCGAGGTCCCCTCGGGCACCTCGACGGTGACCTACACCTACCTGCCGCCGCACGAGAAGTACGCCGTGCTCGTGGCGCTGGTGGCGGCCTTCTTCCTCATCGGCTCCTGGATCACTGAGCGGCGCTCGCGGCGCCACCCGGGCCGGCACCGGCGCCCGAAGAGGATCCGCGCCCCCAAGATGTCCGGGGTCGACCCGATGGACCCCATCCCCCCCTCCCGCGACGCCGGACCGCCCCGTGGCTAGCCGCCTCGACACCATCGACCTCAGCCAGTCCATGTCGCGCGAGGAGTCCGAGAAGCGCATCGTCACGGCCCAGCGACGGCTCGTGCAGCTGCGCCTCTTCACGGCCGGCCTGCTCGAGCCCCACCAGGTCGGCCCCGGGATCGTCGTGCTCTTCGAGGGAATGGACGCCGCCGGCAAGGGCGGCGCGATCCGCCACCTGACGGCCGGCCTCGACCCGCGCCACGTGCGCGTGGTGCCCATCGCGGCCCCCAACGAGGACGAGTTGCGCCACCACTTCCTCTGGCGCTTCCAGCCCTCCCTGCCGGGGCTCGGCCAGATGACGGTCTACGACCGCTCCTGGTACGGCCGTCTGCTGGTCGAGCGGGTCGAGGGCCTCATCGATAACGACACGGCCAAGCGCTCGGCGACCGAGATCATCGAGTTCGAGCAGGCCATCATCGACGGCGGCGTGACCCTGGTGAAGTTCTGGCTCCAGATCTCGGCCAAGGAGCAGCTGCGCCGGTTCAAGGACCGCGAGACCAACCCGCTGAAGACCTGGAAGCTGACCCCCGACGACTGGCGCAACCGCGAGAAGCGCCCGGCCTACGAGAAGGCCATCGAGTACATGATCACCAACACCGACCAGCCCCACGCGCGCTGGGACCTGATCGCCGCCGAGTCCAAGCCCTACGCCCGCGCGACCGTCCTCGAGACGGTCGTGTCGCGCTGGGTCCACGACCTCGAGCGTCGCAACATCGCGGTCCCGGCGTCGCGCGACGAGGACTACCTCGACTGAGACCAAGATTTGAGCGTTTCGTGGTCTTTCGCGAAGCGGCCAATCGTAGACTGGGGGTACTGGCTGGGCGCCGCGACGACCGCCATCCGCGGTCGTCGCCCCTCGAAGTTGGCCCCTCCGTCGCTACAACGCAGTACCGCAATTGTTTCGCTGGTCGTGAAAGGTGAAGTGTCATGAGCAACAACGGCGTTGCGCCCTCGAGACTCGAGGATGCCGCGCCCGTCGCACCCGACCCCTACAAGGGCAAGTGGTCGACGCTGTCCAACACCACCCTCGGGATGCTGATGGCCTCCATCGACTCCTCGATCGTGCTCATCTCGTTGCCCGACATCTTTCGCGGCATCAAGCTCGACCCCCTGACCGCGAGCAACACCGGCTACTTCCTGTGGCTGATGCTCGGCTACATGCTCGCCACCTCCGTGCTCGTCGTGAGCTTCGGCCGCCTCGGCGACATGTTCGGGCGGGTGCGCATGTACAACATGGGCTTCGCCATCTTCACCGTCTTCTCGGTGATGCTCTCGATCACCTGGATGCACGGTCCCGACGCGGCGATCTTCATGATCGTCATGCGCGTCTTCCAGGGCGTGGGCGGCGCCTTCCTCATGGCCAACTCGGCCGCCATCCTCGTCGACGCCTTCCCGCCCAACCAACGGGGCCTGGCGCTCGGGGTCAACATGGTCTCCTTCATCGCCGGCTCCTTCATCGGGTTGGTCCTCGGCGGCATCCTCGGCCCCATCGACTGGCGCCTCGTCTTCTTGATCTCGGTGCCCGTGGGCGTCGTGGGCACGATATGGGGCATCGTCAACTTGAAGGAGCACGGCGTGCGCACGCCGGCCAAGATCGATTGGCTGGGCAACATCTGCTTCGGCGTGGGCCTCATCTCACTGCCGACCGGCATCGTCTACGGCATCGAGCCCTACGCCGGTCACTCCATGGGCTGGTCCAACCCGCTGGTGCTGACGGCGCTCTTCGGTGGGGCCTTCGTGCTGGCGCTCTTCGTGTGGGTCGAGACCAAGGTCGCCGAGCCCATGTTCCACATCCAGCTCTTTCGCATCCGGGCCTTCTCCTCGGGCTCGGTCGCGAGCCTGATGGCCTCGCTCGGACGGGGCGGACTGATGTTCATCCTCGTGATCTGGCTCCAGGGCATCTGGCTGCCCGAGCACGGCTACAGCTTCGCGCGCACGCCACTATGGGCCGGCATCTTCATGCTGCCGCTCTCGGCCGGGTTCTTGGTCGCCGCGCCCCTGGCTGGCTACCTCTCCGACCACTACGGGTCGCGCCCCTTCGCCGTGGGCGGCATGGTCTTCTCGGCCGTCAGCTTCGCCCTGATGGCCAAGCTCCCGATCAACTTCAGCTACGTCTGGTTCGCCCTGTTGCTCTTCGCCAACGGACTCGCGAGCGGGCTGTTCGCGTCGCCCAACCGGGCCGCGTTGATGAACGCGATTCCCCCCGACCAACGGGGCCAGGCCTCCGGCATGAGCTCGACCACCATGAATTCGGCCACCGTGCTCTCCATGGGCATCTTCTTCACCCTCATCATCGTGGGCCTCGCCGGCTACCTGCCCCACGCCCTCTACCACGGCCTGATCACCCACGGGGTGCCCTCGGCCGCCGCGCACCACGTGGCCAACCTGCCACCCGGCTCGTCGGTCTTCGCGGCCTTCTTAGGGATCAACCCCATCAAGAACCTGCTCGGCGCCCACGGCGTCTTGGCCGCTCTGCCCCACGTCCAGGCCACCTTCCTGACCGGGCGGGCCTTCTTCCCGAGCCTCATCGCCGGCCCCTTCGCGCACGGCCTGCACACCGCGCTCTACTTCGCCGCGGCCGCCAGCCTGCTGGCGGCCATCGCCGCCGCGATGATGGGCAAGCAGTACATCTATCGCGAGGTCGCGGGCGGCGACGTGGCGCCGGTGTCGCGGTCGGTACCGACACCACCGGCCGACGAACTCCAGCCGCTCACCGTCAGCGCGGTGAGTCTCGACGGGCTCGGCGGGGATGCGCCGACCGCGACGCACGGGGTCAAACTCTGAAACACTGAGGTGATGACCCAGCGCTACGGCATCACCATCCCCTTCGACGGCGTTACGCTCAGCGAGCACCGCGAGTGGTTCCACCGCCTGGCCGACCTCGGCTACAGCGACGTCTGGTCCTCCGAGGTCGACGGCGCCGACGGCTTCACCCCGCTGACGCTCGCGGCCCTGTGGGAGTCGCGGCTCAACCTGGGCGTCGCGGTGACCCCGGTCTTCACCCGCGGTCCGGGCCTGCTCGCGATGAGCATCGCGGCGCTCGCCGAGGTCGCCGGCGGCCGTTTCACGATGGGCCTCGGCGCGTCGAGCCAGCCCGTCGTCGAGCGCTGGAACGGCATCAGTTACGAGAGGCCCTACGCGCGCACCCGCGACGTCCTCGACTTCGTGAAACGCGCCCTTAACGGCGAGAAGATCGACGAGGTCTACGAAACCTTCGAGGTCCACGGCTTCAAGCTCTCGCGACCGGTCGTCGAACGTCCACCGATCCTGCTCGGCGCGCTGCGCCCGGGGATGCTGCACCTCGCCGGGCGCGAGGCCGACGGCGCGATCCTCAACTGGCTGGCCGCCACCGACGTGGCGCAGTGCGTGAAGGAGGTCGGCGAGGGCAAGATAATCGCTGCGCGCCTCTTCGTCGTCCCTACCGAGGACGCCGACACCGCACGGATGATCGGTCGGCGCATGATCACGT
>JBEKKW010000036.1:0-21344 GCA_050010495.1 Acidimicrobiales bacterium
CTGGACCTGGTGGAGATCGCCCCCACGGCGAGCCCGCCCGTGTGTCGCATTATGGACTACGGCAAGTTCAAGTTCGACGAGGCCCAAAAGGCCAAGGAGTCGCGTCGCAAGACCCTCAACGTCGGCGTCAAGGAGATGAAGTACCGCCCGAAGATCGGTCCCGGGGACTTCGACACCAAGACCCGCCTGGTCGAGCGATTCCTGACTGAAGGTCACAAGGTGAAGATCACCATCATGTTCCGCGGACGAGAGTCGGCCCACCCCGAGTTGGGCGCGCGGATCCTTGATCGCATCGTCGAGCGGCTCACCGACATCGCCAAGGTCGAGTCGGCCCCCAAGATCGACGGGCGCAACATGATCATGGTGCTGGGCCCGGAGAGGAAGGCCAAGCCCAAGGGCGACGAGGTCAAGCCCGCGGTGAGAACCGACGCAGTACCGGTGGCGGCAACGCCACCCGAGATCGTGCAGCAAGAGGTCGCGCCGAACGCTTCGGCCGAGATGACGTTAGAGGAGGGCTGAGATGCCGAAGATGAAGACCGACAGCGGGGCCAAGAAACGTATCAAGGTCACCGGGACCGGACGGCTGCGCCGTCGCAAGGCCTTCCGTGGTCACCTGATGGAGAAGAAGTCCTCGACGCGCGCGCGCCGCCTCGGTCGCGACACCGATATCGCGCCGGGCATCGAGAAGAACGTCAAACGAATGATGGGTCTGTAGAGACCGAGACAGGAAAGAGGAGGCGACATGGCACGCGTCAAGCGGGCGGTCAACGCCAAGAAGCACCACAAGGCAATTCTCGAAGAGGCGAAGGGGTACTACGGCGACCGTAGCCGGACCTTTCGCGCCGCCAACCAGGCCGTGCAGCACTCGGGGGTCTACGCATTTCGCGACCGTCGCGCGCGCAAGGGCGAGTTCCGCAAGCTCTGGATCCAGCGCATCAACGCCGGGACCCGTGAGCACGGCATGAGCTACAGCCGCTTCATCGCCGGCCTGAACGCCGCCGGCATCGAAGTCGACCGTCGCATCCTGGCCGACCTCGCCGTGAACGACAGCGCCGCCTTCGGCGCCATCGTCGCCCTGGCGAGCGACGCGCTCGCCAAGTAGGCCGTGCTGAGCGAGGCGTTAGGGTCGACACACCAGCGGGTGCGCCGACTGCGGCGCCTCGTGCAGAAGCGCTCGCTGCGCTGGAGCGAAGCGGTCTGCGTGCTCGAAGGGCCCGACCTCGTCTCGGCGGCCCTGGAGAGCGGCGCCGAGTTCGAGGCGATTTACGTCGACGTCGACCAGGCGCGCAGTCGCGACCTCGCCGACGTGCTGTCACGGGCCACCGGGGCCGGCGTACGGGTCTTCACCCTCGCGCCGGGGGTGCTGGAGAGGATCGCCCAGGCCACGTCGCCCCAGCCGCTGCTCGCGGCCGTGCGCTTCGCAGCCGCGAACCTCGCGTCCCTCGCGGGCGACGGCCTCACGTTGGTCCTGCACGACGTCGGTGACCCCGGCAACGCCGGCACGATCGTTCGTTCGGCCGACGCCGCGGGCGCCTCGGCCGTGGTCTTCACCGGCCGGTCGGTCGATCCCTACAACCCTAAGACGCTGCGCGCCACGGCCGGGTCGATCTTTCACCTGCCGGTGGTGGTCGCCACCTATGGCGAGACCCTCGATCACTTCGACGCCCTGGGCGCGCGGACCTTCGCGGCCGTCGTGCGAGGCGGCGTCGGCCTGCGCGACGCCGACCTCTCGGGCTCCTGCGTCGTGGTGGTGGGCAACGAGGCCAGTGGCCTCGCCGAGGTCGACGCGCAGCGGTGTCAGGAGCGGCTCAGCATCGAGATGGCTGGACGCAGCGAGTCGCTCAACGCCGGCGTCGCCGCCTCGCTCGTCGCCTTCGAGTCCCTCTGGCAGCGCCAAGGCGCAGAATCGACCCGGGCACGCAATAGCCTTGGGGAGTCATGACGCCCTCGCCCCTGGACAACCTCGACGCGCAGAAGGGCGAACTGCTGGCCAGAATCGCCGCCCTGGCGACCCCCGAGGAGCTACGCGAGGCCGAACCGGGCATCATCGGGCGCCGCTCCATCCTCGCCACCCTGCAGAAGTCGCTCGGCGCGCTCGAGCCCGACCAGCGCCGCGACGGCGGGGCCCTGCTCCAGGGCGTTCGACGCGAGGTCGAGGCGGCCCTCGAATCTCGACGTGCCGAGTTGGCCGGCGCCGCGCGAATCGCCGCGCTCGAGAGCGACCGGCTCGACCTGGGCGACGTGGTCGTCGCTTCGGTGCGGCCGCCGGTCACCTTCGGCCACCCGGGCATCATTGCGGCGACCCAGCGCGAACTGGAAGACGTGTTCGTGGGCATGGGTTTCACCGTCGCCGAGGGTCCCGAGGTCGAGAGCGACTGGTACAACTTCGAGGCGCTCAACATCCCCCCGGCCCACCCCGCGCGTGGGTTGTGGGACAGCTTCTACGTCGACCTCGGCGAGCCGGAGACGGTGGTGCTGCGCACCCACACCTCGCCGACCCAGATCCACCTCATGGAGCAGGCCGTGCGCGAGGACTCGCTGCCGATCCATTCGGTCATGCCGGGGCGCTGCTACCGGCGCGACACCCCCGACGCCAGCCACCTCGCGACCTTCCACCAGATCGAGGGGCTGGTGGTGGACCGAGGCATCACCTTCGCCGACCTGGCCGGCGTGATCGAGACCTTCACCCGGGCCTACTTCGGCGCCGACATCTCTTCGCGGCTGCGTCCTGGCTACTTCCCCTTCACCGAACCGTCGGCCGAGTTCGAGATCACCTGCACGATTTGTCGCGGCGAGGGCTGTCGCACCTGCTCCCAGACCGGCTGGCTGGAGCTGGGCGGGTCGGGCATGGTGGACCCCGCGGTCTTCGCGGCGGTGGGCATCGACGCCGAAGAGTGGAGCGGCTTCGCCTTCGGATTCGGCATCGATCGTTGCGCCCAGATGCGCCACCAGATCGCCGACATGCGCGCCCTGATCGAGAACGACGCCCGATTCTTGAGGCAGCTCTCGTGAAGATCTCGCTGACCTGGCTGCGCGAGTTCGTGGACCTGCCCGAAACGGTCGAGCAGTTGCGCGCGGTGCTCGACGACCTGGGGCTCGTCGTTGAGGGCATCGAACACGTAGGCGAGGGCCTGGAGGACGTCGTGGTGGCCCGCGTCGACGCGATCAGGGGCATCGAGGGAGCGGACCGCATCCGTCTCGTGGTCGTCGACGCCGGCTCCGGTCCGCTCGAGATCGTGTGCGGCGCGACCAACTTCAAGGTGGGCAACCACGTCCCGCTCGCGCCGGTGGGCGCGACCCTGCCGGGGGGCTTCGTCATCACCGAGCGTTCGATGCGCGGGGTCGTCTCGAACGGCATGCTCTGCTCGGCGCGCGAGTTACGCCTGAGCGACGACCACCAGGGACTGCTGGTGCTCGACGAGATGATCACCCCGCACGTCGGCGAGGGGCTGGGCGAGGCGCTGGGCGTGGTGCCCGACGTCATCTTCGACATCTCGGTCGAGGGCAACCGTCCCGACGCCTGGTCGGTGGAGGGAGTGGCGCGCGACCTCGCGGCGAGGTTCATGCGGCCGCTGCGCGCCCCGGCGCTGGCCCCGGCGACCACGACCACGACCAGTGACACCTACGCCGTGGCCGGCATCGACGCCCCCGACCTCTGCGGGCGCCTCACGGTGTCGGTGCTACGCGACGTCGTGGTGGGGCCGTCACCGAACTGGATCCAGCGCCGGATCGAGGGGGCCGGGATGCGGCCCATCTCTAACGTCGTGGACGCCTCGAACCTCGTCATGCTCGAATTGGGCCAGCCGACCCACGCCTACGACGCGGCCCTCGTCGCGAAGCGCACCATCCGCGTGCGCCGCGCCCGTCCGGGTGAAATGCTCGAGACCCTCGACGGCACGGTGCGCGAGCTGGCCAAGGCCGGCCGCGGCCTCGGCGACACGGGGGTCGACTGCGTCATCGTCGACGGCGAGGACGTGGTGATCGGCCT
Organism: Acidimicrobiales bacterium; assembly: GCA_050010495.1. Classification (GTDB taxonomy): domain Bacteria; phylum Actinomycetota; class Acidimicrobiia; order Acidimicrobiales; family RAAP-2; genus RAAP-2. The sequence continues at coordinate 3,989 of JBEKKW010000036.1, forward strand.
GGCGGGGGTGATGGGCGGCGCCTTCAGCGAGATCAGCGCGACGACGACGGACGTCTTGTTGGAGGCGGCCTTCTTCGACCCGATGACCATCGCGCGAACCTCGAAGCGCCACGGGTTACGAACCGAGGGGTCCAACCGGTTCGAGCGCGGCGTCGACCCCCAGTTGGCGCTGCGCGCCGTGGCCCGCTTCGTCGAGCTGCTCAAGGAGAGCGTCCCGGCGCTGCAGTGGCTGGCCTCGCCCATCGACGTCTGGGGTGACGTGCCCGAACTGCCGACCCTGGAGCTGCGCGCCGGCGACATCGAACGACTGCTCGGGGTCGAGATCTCCCACGACGAGGCGACCACCATCCTGACGGCCCTGCGCTTCAGCGTCGAAGCGAGCGGCGAGAGCCTGTTCGTGACGCCGCCCTCGTCGCGGCTCGACGTGCGCGCCGGCGTCAACGGTCGCGCCGACGTGATCGAGGAGATCGCCCGTCTGCACAGCTACCTGCGCCTGCCCCGACACACCCCCACGTGGCCCGAACCGGGCGGGCTCACGTCGCGCCAACGTCTGCGCCGGCGCACGCGCGACGTCCTGGTGGACCTCGGGGTCAACGAGGCGTGGACCCCGACGCTCGGCAGTGACGCGGACTTCGACCTGCTGGACCCGGGCGGCCCGCGGGTGCGGGTGACGAACCCGCTGACGTCCGACGAATCGGTGCTGCGCCATCGCATGCTGGTCGGCCTCGTGCGGGCGTGGGGCCGCAACGTCGAACGGGGCACCGGCAACCTGCTCTTGGGTGAGATCGGTGTCGTCTTCACCCACCCCGACGCGACCGACCGACCCCGCTCGACGCGCGGCGGCGTCGGCGGGGCGCTCACGCTCGACCTACCGCGCGAGAACGAGCGTCTGACGGTCCTGCTCGGGCGCGCCAGCGACGACGGGCCGAGCGCCGTGGCGTTGTGGGCCGTGTTGGCCCAGCGCCTCGGCCTGGCCGACGTCGTCGTGCGCGCCGCCGCCGACGCGCCGGCCGGCCTGCATCCCACGCGCTGCGCCGCCCTGGTCGAGCGGGCCACGGGGACCCTCGTCGGCTTCGTCGGTGAGGTCGACCCGCAGCTGGTGACGACCCTCGTCCCCTCGCTGATCAACCGCCGCCTGGGGGTGCTCGACGTCGACCTCGACGTGCTGGGCGACGTCACCAAGGTCCTTCGCCACAGCCCCTTCGTCGCGGTGCCCGGTCGATACCCGAGCGCCACTGTCGACCTGGCGCTGGTGACGCCCCAGGCGCTGAACGCCCAGGACCTCGCGCACGAGTTACGCGCGGCGTCGCCGCTGGTGGAGGAGGTGTCGCTCTTCGACGTCTACCGCGGCGCGAACCTGGCGCCGGGCACCCGGAGCCTCGCCTACAGTGTCCGCTTCAGCTCGCCCGACCGCACCCTCGGCGACGACGAGGTCGCGAGCGCCCGCGAGGCGTTGATCGAGCGCGCGACGTCGCTCGGCGCCACCCTGCGCTAGGGCTAGCCGAAGGTGAAGTCGTAGGCCGACAGGCCCGGCGAGAACTGCAGGTTCAACAGGCCGGGGCTGTCGGCCCGGTGTTCGATCATCGTGTAGAGGCGCGCGTAGCCGGCGACCGTGATCGTGCGCAGGTACCGGCCGTTGAGCGAGACCCTGATGGTGCCGGACCCGCTCATCACCAGGTAGACGTCGTTGGCCTCGAAGTGCAGGGTCACCTCGGAGTCGCCGTGCGCGATGATCTGTTGGCTGCGGGTGGCCCAGCGCCCGCCCAGCGCGTAGTAGCCGAGCGGCACCGACGAGGGCAGGCGGTACGTGACGTCGCTCGACTGGTCGGTCGCGCGGTTGACCAGGTACTGCGAGCGCTGCGACCCGAGGTAGGTCTCGGGACTCATCTCGACATCGGGCGTCAGGTCGGGCACGTTGGTGGGCGGCGGCAGCGCCACCCCCGGGTCGGCCTGTCGGAGCAGCTTGCGGATGAGGTCCTCGTTGGCCGGGTAGTTGCCCTCGCCGTAGTCGACGTGACGGATGACGCCGTTGGCGCCGATCAGGTACTCGGCCGGCCAGTACTCGTTGTTGTAGGCCGTCCATGTGTCTAGGTTGTTGTCGACCGCGACGGGGTACTTCACGTGCAGGCTCTTCAAGGCGGCGTGCACGTTGCTCAGCACGTGCTCGAAGGCGAACTCGGGGGCCTGCACGCCGATGACGTCGAAGCCGACGTCGTGGTAGCGCTTGTACCAGGCCTCGACGTGGGGCAGGGTGCGCAGGCAGTTGATGCACGAGTAGGTCCAGAAATCCACGAGCACCACGTGGCCGCGCAGCTGCGACAGGGAGAGCGGGCGGTCCCCGGGGGTGTTGAACCACTTGGTGATGCCGGTGAAGTTCGGGGCGGCGCCGCACTTGGAGAGGCCCTGGGAGTAGCCCGAGGCGGCGTAGCTCTCGCACGTCGTGAGCGAGCCGTCGTCGCCCGTGGAGCCCTTGACCTGCTTCGTGCCCTTGAGATCCTGGAGCTGCTTGAAGGCGAAGGAGTTGCCCTCGACGTGCTGCTGCAGGGTGGTCGTGTAGCCGGGCAGCAGGGTCTGGACGCCGTTGGTGAGGTTGAAGAGGATGGCCAGGGCCATGGCGACGAGCAGCGCACCGCCGAGGGGGCGCAGTCGGCGGGCCCGCTGGGCCAGGCGACGGTTGCGCTCGATCAGCCGGTCGCCCGCGAGCGCGATGGCCAGCAGCGGCACGGCCGATCCGGCGGCGAAGAAGAAGCTGAGGACCACGCTGTAGAAGCTGGCGTGGTGGCGCGCCCCCAGCACCGAGATGGCGGCCAGGACCGGGCCGGCGCACGGCACGAAGACCGTGCCCAGGCCGAGCCCGAAGAGGAAGGCGGAGCCGGTGCGCGTAGTGGTGGAGTGCGCGAACCGGGCGAAGGGCCGCTCGAGCAGGGTACCGAGGTTGGGCACGAGCAGCCCGAGGCCGAACACGATCAACAGCGCGATGCCGAGGTCGCGCAGGAGGTCCTGGGGCAGGTCCAACGAACTCAGCACCGCCGAGCCGAGCGCGGTGATGAGCGCGAAACTGACGACCAGTCCGAGCACCACCACCACGGCGCGCCGACGCCTCGCGCGCAGCGGATGCTCCTCGTCGGCGACGGGGTCGGTCCAGCCCACGAAGACGACGGGCAGTATGGGCAGGATGCACGGCGAGATCCCCGCGATGATCCCCGCGACGAAGCCAATGGCGAGCAGGCCGATCACGTAAGACCAGTCCCTCGCATCACCCTCCACGTTACGGGGAGTTTCCACGCGCGGGAGGTCGGCGCATGCCGCGCCGTCGCGCACCCCGCGATTAATTTGGAATGATGATCGAGTTCGTGCCCCGGCCTGACCAGGGCCGTCGCTTCTCCAACAATCGCAAGGTCCGCCTCTCGGACTGCGGGCCGGACAGTCGGCTGCGCCTGGACGGCCTGGCCCGCTACTGCCAGGACGTCGCCACCGACGACTGGGACAACGTCGGGGCCGGTTCCGACCTGACCTGGGTCGTTCGCCGCACGGCCGTGCGGGTCGTCGAGGGGGGCCGCTGGCCCCGCTTCGGTGAACGGGTCGTGCTCACCACCTGGTGCGGCGGGACCGGGGCGGCCTGGGCCGAACGGCGCACCAGCCTCTGCGTCGGCGACGACCTGCTGATCGACACGGCCTCGCTGTGGGTGCCCCTCAACGCCAGCGGCCTGCCCCAGCGGCTCCCGCCCTACTTCCTCGACCTCTACGGCGAGGCGGCCCAGGGCCGCAAGGTCTCGGGCCGCGTGACGCTGGAGCCGCCGCCCGAGGGCGCGCCCACCCGGCCGTGGCCCCTGCGTCGGGCCGACTTCGACGTCGTCGACCACGTGAACAACGCGGCCATCTGGCAGGCGGCGACCGAGGCCGCCGACACGACGCCCCAAGAGGCGATGGTCACCTTCCACGGCGCGTTGCTCGAGGGCGACCGCGTCGACCTGGTCAGCGCCCCCGGGCGCATGTGGCTGGTCGTCGACGGCGACGTGCGCGTCTCGGCGCGCTTCAGCCCGGCGTGACGACGTCACGCCGGGCGCTGGTCGCGAGGATGCAGCCGAGCAGCACGAGCGGGAAGCCCACGAGGATGCCGGCCGTCAGCGGCTCGTGCAGCAGCGCGATGCCCAGCACCACCGCGATGGCCGTGTTGAAGTAGGTCACGACGACGCTGCGCGTCGAACCGACCTCCTTGACCAGCTCGAAGAACGTGAGGAAGGCCCCGGCGGTGCAGACGACCGAGAGGACCGCCACGCAACTTAGGGTCTCGCCCGACACGTGGGCGGGCCAGTGGGCGACGCTCCAGGGGACCCAGCACAGGGCCACGATGGAGGTGGCGCCGGCCACCACGACCGGGCCGGGGACCTGGCTCAGCTTGGTCGCCAGGATGATCGGGCCAATGGTGTAGCCGAGCGCTACGACCATCATGAAGCCAATCCAGGTGATCGACCCACCGCGTAGGTCGAGGCCGACCAGGAAGGCCACCCCGGCGGCGCCGATCGCCAGGCCGGCGAGACGGCGGCGCGTGATGTGGTCCTCGGTGCGACGCACGCGCTGGGCCACGACCGCGAAGAGCGGCACGGCGCAGATCAGCAGGCTGGTGAGTGAACTGGTGATGTGCTTCTCCGACGTCGACATCAAGAACCACGGGATGCCGAACTCGACGACCCCGAAAGTGGCGATCCAGAAGAGGTTCTTGCGCAACAGGGGCAACTGCCCGCGCGAGGCCACCAGCGGCAGCATCAGCGCCGCCGCCGGGAGGGTGCGACCGAGCACCAAGACGCCCGGGTCGAGGTGGCGCACGGCGATGCGGATCAAGAGGTAGGGGATGCCCCAGATGACGGCCATGGCCATGAAAAGGAGCCATCCGCGCTTCGACATCGGCCCAGCCTAGTGGGCAGCAACTTTCACTTGCACTTTTGTCCCCTGGTGTGCATAAAATGTCATATGCGGATCGCGATCATCGGAGGCTCGGGCTACGCCGGCGCCGAGCTGTTGCGCCTGTGCGCGCAGCACCCCGACATGGACGTCGTGGTGGCGACCGGCGAGACCAGCGCGGGGCGCCGGATCGCCGACCACGTGCCGGCCCTGGCCGCGCTCTATCGCGACACCGTCTTCGCGCCCACCTCGGCTGTGGACGAGACCGACGTCGACGTCGCCTTCGTGGCCCTGCCGCACGGCCAGAGCCAGCGTCTGGTGCCGGGGCTGCTCGAGCGGGGCGTGCAGGTCGTCGACCTCGGCGCGGATTTTCGTCTCGCGCGCGCGTCGCTGTACCCCGAGTGGTACGGCGACGAGCACTCGGCGCCGGCCCTGCTGGCCGAGGCGGTCTACGGACTCGTCGAACGCCATCGCGCCGACCTCGTCGGGGCTCGATTGATCGCCGTGCCCGGTTGCTACCCGACGGCCAGCGCGCTGGCGCTCGGTCCCTTCCTCGACCGTGGCCTCGTCGAACGCCAGGGCGTCGTGATCAACGCCCTGAGCGGGGTCTCGGGCGCCGGGCGGGCCGCCAGCGACCGGCTCCATTTCGGACGTCTCGAGGGCAGCGCCGAGGCCTACGGCCTGCTGCGCCATCGCCACACGCCCGAGATCGAGCAAGAGATCGGGGCCGAGGTGCTCTTCACGCCCCACCTGGTCGCCGCGAGCCGCGGACTGCTCGTCACCGCCTACGCCCGCACGAGCACGGTCCTGTCGAGCGACGGCGCGCTGACCCTGCTTCGCGAGGTCTACGCCCACGATCCCTTCATCGTGGTCTGCGACGAGCCGCCTACCCTGAAGGACCCCGTGGGCAGCAACCTGTGCTTCATCAGCGCCCGCGTCGACGAGCGCACCGGCTGGCTCGTCGTCCTGAGCTCCCTGGACAACCTCATCAAGGGGGCGGCCGGGCAGGCCATCCAGGCCTGGAACGTCGCCACCGGCCGCGTCGAGACCTTGGCCCTTCCGATGTCGGGCGTGACACCGTGAGCCGTCTCATCGTCAAACTCGGCGGTCACGCCCTCGACGACCTGAGCCCGGCCAGCCCCGTGCTGGTGGACCTGGCCCAGGACATCGCCGCGCTGCGCGACGCCGGCACGCGGGTACTGGTGGTGCACGGCGGAGGACCCCAGATCGCGTCGCTGTTGGACGAGGTCGGCCTGGAGAGCCGATTCCACGAAGGCCTGCGCGTGACCAGCGGCGCGGCGATGCGCTACGTGAAGATGGCCCTGGACGAGGTGAACGGGCACATCACGGCGGCCTTCAATCGCGCCGGCCTGGCGAGCGTCGGACTGACCGGCGTCGACGCGACGCTGCTCGAGTCGTCGCCGCTGGGCGACGTGTGGGGCCGCGCCGGTGCCGCCCCCAAGGTCCGCACCGAGATCGTGGGCGCGCTGTGGGCCTCGGGCGTGACGCCGGTCGTCAGTCCGGTCGCCGTCGACGATCAGGGCCAGTTCCTCAACTGCAACGCCGACACCGTGGCCGGCGCCCTCGCCGGCGCCCTCGCGGCCCGCTCGCTCGTGCTGTTGAGCGACGTCGACCAGTTGCGCAACGACCCCGACGACGAGTTGAGCGTGCTCGCAAGCGCGAACGCGCCGCAGGTCCGGGCGCTGGTGCACTCGGGCGCCGCCCGCGACGGCATGCGGCCCAAGATGATCGCGGCCCTCGACGCCCTCGAAGCCGGGGCCGAGCGCGTGGTCCTGGCCAACGGGTCACGGAGCCACGCGCTGCGTGACGCCCTCGCGGGCGAGACACCCACGACGGAGGTGGTGCGATGAGCAAGCATTTCATCACCGTCGAAGAACAGAGCGACGAGTCGCTGGCGCGCATCTACGAGCTCGCCTGCTCGCCCTTCGATGACGAGACGCTCATCGGCCAGGGTGTGGCCCTGGTCTTCGAGCGGCCGAGCCTTCGCACCCGCGCCGCCTGCTCGGCGGCGGTGCACGAGCTGGGCGGCTACGCCACGTTCTTCAGCGACGAGGAGATAGGCCTGGACTCGAGGGAGAGCGCCGAGGACGTCGGTCGCACCCTGAGCGAGATGTACGCCATCGCGGCGCTACGGGTGCGCAACCACGACGTCTTCGCACGCATCCGTGGCGCGACGAACGAACGGCTGTCACTCATCAACCTCCTAAGCAACGTGGCCCACCCCACCCAGGCCGTCGCCGACGTGCTGACGCTGGCCGATCACTTCGCCGGCGGCGACGTGGTGGGACTGGGCGGTCTGGAGGTCGCCTACGTCGGCGACGCCACCAACGTCACGCGCTCGCTGGCGGTGGCGCTACTGCGTCTCGGCGTCAACGTCCGCGTCGGAGCTCCGGACGGCTACCAGCTACGACCGGGCGGAGCGGAGGATCCGAGGCAGGTGCGGGGCGGGGGCGAACTTCTCCTCACCGACTCGGCGGCGAACGCCGTCGAGGGGGCCGACGCGGTCTACACCGACGCGTGGGTCTCGATGGGCCTCGAAGCCGAGACCGAGGTGCGCCGTCGTGACCTCTCGCCGTTTCGCCTCGACGAGCAACTGATGGCGAGCGCCAAGCCCGGTGCCGCCGTGCTGCACTGCCTGCCCGCGCATCGCGGCGAGGAGGTCACGAGCGACGTGCTCGATGGCGCGAACTCGCTCGTGTGGCGCCAGGTGTTTCACCGCCGTTCAGCCATGATCGGCGTCCTTCGGTGGATGAAAGAGGAGAACGAATGACCAAGACCCAGCGCCAGCACCGCATCTCTGAACTGCTCGAACGCGAGGTGATCTCGACGGCCGCCCAACTGGTGCTGCGCCTGCAGGCCGAGGACATAACCGCGACCCAGGCCACGGTCACCCGTGACCTGCAGGAGCTCGGCACCATCAAGGTCCGTGACGAGCACGGCAGCCGGCGCATCGTCATCGCGATGGCGCCCAAATTGACCGCGGCGCCACTGGACCACCTGCGACGAATGATGGGCGAGTGGGTCGTCTCGGTCGACAGCTCGGCCAACCTGGTGGTGCTGCGCACCCCGCCGGGCTGCGCCCACGTCGTGGCGTCGGCGCTGGACCGCAGCGTGCTCGACGGTGTGCTGGGCACGGTGGCCGGCGACGACACCATACTGGTGATCGCCAGTGAGGCCCGCGGCGGTGACGATCTGGCGGCCGAGTTCCGCTCCCTCGCCGGATTCGCCGAGACGCTTGCGCCGCAGAAGGGGGAGTAGTCATGGCCAAACGGGTGGTGCTCGCCTACAGCGGGGGACTGGACACCTCGGTCGCCATCCGCTGGATGATGGAGGAGTGGGGGCTCGAGGTCGTCTGCGTGCTCGTTGACGTCGGACAGGACCCCGAGAGTGCGGAAAGTTTCGACGACATCCGCGCCCGCGCCCTGGCCGCGGGCGCGATCGAGTGCGTGGTGGTCGACGCCCGCAACGAGATGGCCGAGGAGTTCTGCGCGAACGCCATCCTCGCGAACGCCCGTTACGAGGGCAAGTACCCGCTGGTGTCCGCGCTCTCGCGTCCGGTGATCGTGCGCCACCTCGTGGATCAGGCCCGAAGATTCGACGCCGGCGCCGTGGCGCACGGCTGCACGGGCAAGGGCAACGACCAGGTCCGCTTCGAAGTCGCGACCCACGCGCTGGCGCCCGACCTCGAGGTGCTCGCACCGGCACGCAACTGGGGCATGACTCGCGACGCCTCAGTGGACTACGCCGAGAAGTGGGAGGTGCCCGTCAAGGCCACCAAGGACAAGATCTACTCCATCGACGAGAACCTCTGGGGTCGCGCGATCGAGTGCGGGGCCATGGAGGACCCGTGGGCCGCGCCGCCCGACGAGCCGCTGACCCTTACGCGCGTGCGCGCCACCGAGCCGATCGAGCTGACCCTTTCGTTTGAGCACGGTCTCCCGGTTGCGATCGACGGGGCGGTGATGGCGCTGGCCGATCTGATTCGAACCCTCAACCACCGCGCCGGGTCGACCGGTTTCGGACGCATCGACATGGTGGAGAACCGTCGGGTCGGCATCAAGAGCCGTGAGGTTTACGAGTGCCCGGCGGCCCTGGCGATCATCGCGGCGCACGGCGAACTCGAAGACCTGGTGCTCGAGCGCGACCTGGCGCACGAGAAGGCCCGACTCGACATCCGCTGGGCCGAACTGGTCTACGACGGCATGTGGTTCTCGCCGCTGAAGGAGGCCCTCGACGCCTTCATCCTCGAGACGCAGCGTCACGTCAGCGGCGACGTGCGGCTGCGCTTCGAGGCGCCCGGCCTGTTGCGTGTCACCGGTCGACGCAGTCCCCATTCGCTCTACGACTACGGCCTGGCGACCTACGACGCCGGTGACAAGTTCCACCATGCCGACTCCGAGGGCTTCGTCAAGATCTACGGCCTGGGCATCAAGACCTGGGCGGCGCGCCAGGGCGCGAAGAACGCGACGCCGCGGTCATGACTCTCTGGAGCGGACGGTTCTCGTCACCCATGGCCCAATCGCTGTGGGACCTGTCGGAGAGCTACTCGTTCGACCACGTCCTCTACGCCCACGACATCCGGGGCACCAAGGCCCACGTGCGCGGCCTGGAGGCGGCCGGTCTCCTCTCCAGCGACGAGTGCCTGTTGCTCCTGTCGACGCTCGACGAGATCGCCGGCGAGTTCGAGGCCGGCACCTTCGTGCGCGAGGCCAACGACGAGGACGTCCACATGGCGATCGAACGTCGCGCCACCGAGCTGGCCGGGCCGACGGGGGCCAAGATCCACACCGGGCGCAGCCGCAACGACCAGGTGGCCACGACCATGCGCCTCTTCTGTCGCGACGCGACGACCGAGGTCGCCGGCGCGCTGCTGCGCCTGATCGACACGTTGGTCGAAGTGGGACTGCGCCAGCGCGACGCCTACCTGCCCGGGTACACCCACCTGCAGCGGGCCCAGCCCGTGTTGCTCGCCCATCACCTGAACGCGCACGCCTGGTCGCTGCTGCGAGACGTCGATCGGCTCATGGACGCCCGGGAGCGCATGGACGTCTCGCCCCTCGGGGCCGGCGCCCTGGCCGGGACGTCGCTGCCCCTGCAGCCCGAACTGACGGCGCGCCTCCTCGGCTTTCGCGAGGCCTTCGCCAACTCCCTCGACGCCGTGAGCGACCGGGACTTCGTCGCCGAGACACTCTTCGACGTGGCGATGATCGGCGTGCACCTGTCGCGCATGGGCGAGGAGCTGGTGCTCTGGACCACGAGCGAGTTCCACTTCGCCGCCCTCGGCGACGACTACACGACGGGCTCGTCGATGCTGCCGCACAAGAAGAACAGTGACGTGGCCGAACTGGCCCGGGGCAAGAGCGGTCGACTGGTGGGCAACCTGACGGGCCTGCTGGTGACGCTCAAGGGCCTGCCGCTCTCGTACAACCGCGACCTGCAGGAGGACAAGGAACCGCTCTTCGACTCCATTGGCCAGGTCCTGTTGATGCTGGCGGCGATCGACGGGGCCTATCACTCGATAACCTTCCACGCCGACGTCGCGGCGCTCGCGGCCGACGACGAGACCCTCGTGGCGATGGACATCGCCGAACGTTTCGTCGACCAGGGCGTCCCCTTTCGCCAGGCCCACGAAGAGGTCGGTCGACTGGTCGGCGAGGCGCAGCGTTCGGGGACGTCGCTGCGCGACGCGGTCGCGGCCAGCGAGCGCTTCTCGGGCTACGCGGACCTGTTCGCTCCGGGCGCCTCGCTCAACGCCCGCCGTTCCGCCGGCGGGTCCGGACCCGCGGCGCGCGAAGCCCAGGGCGAGCGTTTGCGTGTGGGAATCGCTCGCGCGCGCGAGCGGGTCAACGGGTAGCTCGCTCGCCCTCGTCGAAGGCGAGGCCAGTACATTGGGCCTATGTCATCTCCCTCGTCGGCGCCGCGCCACGTGGTGGTCGTCGGCGCGGGCATGGTCGGACTGTCGACGGCCTGGTTCCTCCAGGAGTACGGCGTCGACGTCACGGTCGTCGACCGAGTGGGCGTCGCGGCCGGATCCTCGTGGGGCAACGCCGGATGGCTCTCTCCGGCGATGGCCATTCCACTGCCCGAGCCGAGCGTGCTGCGCTACGGACTACGGGCCCTGCTCGACCCCGCGGCCTCGCTCTCGGTGCCGCCTACGTCGAACCTCAACCTTTGGCGCTTCCTCGTGCGCTTCGCGGCCCACTGCACCCAGTCCCAGTGGCACCGGGCGATGCAGGGATTCCTGGACGTCAATCGCGACGCGTTGGGCGCCTTCGACGAACTGGCCGAGCACGGCGTCACGTCGCCCACGATTGCCGCGCCGATCATGGCGTGCTTCACCCGCGACGACGAGGCTGAGGGTCTGCGCCGCGAGGTCGAGCACATCCGCGCCGCCGGCCAGGCCGTGTCCCTCGAAGAGGTGACCGTCGCGCAGGCTCGCTCGCTCGCCCCCCAGATCGGTCAGCGGGTACGCCTGGTGCTGCGCATCGACGGTCAGCGCTATCTGGACCCCGAGGAGTTCGTCCACTCCCTCGCCGCCTCGGTGGTGGCGCGAGGCGCCACCCTGCGAACCGGATCCTCGGTGACGGACCTGCGCCGAGAGGACGGCGCCGTCACGGTCGTGGACGACGGCCAGAGCGAGCGGGCCGACGCCGTCGTGGTGGCCACGGGGGCGTGGCTCAACGTGCTGGCGCGGCCCCTGGGCGTGCGCGTGCGGGTCCAGGCGGGGCGCGGCTACTCCCTGGTGGTCGCGACCGACGTCCCCGCGACGGGCCCGATCTACTTCCCCTGGGCCCGGGTCGCCTGCACGCCGTACCGAGGCGGGTTGCGGGTCGGGGGCACCATGGAGTTCCGCTCGCCCGATGCGCCGATCGTGCAGTCGCGCGTCGACGCCCTGGTGCGCTCGGTGCGCCCTCTGCTCGGTGGCGTCGACTGGGACCACGTGAGCGACGTGTGGGTCGGACCTCGTCCCGTCTCGGTGGACGGCCTGCCGGTCGTCGGGGCCACCAACGTCGAGGGTGTCTTCGTCGCCGGGGGCCACGGCATGTGGGGCATCACGCTCGGCCCGATCACCGGCAAGTTGCTGGCACTGCAGATCGTCACGGGTGTCGTCCCGAGTGCCCTGTCGGCCTTCGCGGCGCTGCGCTGAGTGTGGCGAGCCCGCTGTCACAGCCGAAGGGGACAATCGACAGGTGACCATCCGACCGGTACCGCCGAGCAATGCCTGAACGGCTGCTGACCCCTTCGAAGATCACGGCGTGGCTCGAGTGCGCCCACTTCCTCTCCCTGCGCAACCAGGCCGATTCCGGACTGCTCGCGGTGGAGGCGCCCCCCCTGGGCTCTCTGGCGCAGCTGCTCGTCGAGAAGGGGACGTCCCACGAGCGGGCCTGTCTCGCCGATCTGGAGAACGCCGGGCGCTCCGTCTACCAGGTACCCGGTCGCAATCCCGACGAGACCTTCGTGCAGTGGGTCGCTCGCGTGCGCGGCGTGCTGGACCGGGGCCACGACGTCATCTACCAGATGCCCTTCGTGCACGACGGCATCCGGGGCATCGCCGACTTCCTCGTTCGCGTCGAGGCCGAAGAGGGGTTCGCCACCTACGAGCCGATCGACGCCAAGCTGACGCGTACGGAGGCCAAACCGGGACACGTGCTGCAGCTGTGCTTCTACGCCGAGGCGATAGCGGCCCTCTGCGGCGCCGCACCGCGGCGGATGCACCTCTGGCTCGGGTCGGGCGAGCAGGAGTCGCTCGAGGTCGAACAGTTCAGCCCCTACTGGCGCCGTCTGCGTCGGCAACTGACGGTGCTCTTGAACCAGGAGCAGACCACGATCGCCACGAAACCGGAACCGTGCACCCACTGCGAGGTCTGCGAGTTCTCCGGTCGCTGCCAGGGCGAATGGCGCGACGGCGATTCGCTCGTCTACGTGGCCAACATTCGTGTTCCCGAGCGCGAGGCCTTCGAGAGCGCCGGCGTGCGCACGGTCGTCGAACTGGCCAACCGGCGTGCGCCGGTCGCCGACGTCCACGACGACAACCTGCACCGTCTGACCCGACAGGCCGCGCTGCAGGTGGCCTCGCGAGCGGGGACCGAGCGCGTGCCGCACTTCGAACTGGTCGAGCGGGGTGACGACCCGGTCTACGGCCACGGCTTCGAGTTGATGCCGGCGCCCGATGACGGGGACCTGTTCTTCGACTTCGAGGGCCATCCCTTCTGGACGGCACGCGACGGACTGTTCTTCCTGGCCGGCCTCTTGGTGCGCGACCCGGACTCGACGTGGCGCTACGACGCGCGTTGGGCCCACGACCTCGACGAGCAGGCGATGATGATCGGTGGGCTGGTGGAGTACTTCGCGGCCCGCCGGCGGGCCCATCCCTCGATGCACGTGTACCACTACAACCACACCGAGCGATCCTCGCTCGAGCGCCTGACGCGTGGGACGCGCGACGAGGTGCTGCTCACCGAACTGGTCGAGACCGGTCTCTTCGTCGACCTCTTCGTCGTGGCCCGCAACGCCCTGCGCGTGGGGACCGAGTCGTACGGTCTGAAGGATCTTGAGCAACTGACCGGCTTCACCCGCACGGGCGACATCGAAGGGGGCGCCGGCGCGGTCGTCGAATACGAGCAGTGGATGAAGACGGGCCGTCCGGCGCTGCTCGAGAACATCGCGCGCTACAACCACGATGACGTTCGCGCCACGAGGGCGTTGCGCGATTGGCTGCTGGAGCAGCGTCCCGCGGACCTCGAGTGGCGCGAGGCGACCACGGAGGCGCCGTCGCACGAACTCGACACCGATGCCCTCGTCGAGGGTCTGCGCACGTTCGGTCCCGAGAGCCCCGAACACCTGCTGGGCGACCTCTTGAACTACTGGGGCCGCGAGCGATCGGCCGACGTCGCACCGAAATTCGCGTCGCTGTCGTCGGATTTCGGATCGCTCTACGTGGACCCCGACTACATCGCGAACCTCTCGTTCGTACGATTCGAAGAGGGCGCCACGCGCGCTGGCGAGGCCACGCGCCACGCGGTCCTGACGTGGCCCGAGCAGGCCGTGGACACTTCGCTGTTCGAGCGCCAGGCGAGCGTGCTCTACACGGGCGTCGGCGTCGAGCACGGCTACGGGCGCATCATCGAGATCGACCACGGGCGCCGCGAGCTGACGATTCGCTGGCGCGCGGTCGACGAGGAGGCCGGGGGACTACCCATCGCGATCACCGTCGACAAGTACTACTGGCCCCGCGAGAAGCCAGGCGTGCTGTTCCACCTCGCCGAACAGGTGCTGCACCCCACGTCCGACGATCCGCCCAGCGCGGTGTCGATGGCGTTGCTCGGCCGCGACCGCCCGAGGTTCATTTCGGGAGGTGGTCCGGTCGACGGGCTCTTTCGCGACGACCTCGACGCGATCCTGGAGTGGGTGGGCCATCTCGACCGCAGCTACGTCGCGATCCAGGGGCCGCCGGGCACGGGCAAGACCTACAGCGGTGCCCACATCATCCACCGATTGATAACGGACGGCCGGCGCGTTGGCATCACCGCCATGAGCCACGCGGCGATCAACAACCTGCTCCAAGCCACCCTCGACGTCTTCGCCGAACACGGCGACCTAGATCGGGTGAGGACCCTTCGCCAGGGCCCCCGGCCCCGAGGGGGCGGCATCGACGGCGTGCGCTACAACCCCAAGGCCGCGGAGTTCGAGAGCAACGACTTCAATCTCGTCGCCGGGACGACGTGGCTCTGGTCGCGCGCCGGCATCCGGCCCTATCCGGTGGACGTGCTGATCGTCGACGAAGCGGGTCAGCTGTCGCTGGCCGACACGATCGCGGCGGCCAACGGCGCGCGCAGTCTGATCCTGCTGGGCGACCCCCTGCAACTGGCCCAGGTATCCCAGGCCGAGCACCCGGGCGGCTCGGGTGCCAGCGTGCTCGAGCACGTGCTCGGCGAGCACGTGACCGTCCCCGACGACCGGGGCGTCTTCATCTCCGAGACGAGGCGCATGCACCCCGACGTCTGCGCCTTCATCTCCCATCAGATCTACGAGGGCCGCCTCACGAGCCACTCCAGTTGCGCGCAACAGCGCACCGAGTTCGGCACGGGCCTCCGCTGGATCCGCTCGGCGCACGTCGGACGATCCACCGAGTCGACGGAGGAGTCGTCGTTGGTGATCGAACAGATCCGCTCGATGCTGGGCACCCCCTGGGTCAACCAAGAAGGGGAGTCGGCGACGCTGACGGCGCGCGACTTCATGGTCGTCGCTCCCTATAACGACCAGGTCGATCTCCTGCTGCGCGACTTCAGCCGCGAGGCGGGATTGGCCGGTGTCCGCGCCGGCACCGTGGACAAGTTCCAAGGCCAGGAGGCGCCCGTGGTGTTCTTCACGATGACGACCTCCTCCGGTCCGGACATGCCGCGCGGTCCGGAGTTCCTGTTCTCGCGAAACCGCCTCAACGTGGCGGTGAGCCGGGCGCGGTGCCTCGCCTATCTCGTCTGCACCGAGGAACTGCTCAACTCTCGCGCGCGCACTCTCGACGAGATGCACCTCATCGGAACACTGAGCGCGTTCGTGGAGCAGGCGACGGTCGTCACGAGCGCCGCCGCGGCCCCCTAGACGAAGAGCGACGCGTAGGCGTTGAGCGCCGGCTGTCCGCCGAGGTGGGCGAAGAGCACGTGGGCGTTTTTCGGCACCTCGTGGTTCGTGACCATGTCGATCAGGCCGGCTAACGATTTGCCCTCGTAGACCGGGTCGGTGATCATCGCTTCGAGAGACGCCCCGAGTCGCATCGCGGCGAGCGTGCGCTCGTCGGGGATGCCGTAGGTGCCGGCGTGGTAACGATCGTCGAGGACCACCTCGTCATCGGCGATCTCGCGCTCGATCCCGATCAGCTGCGCGGTGTTGCGGGCGATGCGCGCCACCTGGGCCCAGGTCTCGGCCGGCTTGGCCGACGCGTCGATGCCCACGACCACGGGCCCGTCGTTCTCGAGGGCGAAGCCGGCGATCATGCCGGCCTGGGTCGACCCCGTCACGGAGCAGACGAACACAAAGTCGAAGTGCACGCCCAGGTCGCGTTCCTGTTGGCGGACCTCGAGCGCCCACCGCGCGAACCCCAGGCCGCCGAGACGGTGGTCCGACGCGCCGGCGGGAATGGCGTAGGGCTTGCCGCCGCGCTGTTCGACCTCGGCCAAGGCCCGCTCCCAACTCTCCTTGAAGCCAATGCCGAAGCCGGCCTTCACCAGTCGCACGTCGGCACCCATCAGACGGCTGAGCAGGATGTTGCCGACCCGGTCGTACGTGACGTCGGGCCAGTCGACCCAGCTCTCCTGGACCAGCACGCACTTGAGTCCGGCGTGGGCGGCCGCGGCCGCCACCTGGCGGGTGTGGTTGGACTGGACGCCGCCGATCGACACGAGCGTGTCGCAGCCCTGGTTAAGTGCGTCGGCGACCAGGTACTCGAGCTTGCGCACCTTGTTGCCCCCGAAGGCGAGGCCGGAATTGACGTCGTCGCGCTTCGCCCACACCGTCGCACCGCCGAGGTGCGCGCTCAGACGCTCGAGCGGATGGATGGGGGAGGGGCCGAACGTCAGGGGGAAGCGCTCGAACGAGTCCAGGGCCATGGGTTCCTCCTCGTGGTGGTCGATTCGAACCTACCAAGCAGGCCTGCGGAGGGGACGGCCTCGCTGCCGCGCGTCGTCCACTCGCGGCGCTGCCAAGGGCAACTTTGGTCCCCCGAGGTGCTAAAGTGGTTATCCCACCACGGAGACGGAGGCCCGGTGCATTTGCACCCGGTCGCAGCGCGCTGTTAAGGTGGGCATCCCCGTAGTTGGGTTAAAACAACTACGGGTTCGAGGGAGCAATCCCGAGATGGTGTACTTCGCACCTCCGACCTCGGTCGTGTGCGTTGTCGCTCCTTGAAAACGGAAGAACGAGAGCCAAAAGCCAGTACGGGCGACGATGGACGGATCTAACCGGACGCGTCGTTCGTCAAAAGAAGTGAGTAGTAGGCAATGGGTCCACCCCGTGGATCCGTTGTCGTCAGATGAAAATTAGAGTCTTTCATCTGGCTCTCTGATTCGTAGGGGACTTCGGTCCGTGAAAAATCTTGATGGAGAGTTTGATTCTGGCTCAGAATGAACGCTGGCGGCGTGCTTAACACATGCAAGTCGAACGGAATCCAAGGAGCTTGCTCTGGAAGATTTAGTGGCGAACGGGTGATACCGGATACCTTCCAATGACCGCATGGTCGATGGAAGAAATGTTTTTTCGCTTCGGGAGGGGCTCGCGGTCCATCAGCTTGTTGGCGGGGTAACGGCCCACCAAGGCATCGACGGATAGCTGGTCTGAGAGGACGATCAGCCACACTGGAACTGAGACACGGTCCAGACTCCTACGGGAGGCAGCAGTGGGGAATCTTGCGCAATGGACGAAAGTCTGACGCAGCAACGCC
>JBEKKW010000037.1:0-20780 GCA_050010495.1 Acidimicrobiales bacterium
GCCCAGTCGGCTACGTGGGGGGCGACGGTCACGCGCGGCTTCACGAGGGATCCTCGCGATGGGCGAGGCACGGGGGCGAGGTCGAACCGTCGGACGTCGCCGCGATGGCCTCGTCCGGATTGTCAATCGGCCGCCTCAACGGTGATCCCAGTCCAGACCGGACAGTGTGCTCAGCGCGCGGATCAGCGACTGGGTACCGTTACGACCTCCACCCTGGGCCTGCAGCGCCACGTAGAGCTGATGGGCGAGGGCCAGACCGGGCAGCGACAGCTGCATGCGGCCCGCTTCGGCCAGCGCGATCCCCATGTCCTTGACGAAGTGGTCGACGAGGAAACCGGGGGCCATGTTGCCGGCGATCGCCCGCGGCGCCAGGTTGGTGAGCGACCAACTGCCCGCCGCACCCCCGCTGACCGACGACAGCACGGTCTCGAGGTCCAACCCGGCCCGGTAGGCGTAGAGCAGCGCTTCGCAGACCCCCACCATGCCCGACGCGATGAGGATCTGGTTCATCATCTTGGTGTGCTGGCCCGCGCCGTGGTCGCCCTGGCGCACGATGGTGGTGCCCATCACCGACAAGCAGGGCTCGACCGCGTGGACGACGTCAGCGGGGCCGCCCACCATGATCGAGAGGGTGGCGTTCTTCGCTCCGATATCACCGCCCGAGACCGGCGCGTCGAGCGAGTGGACGCCTCGAGTGGCGGCCGTTTCGGCGATCTGCACCGCCAGGGCCGGCTCGCTGGTGGACATGTCTACCAAGATCGCGCCCTCGTGGGCCGACTCGACGAGTCCGCCCGGGCCGAGCACGACCTCGCGGACGTCGGCGGGGAAGCCCAGCATCGTGAAGACGACGTCGCTACGGGCCGCGACGTCGCCCGGCGAGTCGGCCCAGGTGGCGCCCGCGCCGACCAGTTCGTCGGCTTTGGCCCGGGTTCGCGAGAAGAGGGTGACGCTGAAACCGGCGCTGAGCAGGTGCGAACACATCGACGAGCCCATCACGCCCGCCCCGATCCACCCGACGCGCGTCGTGCCGGGCGAGGCTTCGTGCACAGTGGTCATGACATATTTCTAGTCGCTCAAGGGCGTCGACCTTCGTGGGTGCGTACAACGCCACGACTCGCCGGACCCGTTCGCCGCGCCGGCCCGCGCGCGTTCACCTATTTGAGGAGCGAGACCCGTCCGATGTAGGTGTGCTTCTTGCCCAGGTTGTCGGTCACGTTGACGATCCCCGAAAGTGGCGGGTGATCAACAAACGTAGCTATGAAGAGCCTGGCTCCGGACGTCAAATGGGTCACGACGGTCTTGGTCGTGTTGGCGCCGATGCTGTAAGCGCCCGTCGCGAAGACGATGGTCACGTCGCTCAAACTCCTTCGCGTGATTTTCGCGCTGACGCTAATCTGACCGACGCACTTTGACTCCTTGCACGAGATCTTAAGGGGCAACTTCGATGCGAAACTGGAGAGCGCGACGGACCTGGTCACGAGCTTGGTCACGTGCCCGGCGGAGAGGGCCACCGCAGTGGCCGTCGAAGAGACGGGCAGGTAGGTCGAATCACCGGCCTTGGTGGCCGTCACCAGGCAAGTGCCCGCGCCCGTGGCGCTGAGCACCCCGGCCGTGATGAGACAGCCCGACGCGGTGCCGTCAGCGACACTGAAGCTCACGGCGCCGGTACCTGAGCCGCCGCTCGAGGTGAGGGTGAGCGGTACGCCGAGCACGCCGCTGACGCTGGTGAGCGTCAGGGCCGACTGGGCGATGCCGGACACGGCCGTGACGGCGAAGGACTGGTCGATCCAGGACCCGGCGCCGCAGTGGGCGGCCGCCTGGGCGTCGTTGCTCGGCTCGGGCGTGAAGTTCGTCTCACAGAGGTAGACGGTGTAGGTGGTCCCGACGGTCACCGACGCCGGGACGGGGATGGTGCCGCTGAGCACCGGGGCGTGCAGCGTCGTGCCGTCGTAGCAGTCGTTGGAGATCGAGACGTTGACCGCGCTGCCGGCGATCGCCGTGGTGCTGCCCGCGGGGAACCAGTTGACGGCGAGCAGGGCCGCGGGGACCGTACCGTAGGCGCTGCCGCTACAGGAGGGCGGCGCCGCGGTGGCGGCAGCGCCCAGGGCCTGGGCCTGACTCATCTGGATGGCGTTGGCCCACCAGTAGCCGGTGTTGCCCGACGAGTCGCTGACGTTGATCACCCCACCGGGTGCCCCGGTCGTGGGCGTCGCCGAGATCGTCGGGGGGTTCGGTGGCGTGGTCTCGCTGGCGTAGGTCATCAGGAACTCATCGACCGGCTGTTCGGCCGCGGTGGCGACGGCGATCGCGCAGCCGAAGAGGCCGACGTTGATCTCGGCCTGGGAGGGGGGGCAGGTGGCCTTGGCGTCGGACGCGCTGAACGCGGCGGGCACGGTGAACGTGGCGATCGTGCACTGGCCGGCGACCGCGGCCGGACATCCGGTGTCGGTGGTGCTGGCGGTGAAGGAGCCGAGCGAGGCGATGTCGGCCTCGGAGGTCTCAGAGACCGTTGAGGTGCCTATCGCGTCGAGCAGCGAGGCCTCGGCGACGATAGAGGGGCTGGCACTGGTGTTGCAGTCGAAGGTGACCTTCGTGGTGCCGGCAGTCACGCCGAGGATCAGGGAACCGGCCACCGTGCCGGTACCGGCCGACACCGAGGTCGCGCACGGGGCGCTGGCGGCGAGCGGCCGGACCGCCGCGGACGTGGCCGCGCCCGACGCAATCGTGAGACTCGCGAGAACCAACGCGGTCGCGCCGAACGAAAGGGCGAGCCTCGTGCGGCGTGGTCGATGGTCGATCAGTCGTGTTGTCGAGTTCTTCATCGGCGGTTCTCCTCATTCATAGTGATGCCAATAATCGTGATGAACGCGTTCACGTCCGGTCTAGCACACGGCTTTTTTGTCGCGGCGATCGCCACCGTCGCGTCGTGGTCGCACTGAGGAACTTCCATGAATCATTGGCTACCTCGTTCTCAGGCTTTTCACAGGTTCGCGTCGAGGAGACCACCTCCTGGGGATCCATCGGGGCGATTACAATCGCGCATCGTGAACATCAGGGAGGCCCGTAGCTCGGATTGGCCGGACATCTATCCGATCTTTCACACCATCGTCGAGCAGGGTGAGACCTACGCCTACCCCGACGATCTCTCGAGTGACGCGGCGCGAGAACTGTGGATGGAGCCGCCACCCGGCCACTGCGTCGTCGCGCTCGATGACGGGACCGTGCTCGGCTCGGCGAAGATGGGACCGAATCGCCCCGGGCGCGGGTCGCACGTGGCGACCGCGAGTTTCATGGTGAGCCCCGATCATCAAGGTCACGGCGTCGGGCTCGCCATGGGGACCTACGTGATCGACTGGGCCCGGGCTCAGGGGTATCACGCCATGCAGTTCAACGCCGTCGTCGAGACGAACGTCGGGGCCGTCGCGTTGTGGCAGCGATTGGGCTTCGAGATCCTCACGACGGTACCCGAGGCCTTCGACCACCGCGAGCGGGGGTTGGTCGGCCTTCACGTCATGTATCGCACCCTGACGGCGTGAGCGCTCGGCGTCGCGCGCCGACGCGACGGTCCTAGGATTCGTCGGTGCGAGTAGTCGTCTTCGGTGCCGGCGCCATCGGCGGGGTCATCGGCTCGCGTCTCTTCCAGCACGGCCACGACGTCACCTTCGTCGCGCGCGGGGAGAACTATGTGGCGTTGCGCGATCGCGGCATCCGGCTGGAGACGCCCGACGAGACGCTGAACTTTCGTGTACCCGTCGTCGAGGGACCCGAGTCGCTGTCGTTCACGGGTGACGACGTGGTGATCATGTGCGTCAAGAGCCAGGACACGCTCGCCTCGCTGGAGCGGCTCGCCAGCGTCGCACCCGCGACGACGTCGATCGTCTGCGCGCAGAACGGCGTCGAGAATGAACGGGTCGCGCTACGGCTCTTCGCCCGCGTCTACGCCACGTGCGTGATGTGTCCGGCGTCGCACCTGGAGCCGGGGGTGGCCCAGGCCAACTCGTCGCCGATCCACGGTCTCTTAGACGTCGGCCGTTGGCCGTCGGGGCTCGATGACCGGGCCCGGGAGATGGCGAGCTCACTGAGCGCCGCCCACTTCGATTCGGTCGCGCGCGACGACATCGCTCGGTGGAAATGGGGCAAATTGCTGTCGAACCTGGGCAACGCCGTCGAAGCCGTCTGCGGCCCTTCAGACGGTTCGGGCCCGCTGGTCGCTCGGGCGCGCGACGAAGGGCAGGCGGTGCTGGCACGGGCCGGCATCGACTTCGTCGACCGTGACGAGGAGGAGGCCCGGCGCGCGCAGTTGCTGAACGTGCGACCGATCGCCGATGCGCAACGCGGTGGTGGCTCGACGTGGCAGAGCTTGGTACGCGCTACCGGATCGATCGAGACCGACTACCTGACGGGCGAGATCGTGCTGCTGGGTCGGCTTCACGGCGTCGCCACGCCGGTCAACGAACTGCTCCAGCGTCTGGCCAACCAGCTGGCGCGCGAGCGGCGCGGTCCGGGCGCGTGGCGCGAAGAAGAGGTACTGGCCATGCTCGACGCGACGTAACGGCGTCAGTCGGCGATGAGCAGGAGCACCTTGCCTCGCGCGGCGTCCGCGGGAGGGGTGCGCAGCATCGCGAGCGCCTCGACGTACGCATCCAAGGCGTACTCGTGGGTCACGAGGAACGAGGGGTGCAGCGTCGCGGCGTTCAAGTGGGCGACGACCTCGGCCCACGCCGCGCGGGTGTAACCGAAACTGCCCTGCAGCGTGAGGTCGTCGTTGACGAGGTCGTCGGGGGCGAGCGGCACCACGTCACCGTGCGGCGGCAGCCCGAGCAGGGTCACGGCCCCACCGCGGGCCACGCACTTAAGCGCCGTCGAGACGGCGTCGATATGGCCGGCCGCCTCGATCACGACGTCGTAGCGCTGCGCGGTCGCGGTCGTGACGAACTCGTCCGCGCCGGCCGCCAGGGCCAGGTCGCGCTGGGCGCGACGCAGTCCGAGCACCGTCGTACTTGCCGGCGAGAAGCGCTGCAGCAGATGCACCGCCAGCAGTGCCACCGTGCCGTCGCCGATGACGAGGCAGGAGCTGGCCGGGCGGATTGCGGTGCGCGAGAGGGCGCGCCACACCACGGACATCGGTTCGACGAGCACGGCGTCACGTGCGGACACCGACGGGTCCAGTCGGTGCACGAGAGCCTCGGGCACGCTGATGAGGTCGGCCGCAGCCCCGGGTCGGGTGAAGCCGATCTCGTCGTAGGTCGTACAGCGGTTGGTGGCGCCGATGAGGCATTCGTCGCAGACCCCGCACGGGATGATGCCTTCGACGACGACCAGTCCGTCCTGCTCGCCGCCGACGACGCGGCCGACCCACTCGTGACCCAGTGTCAACGGATAACGCACGTAGGCGGGGTCGATGGTGCCGTCGATGAGCTCGAGGTCGGTGCCGCAGAGTCCGCAGGCGATTGGCGCGACGAGAACGTTGTCGGTCCCGGCGCTCGGTTCACTCAGGCGCTCGAGGGCGACGTGGCCCGGCGAGGCGACCACCAGCGCCCTCACGCCAGGCGCACGTTTCCGATGAGGGCCGAGATCCGTTCGGCGTAGGTGCAGATCGTCGTGCACAGCGGCGCGATCACCCGCTGGGTGATGTCGACCTTGAGCCCGGTCACGCTGACCGCGCCGACGCATTCGCCGCTGTAGTTGAAGATCGGCGCGCCGACACAGATGATGCCCTCGGCCTCCTCCTCGTTGTCGATCGCGTAGCCGACCAGTTGGACGTGCTTGAGCTCGTTCAAGACCGCCTCGATCGACGTGAGGGTGTTGGCGGTGTGCGCGACCATCGTCTCGTGGGCGACGATGCGGCGGACTTCCTCCTCGCTCAACTGGGCCAGGATGGCCTTGCCGGCGCCCGTGCTGTGCGGCGACTCACGCTGGCCGAGGGGAGCGTGAAAGCGCACGGCGCCTCGCCCGTCGACGCGCTCGACGAAGACGGGGTAACCCTCCTCGTTGATCGCGAGTCGCGACGTGAGTCCGGTCTCCTCAGTGAGTTCGTGCAGCAGGGGCAGCGCCACCTTGCCCAGCGACGTCATCTGGGCGACCATGTCGCCGTAGCGCAGGAGTGCGAGACCGAGGTGGTAGCGCGGACCGGGTGCCTCGATTCGCAAGAAGCCGAACGAGGCCAGCGTGCGCGCGGCGGCCATGGTCGAACTCTTGGCCATGTCGAGGCGTTGGGCCATGTCGGTCAGCGTCAGGCCGGCCTCGCCGCTCTCGCCCACGGCCGCGAGCATCTCAAGCGCGCGCGCGACGCTGCGAACTTGGTAGCGACTGGACGTCTCTGAGTTCGGCATCAACGAACACAATACAGAAATTGAAATTAAATTGTGGATTTCGTTGTGCACATGGATGTCATGTGGTTAGATGACGTAAACATAGGCGAACGGAGTTCTGTGATACCGAACGCTAGGGAGTACCGTCGAGCGCGGGTGCTTCGCGCGCGCGAGGGACTGCGCGCGATTCGAGAGTCCCACGACGAGCGCGCGCTCGTCGTGGGGACCTCCGGCTCCGTCTCGTGGGCCACCGGGGGACTCTCCCAGCCGATCGACCGCACCGAACGATTCGGACCGGTGTGGCTGGTCGACGCCGGCGAGCCGACGCTACTGATCAATTCGGTGGAGATGGCGCGTTTCGCCGCCGAAGGGGACCTCGAGGAGCTGGGCTTCAACGTGGTCGCCGTGCCGTGGTACGAAGCGGACGGTTTCATGAGGGCGGTCCGTCACGTGGCCGGCGGCGCCGTCGATGAGATGCTGAGCGACGTCGGTGTCGGGGTCGACGTGTCGGACGACCTGATCACGAGGAGGATGGTACTGGCCGGCGGCGAGCTGGAGATGATCCGATGGTTGGGTGCCGAGAGCGCCCGGGTGCTCGAATCGGCCGTGCGCTCCTGGCAGCCCGGGATATCGGCCGACTTCTCGATCGCGGCCGAAGTCCAGTTCGGCTTGGAGACCATCGGCGCGGACGCCGTCTGTCTCATCGTGGGGGGCGACGAGCGGGTGCGCACGTTCCGCCACCCCCTGATGGACGGGGACATCGTGCACGAGCTGCTCATGGCCGTCGTCGTCGCGCGCTGGAACGGACTGCACGTGGCCGCGACGCGCATGGCGGCGGTGGCGGCGGACACTCGACTGGACGGTGACCTGGCGCTGGTGGGCGAAGTCGCGCGCAAGACCCTGTTAGCCACCGTACCCGGGGCCCACTGGGGTGACGCCTATCGGGCCATGGCCCGCGAGTACCGTCATTCTGGGCACGGTCAAGCGTGGCGCGACCACTATCAGGGGGGGCCTATCGGATACGCTCAACGCGAGTTCGAGTTGTCGCCTGGCGACGAACATTCGCCCTTTTGGACGAGCAGCGTGCAAGAGGGCGTCGCCGTGGCCTGGAACCCCAGCCTGCACGGGGGTGCGAAGGTGGAGGACACGTTCTTGGTGGGTGAATTAGGTAGTGAGTGCATCACCACAACCGGCCTGTGGCCTCGACTCGACGAGGACGATCCTTTGAGCGCCGCCGGACTGTTGGTGTTGAGTTGACAAGGGGGAATCATGACTAGCAAGGAGACCGTTCGCGGAGTCGGCACGCCGGCCGGCAACCGACAGCTCGACACCACCATCGGATTCCACACGGTGGAACTGGCGTCGAGCGTGGCCCGCTTCCCCGATGGCGCCCAGCTGCGGGTGGAGATTCCCTCGGTCGAGAACCCCGCCGCGATGGCCGCGGTGCTCGAAGAGGCCGACCGCCTCGGCGTGACCGTGCACCGGGTGTCCCAGGGCAGCGGAGCGATGCTGCTCAGTGAGGCCGAGCTCGCGGAGATGGCGGCCATGGGGGCCGACCGGGGCATCGAGGTGAGTCTCTTCGTCGGACCACGCGAGGAGTACGGCACGGGCGGGTCCGTCCATTCCAGCGAGGGCCGGTCGATGTCGGGCCACCTGCGAGGCCTGCACCAGTTGCGCTACGCGCTCGAGGACATCCAGCGGGCCCTCGAGAGCGGCATCCGGGGCTTCTTGATCGCCGACATCGGACTGTTGGAGGTCGTCAACGAACTCGTGCTGGCGAACCAGTTGCCTACCGATATCGTCTGGAAGGGTTCGGCCGTGCTGGCCCCCTCCAATCCCGCCTCCTTCCGGCTGCTGGCCAAGCTGGGCGCCGGCACCATCAACGTCCCCTCGGACATGACCCTGATGGAACTGAGCGAATTGCGCGCCGTCGCCGAGACGCCGATCGACCTCTACTTCGAAGCTCCGGACGCGCTGGGCGGCATGGTGCGCGGCCACGAGGTCGTCGAGACGGCGCTGGTGTGCGCGCCGGTGTACGCCAAGTACGGGCTGCGCAACGCCCGGGCGGTCTACCCGGCCGGTCATCACCTGGCGTCCGACGTCGTCGAGAACGTCCGCGAAAAGGTGCGTCGCGCGGCGATCTCGATGGAGTGGATCAAGCGCAGCGAGAGTGACCTCTCCATATCGCTGCCGGGCGCCAAGGGAATCGGGGTTCCGCTGCGATGAGGTTGCGAAGCGACGCGTGGGTGCAGGGTGACGATGAAGTCGCCCTCGACGCCCGCGTCGCGCTGGCGATGGGCGGGCAACCGGTCTCGGCGAGCGGGGGCGTGCCGATCGTCGGCATCGCGAACTCGGCCAGCGACCTCAATCCCTGCAACCAGCCCCTCAACGACCTGATCGGCGCCATCAAGCAGGGCGTCACCGCGAGTGGCGCCGTCGCCGTGGAGTTCCCGGTGATGTCGCTCGGCGAGGACCTCATGAAGCCGGCCGCGATGCTCTATCGCAACCTGGTGGCGATGGAGGTCGAGGAGTCGCTGCGCAGCCAGCCGCTCGACGCGGTCATCGTGCTGGCGGCCTGCGACAAGTCGGTGCCCGCGGCGCTGATGGGGGCATTGAGCACCAACCTGCCCACCCTCTTGTTGACGGCCGGGCCGCGGCCCAGTGCCCGCTTCCAGGGACGGCGCGTCGGCACGGGCACGGACCTGTGGCGACTGTGGGAATCTCGCCGCGCCGGCGCGCTGGGCGATGAGGAGTGGGCCGAGTTCGAGGTCGCCCTGACGCTCGGGCGCGGGACCTGCAACACCATGGGCACGGCGTCGACGATGGGCGCTCTGGCCGAGACGCTCGGCCTCGCGTGGCCCGGAGCCACGTCGATCCCGTCCGGGGACCAGCGCCACCAACAGGTCGCTCGACTGGCCGCGGCGCGCATCGTCGAGATGGTACGCGCCAATGTCACCCCCTCACACACAATCGACCGCGCCGCGTTCGTCAACGCGGCCCGGGTGCTGAGCGCCATCGGCGGATCGACGAACGCCGTCATCCATCTCACGGCCCTCGCGCGACGTCTGGGCGTGGACTTCGGCCTCGACGACGTCGACGCGGCCGGACGTGACACGCCCGTGCTCGTCGACGTGGAGCCGACGGGACGGGGACTGATGGAGGACTTCGACCGGGCCGGCGCCACGCCGAGCGTGTGGCGAGCTCTCGGCGACGCGCTCGATCGTGGCGTGACCATGGCCGACGGCCGATCGCTGGGCGTCTGGGCCGACGAGGCCGCGGTGAGCGCGCAGGTGATCCGTTCGCTCGACGACCCGGTCGACGCGTCGGGGGCCTTTCGCGTGGTGTACGGCAATCTCGCGCCGCAGGGGGCGCTCATCAAGCGCTGCGCCGCGTCATCGCACCTGCTGCGTCATCGCGGACCGGCGCTGGTGATGCGCTCGTTCGACGACGTCGCGCGCGTCACGACGTCGAACGACGCGGTCGACCCCGAGTCGGTGCTGGTCCTGTCCGGGGCCGGACCGGTCGGGGGACCGGGGATGCCCGAGTGGGGCATGGTCTCGTTGCCTACGAGTGCGCTGCGCGACGGGGTCACCGACATGGTGCGCGTGACCGACGCCCGCATGAGCGGCACCAGTTACGGAACGGTCTTCTTGCACGTCGCCCCCGAGGCGGCGATCGGCGGGCCCCTCGGGCTCGTCGAATCGGGCGACATGATCAGCGTCGACGCCGACGCCGGCACGATCTCGCTCGAGATCGACGACGACGAACTGGCCCGACGGCGCGCCGGCGCCACCTCGCAGCGCCCGAGGTCGCGTGGCTACCTGGCCATGTACCTCGAGCACGTGCAGCAGGCGCCCGACGGGTGCGATTTCGATTTCCTGGCGGGGACGCCAGGGGTGCCACCCCGGCTCGAAGAGCCCGTGGTGGGGAGGTCTTGACCGATGGCACTATCGGCAGGGAACGGCGACCAGAGCGGCTGTCGTACATGAAGAATATGGGGGACTGATGTGAGAAAAAATTGGAGGAGGAACCCAGCGACACTTCTCGCCGCCGCGCTCATCGCCGGTAGCGTACTGGTCGCCGTTCCGATGACGGCTTCGGCGTCGAGCAAGGTGACCCTGACGCTGTGGGAGAACTACGGCACCGAGGGCAACGCCGTGGCGATCAAGAACATCGCCAAGGCCTTCACCAAGGAGAATCCGAACATCCTGGTGAACGTGGTCTCGGAACCGGCGGCCAACTACTTCCCGCTGTTGCAGGCGGCCGAAGTGTCCAAGAGCGGCCCGGACCTGGCGGTCATGTGGACCGGGCTCTACGCGCTGCAGTACGAGAGCATGCTCGCGCCCCTCAAGGGCCACGTCTCGACGGCGGCGCTGGACAAGATGGAGGGACTGGACTGGACGACACCGGGGCTCACCGGGACGTCGGATCCCCTGGTCGTGCCCTTGGAGACCCAGTTCTACATCGGCTTCTACAACAAGTCGCTCTTCGCGAAGGCCGGTATCACGTCGGTGCCCACCGACTGGACCCAGCTCTACAGCGCGTGCGCCAAGCTGAAGAAGATCGGCGTGGGCGGGTTCGCCTACGGCAGCACCGGCCAGTCGCTCGGGGCCGAGTTCTATCCGTGGTACGACCTCAGCTACATGATGATCGGTAACTACTCGGTGGCGCAGTGGAAGGGCCTCTACAACGGCTCGATACCGTGGACCTCGTCCGCGAACAAGGCGTCGTTGGCCGCGTGGCAGAAGCTCAAGACCATGGGCTGCACCAACTCGGACCTCCTGACCGACACCAACAACATCCAGCAGTTCATCTCGGGCAAGTCGGCCATGATCATGGACGGCACCTGGGACACCGCGGAGTACACGTCCAAGATGGGCAACAACGTGGCGCCCTTCGTCCCGCCGTTCTCGGCCAAGCCCATCAAGGGCGTCGTCGACTTCCCCGGTGACGGCATCAGCGTCATGAACTACTCCAAGAACCTGGCCGACGACTACAAGTTCGAGACCTTCATGACCACGCCCACCGCGGCGGCGATCATCAACAAGGCCGGTCTCATCCCCGACTTGGAGGGAACGACGACCAGCAACCCGGTCAACCAGGAGATGTTGAACTTCGTGACCCAGGACCACATGACGGTGTACCCGATGCTCGACAACGTGACCCAGGGCAACGTGGTCAACTCGGGCACCAAGGTGCTCCCGACGGTCCTGGCCGACCAGGAGACGCCGGGGGCGGCGCTGGAGAACATGCAGCAGACCCTGAACCAGCTGCCCGCGAACCAGCGCGGGAAGGGTTACGCCGGATAGTTGCAATACCAGTACTGACGCCTGGTCCGGTGCACGCTGCACCGGACCAGGCGTCGCTCTAGGAGAGGGGCGACGTAGATGGCGCTATCGGCACTCGACCTACGGCGCCACGCCCCCCGCGCCGCAACGGGCGGGGGCCGGCGCTCGACCTCGCTGCTGGCCCGGCGGCGCCGGCGCATGGGGATGCTGCTGACCCTACCGGCGCTGGCGCTGATCACGCTGCTCATCGTGATACCCATCGGCCAGGCCGCCTACTACTCCTTAACCGAGTGGAACGGCGTCACCACGACCTGGATCGGGTTCTCGGCGTGGACCCAGGCCTTCGAGAATCCCACGATGTGGCGCGTCATGGAGAACAACGCGCTGCTCTTGCTGGCCGTGCCCGTAGCGTTGGCGATCCCGCTCGGCATCGCCGTGCTGTTGCACCAACGGGTCACCGGATGGAAGGTCTTCCGCTCGATCTACTTCCTGCCCACGGCCATCTCCTGGGTGGTCATCGGACTGGTGGCCGAGCACTTCTTCGCCTACTCGGGCACCCTCAACTCCATCCTCGACTTCTTCGGTTTCCATAACGCGCACACCAACCTGCTGGGCTATCAGTCGACGGCCCTCATTGCGCTCGGCATCACCTTCATCTTCTCGATGATCGGCACCAACACCATGCTGTTCCTCACGGGGCTGGCGACCCTGGACACCAGCCAGGAGGAGGCCGCCCGCATCGACGGCGCGAGCGCGTGGCGCATCTTTCGCCACATCACCCTGCCGCACCTGACGCGGTTCATCCAGCTGGCCTTCGTCATCACCGTCATCTCGGCCTTTTCGGCCCTCTTCAGCCTGATCTTCGTGATGACGGGCGGCGGACCGGGCTACTCCACGACGACTATGGAGTTCTTCGTCTACCAGACGGGCTTCTCCCAGGCCCAGTTCGGCACGGCCGCGCTCTACGGGCTGATCCTCTTCTTCATCATGGCGATCGTGGGCATATTCCAGCTGCGCCTGCTCGGAGCCAAGGACTGATGACGACCGTCGTCGAACGCACCGTCGCCCCGGCGAAGCCGACCGCCCGTCAAGTACGCCGCCGTCTCGGGCGAGGCGTGCTGCTGCTGATAATGATCGCCGTCGCCGGCGTCATGCTCTATCCCTTCATCGTGATGATCGTCACCAGTTTCAAGACCGAGAGCCAATACCTGCTGGGCCGCGGTACGTCGTTCAAGAGTTGGGAGGACCTCAACCAGACCCTGCCGATCGGGCAGGAACTGCTCAACTCGACCATCATCTGCTCGGCCGCCATCTTCATCGTGTTGGTCGTCGGCGGTGCGGCCGGCTTCGCGTTCGCCAAGTTGCAGTTCCGCGGATCGAACGTCGTCTTCTTGACGGTCGTCAGCGCCATGATGGTCCCGCTGCAGGCCATTCTCATGCCCGAGTACGTCAACATGGCCAAGCTGGGTTTCACGACGAGTTACTTCGGGGCCGTGATCGTCTACGCCGCACTCGGCACGCCCTTCTCCATCTTCCTCTTCACCACGTACTTCCGACGCATCCCCGATGAGCTCATCGAGGCCGGCATCGTCGACGGCCTCGGCTACACCGGGGTGCTGACGCGACTGATCCTGCCCATCGCGCTGCCGGCCATCGCGACGGTGACCGTGCTGCAGTTCATCCAGATCTGGGACGACCTGTTGGTGGGCCTGCTTTTCTTGCAGAACCCCAGCCAGCGACCCATCACGGTGGGCCTCGCCGCGCTCGCGTCGGGACGGGTGACCTCGGTACCGGAACTGCTGGCCGGATCGCTGGTGTCGGCGCTGCCGGCGATGCTCGTCTACCTCGGCTTCCAACGGTTCCTCATCCAGGGCCTGACCATGGGCATCGACCGATGAGGACCGTCGCGGTGGGCCTCGAGCGCACGAAGGTTGTCGACTAGTGGCGGAGATTGAGTTCGATCGGGTCAGCAAGATCTATCCCGGGTCGGACGGCACCTACGCGGTCGACTCGCTGTCGCTCAAGGTCGCCGAGGGTGAGTTCATGGTGCTCGTCGGCCCCTCGGGCTGCGGCAAGACGACGGCGCTGCGCATGGTCGCGGGCCTCGAGGAGATCACCGACGGGACGGTCTCCATTGGCGGGGCGGTGGTGAACAACGTGCTGCCCAAGGACCGCGACATCGCGATGGTCTTTCAGAACTACGCCCTCTATCCCCAAATGAGCGTCGCCCAGAACATGGGTTTCGCCCTCAAGATCCGCGGCGTGGCCAAGTCCGAGATCGCCCGGCGGGTGAACGAGGCGGCGCGGATCTTGCGCCTCGAGGAGTACCTGGATCGCCGCCCCAAGGCCCTGTCGGGTGGACAGCGGCAGCGCGTCGCGATGGGGCGGGCCATCGTGCGCGAGCCCCAAGCCTTCTTGATGGACGAGCCGTTGTCGAACCTCGACGCCCAGCTACGCGTCGAGATGCGCACCGAGATCGCGCGCATCCAACGCCTGCTCGGCGTGGCGACGGTCTACGTGACCCACGACCAGACCGAGGCGATGACGATGGGTGATCGGGTCGCCGTGCTGCGCGGCGGAGTCCTCCAGCAGGTCGACACGCCCCAGGACCTCTACGACTTCCCGGCCAACGAGTTCGTGGCCGGTTTCATCGGTTCGCCGCCCATGAACCTGATCGTGGCGGGCCTCGAGGAGGACGGGGGCCATCTCGTCGCTCGCTTCGGGGACCAGTCGCTGGCCATCCCCGAGCGCTATCGCGCCTCGCACGCGCTCACCCAGTGGATCGGGCGTCAGGTCGTGCTGGGCTTTCGCCCCGAGGACCTCGTCGCCGACACGAGCGCGAGCAATGACCTGGTGCGCGCGCGCGTGGACCTGCGCGAAGCGCTGGGCTCGGAGATCCTGGCCTACCTCGCGATCTCGTCGACGACCGACGTGGTGCTCGACGCGCTGC
Organism: Acidimicrobiales bacterium; assembly: GCA_050010495.1. Classification (GTDB taxonomy): domain Bacteria; phylum Actinomycetota; class Acidimicrobiia; order Acidimicrobiales; family RAAP-2; genus RAAP-2. The sequence goes on from JBEKKW010000037.1 coordinate 14,550, forward strand.
CCTCCACCGACGCCGAAACCGTGCGCAAGCGCTCCCGGGTGGTCGCGCGCCTCAGCGCGCGGTCCGACGTCGTGGAGGGGGCCCTCATCACGTTGAGCCTCAACACCGACAACCTGCACTTCTTCGACCCCACGTCGGGTGCGACGTTGCGCACCCCAACCTGATGGTGCCGGAGCACCTCGACGACGGGCTCGACCTGGCCACGCTGGCCGAGGGACTGGACCACGTCGAAGGGGTCTGCTGGGATCCCGTGCGGCGTTGCGTGTGGGCCGGGGGCGAGGCCGGCCAGCTCTACCGCGTGGCGTTGGACGGGACGGTCGCCGTCGATCAGGTGGTGCCGGGCGCGCAGTTCCTGGGTCTCGCCCTGGACGGCGACGGTACCCTGTACTGCTGTGACGTCGGGCACGGCTGCGTCTGGCGCGTCGAGCCCGGCGGGGGGCGCGAGCAACACGGCGAGCGGCTCGGCTATCCGAACTACCCGGCCTTCGGTCCCGATGGCACGCTCTACGTCTCGGATTCGGGATCCTTCGTCGAGGCGACCGGGTCCATCGCCGCCATCGCGGCGGACGGTACGACGAGGCGCCTCGCGTTGGACGGAATCGCGTACGCCAACGGTCTGGCGGTGCACGGCGACCACCTCTACTACGTCGAGTCGGCTCGACCGGGCGTCTCGCGGGTCGCCCTGGCGGGGGGAGCGGCCGAGGAGGTCGTGCGCATGACGCGCTGCGTGCCCGACGGCCTCTCCTTCGACGAAAACGGCGCCCTGTACATCTCGTGCTACCAGCCCAACCAGCTCTGGCGGCTCTCCCCGTCTGGCGAGCTCGACTGCCTGCTCGACGACTGGACGGGGGAGTTCGTGCTCTCGCCGACCAACACGGCCTTCATCGGCGACGACCTGGACCGCCTGGTGCTCGCCTCCCTGTGCGGCCATTCGCTGACGTCGATCGACGTGGGCGTGAGCGGCGCACCCGTGCCCCGTCCTCTTGTGCGGGTGTCGTAGGGCGGCCCGACCGGCCCGGGTCACGCGCGCGCGAAGAGGGGGCGGAAACGAAGCGCGCTCGCGAAGACCGCCAGGTCGGCCAGGGCGAACGTCGCCACCACCAGCGGCACGGCGTGGATGCCCACGAGCGAGACCATCAGGCTCTGCGCGCCGGGGCCGACGACGCCGCCAATCATCATGAACAGGATCATCAGCGCCAGCCCGTCACTGTCGTGGGGACAGAGCAGGGTGTACCAGATCAGTCCCATCGGATAGACGCTGGCCATGACCAGGCCGATCATGGGGTAGGTGAAGGGGGCTAGCGTCGAGGAGTAGGCGACGAGTCCGAGCACGAGCGTGAGGGCCAACCCGCCGAGCACCATGGCCTTCTCCGAGAGCCGCCTCGAGAAGAGGCCGCCGACCACGCGCCCGAGCGCGATGCCGAGCCAGAACCCGGCGGTGACGAGGCTGGCCAGCGACGTCGAGTGTCCCTCACGGTGGATCTGCGACGCGATCCACCCCGACGTGCTCGTCTCGGTCGCGACGTAGAGCGTGCTCGCGACGATGAAGGTGATCAGGATCGGTCGGCGCTGCGACATGGTGGTCAGTTCGCGTTGGTGGACCTCGGCGCGCAGCGCCGGAGCGTGCACCCCGCCGTTGAGGGTGCTGAGCAGCACCGCGACGGCCGCGATGCCGGCGAAGAGCACCGTGTAGTTCCGGGGATGCACCATGATGATGAGCAGCGGCCCGACGATGGCTCCGACGGCGTAGCCGGCGTTGGCCAGGCTGAGCCGGTGGGCCCGGCCCCGCAGCGCCGTGCGCGCGATCAACGTGTTGAGCGAGAAGTCCAAACCGCCGAATCCCAACCCGATGACCAGTACGGCGATCAGGAACGGCACCCAGTGGGTCGACAAGGCCACGCCGGTGGCGCCAGCGCCCATGAGCACTAGCGAGGTGCTGAGCACGACCTTACCGGGGAAGCGCTTCATCGCGGCCCAGCCGAGCGGCACCCCGAAGAAGGCGCCCACGAAGTGGACGCTCAGCACGGCGCCGGCCTCGGGCAGCGAGATGTGGAAGCGGTGCGAGAAGCTGATGAGCAGCGGCCCGTAGAGCGACGAGGTCGCCCCGATGAGCAAGAACGTCGCGGTGGTGCTGGCGAACGCGAAGGGGCGAAAGGAGACCTCGGTGGCGATGGCGTCGGGGCTCGACGCCGGGGTCGAAGAGACCGGTTCGACGCTCACCCGTCGACGCGACGGCTATCGAGCTTCACCGCGTCCCGACGGCACCTATCGGCACGATCGCGTTGCGGTGGGATCACGTCATCAATTCTACTGACCGTCGTTACGGGGCTCCGCGTCACACCGGACCGGTAGATTCTGATGGTGACACGTACGCGCGACGAGAGCGCTCCGATCGACGTGACCGGGCATTAGCCCCGCCTCGCCCACCCGCCCCCTCGGCATCGGCGCGTCGGCGCTGGCGGCCGTGCTGTGGGGCTTCGGCGGCATCTTCGCCGCCCTCACCTACGCCCCCGCACTCGTCCTGTCCTTCTACCGAATCTGGATCGGGGCCGTGCTGTTGAGCCTCATCAGCGTCGCCACCGGTCGCCGGGTCACGTGGGCCACGATGCGCGGTACGTGGGTGGGCGGGCTGTTGCTCGCCGCCGACATGTCGATGTTCTACAGTGCCGTCAAGTTGACCAGCATCGTCGACGCAACGGTGATCGGCGCGCTGCAGCCGGCGCTCGTCATCATCGCGGCGCGACAGCTCTTCGGTGAGCACGTTCGGCGCTCGGACGTGGCGTGGATCGTCCTCGCGATGCTCGGCGTCACCGCGACGGTGCTCGGCCCGGGCGTCGCCAGCACCCACCAGCTGATCGGCGACCTCCTGGCCGTGGGCGCGCTGCTCAGCTGGTCGGCCTACTGGCTGGTCGCCAAGCGGGCCCGCGAGGTGCACGGGGCCCTGCAGTACACCGCGGGCGTGACGATCATGGCGGCCCTCGCGATCACGCCGATCGTGCTCGTGTCCGGTCAGTCGCTCTCGCGCGTGCACGCCGGAGACTGGACGTGGATCGCGCTGCTGGCCGTGGTGCCCGGGAGCGGCCACCTGGTCATGAACTGGGCCCACCGTTACGTCGACGCCTCGATCTCGTCGGTGATCGGTTGTCTCAGCCCGCTGGTCGCGGCGATCGCGGCCATCCCCATCCTCGACCAGTCCCTCACGGCGCTGCAGGTACTCGGCGTGCTCGTCGGCGTGGGCGCCATTGCGGTGGTGGCCGCGCGCCATCGACAGCCGGCGCAGTCGCTGCTCGAGTAGCGGCCGTTACGTGACGTCCGGCGGAGGCTCCCAGTCCTTGAGTCGCTTGCGCCAGTAGGCGCGCGCGATCACCACCGTGACCAGCACGATGAGGATGTAGGCGACGGTCCCCGCCTCCTTCTTGAAGAGGCTGGTGAAGAAGAAGATCACCCAGAGCGGCCCGCCGACCGCCAGGAGCGTCGTGCGTACGCGCGAGGCGATGTAGCGGTTGCGATCCTTGAAGGGCACGGTGGACACCTGAGTTGTCTAACACGCGCCCGGCTCCGGCGCACTCCCTAAGGCCGGCGGGGCCGGTGCGGCGACGGGCCGTTCGCGCGCCGTGGCCCGCCTGCCGCCTCCGCGCCGTCCCGGGCTTGCCTTTTTGGGCCGATCGCGCGGTGTGGGAAGATGGGAACTACAAAGCCAGTGCCGCAGTTCCGACTCAGCGATTGAAGGTCACCGTCTCGTGAGTTATCTGGACGAATATCCGTTGTCCTGGCAGCACTTGGTTGAGGTACTGCCCGACGGTGTCGCGCTGGTCGACGATGACGGCGTGATCCGCCACGCCAACAGTCGCCTCGTCGCCATGAGTCGCCACCCGTTGGACCAACTGGTCGGCCAACGTCTCGAACGGTTAGTACCGGCGCTGCGCTCCCCGGTGCCGGTGCCTCGAAGAGACTTCGCTCATTTGACTCGCGGCGACTCCGGCGATGCCGAAGAGATGACGCTGGTGCGCGCCGACGAGAGCGAGATGGACATCGTCGTGACCCTGTCGCCCCTCACCACCGACGGACGCACCTGGGTGCTGGCCATCATCCGTGACGACCGCGCCCGACGTTTCGCGGATCAGGCTCGGGCCGAAAAGGACCTGCCCTTTCGCCTGGCCTTCGAAGACAACATGGCGCCCATGGCCTTCACCGACCTCGATGACCATATCCTCGCCGTCAACGACGCCTTCTGCCAGATGATCGGCCGAACGAGGGCCGAACTGATGGGGTTCGATTCAAGTTCCTTCACCGTGCCCGAGGACGTGGCCATCTCCGAGGAGTCCCTGCGCCATTCGAAACTGGAGGGCGCGGAACAAACGAGGTACGTAAAGCGCTACCAGCACACGGACGGTCACGTCATCTGGGTCGAGGTATCTCGCTCTCCGGCCCTGGACGATGACGGGCGGATCCTGCACTTCGTCATCTCCGAGCGTGACATCACCGACCTCGTCCAGCGCGACCTCGTGCTGCGGCTTCGATCGGAGGTCAACAAGGTCGCCCTGTCCGCGTCGACGGCGGAGGAGTTCCTCCAGCAGGTGTGCGACGTGCTCGTCGAGGTCGGCGGGTACGCTCTGGCCTGGATCGGCGTCGCCACCGGCGTCGACAACGGAGGCGTCGACGTCCTGTGCGCCGCCGGTGCGACGGATTACCTCTTCGGTGATAGCGCTCCGTGGTGGGGAACGCCCGCGAGCGGGGAGGGCATCGCCGGTGAGGCCCTGCGCAGCGGCGTGAGCCAGGTCGTGAACGACCCCGTAAATAGCAAGACCCACGAGAGGTGGCCCGGGCGCGTCAGGGAGTTCGGCTTCGGCTCGTGGGTGGCGATACCGGACAACTACGGCGTGCGGCGAGGGGCGCTGGTCGTCTACGACCGGCGCAAGTTCGCCTTCGACGAGACGACCGTGGAGGGACTCGAGGAGATCATTCGAGAGTCTGAGCTGGCCGTCGTGCACGTGCGTTCGGTGAACGCGACGGCGGCGGCGCTGGAAGAGACGACCCTGGCCATTGCCGAGATGCACGGGGCCGAACGGGCCCTCACCGAATCGGAGCGGCGATTTCGCCTGGCCTTCGAGGACAACATGGCCCCCATGGTCTTCACCGACCTCCAAAACCGGGCGACCGCCGTCAACGACGCATTCTGTCGCTTGGTCGGTTACTCGAAAGCGGAGCTCATCGGGCGCGACTCCTCGCACTTTACGCTCGCCGACGACGTTGGCATCTCGGAGGAGAATCACGAACGTCTGCGTGATAACGGGGCTGACCAACTGCGTTACTTGAAGCGCTACCAGCATAAGGACGGACGGGTGATCGTCGCGGAGATGTCGACGTCGGCGGCGCGCGACGAGACGGGCACCGCGCTCTACTACGTGGCTTCGGTGCGCGACGTCACCGAGGAGAGGGCCCTCACCGCCCAGCTCTCGCACCAGGCGCTGCACGATCCCCTCACGGGGCTGGCCAACCGCGTGCTCTTCGAGGACCGCCTCGCCCAGGCGCACGCGCGGGCGGTGCGCGACAACGGGATCGGTGCGGTGCTGCTGCTGGACCTCGACGACTTCAAGGGAGTCAACGACACCCATGGCCACCTCGTCGGTGACCAGTTGCTCATGGGGATCGCGCGGCGCTTCGAGTTGGTGACGCGCACGTCGGACACCTTGTGCCGTTTCGGCGGCGACGAGTTCCTCTACCTTGCCGAGGGCCTCTCGAGTCCCGAAGAGGCCGAGGAGGTGGCCCGGCGGCTGCTCGACACGCTCTCGGTGCCCTTCTCCTTCGAGGGATTGCACCTGGCCCAGCACGCGAGCATCGGGATCGTGGTGTGGGACGCCATGAGCACCGACTTCGCGGAGTTCGTCCAGAACGCCGACGTGGCGTTATACGAGGCGAAGCGCCAGCACCGCGGCGGGCTGTCGGTCTTCACGCCGAGCATGCACCAGACGGCGATCAGCCGGTTCGAGATCGTCCAGGAGCTACGTCACGCCCTGCAGTTCGGCGAGCTGGCGATGCACTACCAACCCATCGTCGACCTGGCCTCGGCGCACGTCGTTGGTTTCGAGGCCCTGATGCGCTGGAACCACCCCGAACGGGGATGGGTGCCACCCAGCGTCTTCATCCCGCTCGCCGAGCAGAGTGACCTGATCCTCGAGCTGGGACAGTTCGCGATGCGCGAGTCGCTGCTCGCCTCGAGCACGTGGGAGC
>JBEKKW010000038.1:0-24971 GCA_050010495.1 Acidimicrobiales bacterium
CGACCCCACGCGCCTGGCGCGGCGCGTCGAGTTTCGCTACCTCGACGAGTGGACGGACGACCTCGACCGGGCGCTGGCCCGCGTGCTCGAGGCCAAGCGGCAGCGCCGCGCGCTGAGCGTCGGACTGGTCGCCAACGCCGCGACGATCTTCGCCGAACTGCTGCGCCGCGGGGTCGAGGTCGACATCGTGACCGACCAGACGTCGGCCCACGATCCCTTGAGCTACCTGCCCGAGGGCATCGACCTCGGCGACTGGCACGACTACGCCGACAAGAAGCCCGAGGAGTTCACCGACCGGGCCCGCCTCTCGATGGCCAAGCAGGTCGAGGCGATGGTCGGCTTCATGGATGCGGGCGCCGAGGTCTTCGACTACGGCAACTCGCTGCGCGGCGAGGCCCAGCTCGGCGGCTACGACCGGGCCTTCGTCTACCCCGGCTTCGTGCCGGCCTACATCCGTCCGCTCTTCTGCGAGGGCAAGGGGCCCTTCCGCTGGGTCGCACTGTCGGGCGACCCCGCGGACATCGCGCGCACCGACGCCGCGGTGCTCGAGCTCTTCCCCGAGAACGACCTGCTGCGCCGCTGGATCACCAAGGCCCAGGAGCTGGTGGCCTTCCAGGGGCTGCCGGCGCGCATCTGCTGGCTCGGCTACGGCGAGCGCGACCGCGCCGGGGTGGCCTTCAACGAGCTGGTGCGCTCGGGCGAGGTCTCGGCCCCCATCGTCATCGGACGCGACCACCTCGACAGCGGCTCGGTCGCCTCGCCCTATCGCGAGACGGAGTCGATGCTCGACGGCTCGGACGCGATCGCGGACTGGCCGCTGCTCAACGCGTTGGTGAACACCGCCTCGGGCGCGTCGTGGGTCTCGATCCACCACGGCGGCGGCGTGGGCATCGGCCGCTCGATCCACGCCGGTCAGGTCTGCGTCGCCGACGGCACCGACCTGGCGAGCGAGAAACTCGCGCGGGTGCTGCGCAACGACCCGGGCATGGGCGTGATCCGTCACGTCGACGCCGGCTACGACCTGGCCGACGAGGCCGCCGCGCAGCGCGGCGTGCGAATCCCGATGCGCGAGGGCTGATGACCTCGACGGTGCTCGAGAACATCGCCGAGTTGACGACCAACGACCCGACCCTCGGCGACTACTCGGTGATGGGCCGACTTTTCGACGCGGCGATCGTGGTCGACGAGCAGCGCGTGCTCTGGGTCGGCGCCAACGCCGACGCGCCCGACGCCGACGAGCGCGTCGACGTCAAGGGTGCCGCGATCGTGCCCGGCTTCGTCGACTCGCACACCCACCTGGTCTTCGCCGGCGAGCGCTGCGACGAGTTCGAGGCCCGCCTACGCGGCGAGCGCTACGACGGCGGGGGCATTGGCCGCACCGTCGAGTCGACCCGTCACGCCTCACGCCACGACCTGCGCCACGTCACGGCCAAGCGGGCCCACGAGCTGCACGCCGGCGGCGTGACGACGCTCGAGATCAAGTCGGGCTACGAGCTCACCGTGGCCGGCGAGGAGCGTCTGCTCGAGGTGGCCGCAGAGTTCAGTGACGACGTGACCTTCCTCGGCGCGCACGGCCTGCCCGAAGAGTTCCGCGACGACCGCGACCGCTACGTCGAGCTGGTGGCCGGCGAGATGCTCGCGCGCTGCGCGCCGCTCGCGCACTGGGCCGACGTCTTCTGCGACGTCGGCGCCTTCGACGTCGACGAGGCCCGCACCATCTTGGTCGCGGCGCGCGAGGCCGGCCTCGGCCTTCGCCTGCACGCCAACCAGCTCGACGACATCGGCGCCGTGGGGCTCGGGGTCGAGCTGGACGTGGCCAGTGTCGACCACTGCACCCACGTGAGCGACGGCGACGTGGCGGCGCTGGCGTCGTCGCGCACCGTCGTCACGCTGCTGCCCGGGGCGGAGTTCTGCACCGGTTCGCCCTACCCCTCGGCGCGCCGCTTCCTCGACGCCGGCGCCACGGTCGCGCTGGCCACCGACTGCAACCCCGGCACCTCCTACGTCACCAGCATGCCGCTGGTGATCGCGCTGGCCGTAAGAGAGATGACGATGAGTCCCGACGAGGCACTGTGGGCGGCGACCCTCGGCGGCGCGAGGGCGCTGCGCCGCGACGACGTCGGCCGCCTGGGCGTGGGCGCGCGTGCCGACCTGGTGATCCTCGACGCACCGAGGTCGGCCCACCTGGCCTACCGACCCGGGGGCGCACTGGTCGCCCGGGTGATGAGGGCCGAGCGCTAGCCGCCGAGGGGCCGTCGCAGCGCCCTCCTACAATGAGGTGATGAGCCCCCTTCACGCACCGCTCGACCTGCCCGTGACCCTGGGTGCCCTGCGCGCCAGCGACTACCGGCCCACCAGCGTGCGCGCCGAACTGCGCGCCAACCTCGAGACCCGACTTCGCGACGGCCAACCGCTGCTCGGCGACGTGCTCGGCTACGACGACTCGGTGCTGCCCCAGCTCGAGACGGCCCTGCTGGCCGGTCACGACATCATTCTGTTGGGCGAACGGGGCCAGGCCAAGAGCCGGATCATCCGGTCCCTGGTCGGGTTGCTCGACGAGTGGCTGCCGATCGTGGAGGGCTCGCAGGTGCGCGATGACCCCTTCAAGCCGATCTCGGCCTACGCCCTCGAACTGGTCGAGGAGCAGGGTGACTCAACGCCGATCGCCTGGCTGCACCGCAGCCAGCGCTTCGCCGAGAAGCTGGCCTCGCCCGACACGTCGATGGCCGACCTCATCGGCGAGGTCGACCCCATCAAGGTCGCCGGCGGGCTCTACCTCGACGACCCCCGGGCCCTCTCCTACGGGCTGGTCCCCAAGTCCAACCGCGGCATCTTCGCGATGAACGAGCTGCCCGACCTCTCCGAGCGCATCCAGGTGGGCCTGCTCAACGTGCTTGAGGAGCGCGACGTGCAGATACGGGGCCACCTCGTGCGCCTCGACCTGGACATCCTGGTCGTCGCGACGGCCAACCCCGAGGACTACACCAACCGCGGACGGCTGATCACGCCGCTGAAGGACCGATTCGGCTCCCAGATCCGCACCCACTACCCCGACGACCTGGCGACCGAGATCGCCATCGTGCACCAGGAGGCGACCCTGCCCGAGGCCGACCGGCCCATCATCGTGCCCTGGTTCATCGACGACATCGTGGCGCGCGTCAGCCACGTCGCGCGCAAGAGCCACGTCGTGAGCCAGCACTCGGGCGTCTCGGTGCGCCTGTCGATCGCGAACTATGAGACGGTCGTGGCGAACGCTCTGCGCCGCACGCTGCGCACGAACGACGCGGCGGTGGTGCCCCGGGTGAGCGACCTGAGCGCCATGGTCCAGTCGACCCAGGGCAAGATCGAGTTCGACACCATGGAGGACAGCGACTCCGACCAGATCATCGCGGCGCTGGTCTCGCTCGCGGTGCGCCACTGCTTCGCCGAGCACGTGGTGCTCGAGGAGGGTCCCGAGATCGTCGAGGCCTTCAACGACGAGGTCCTCGTGCACACCGGCGACGACCTGGCCGACCAGAGCTACCTCGACGTGCTGGCCGCCATGCCGGCCCTCGACGTCCCGGTGCGGCGCATCGCCGGGCCCGAGGCGCGCGACGGCGAGCTGGCGGCGGCCGTCGAGTTCGTGCTCGAGGGCCTCTACCTCACCAAGCGCCTGGCCAAGGACGCCTCGGGGGCCCGGGCCCTGTACCGGGCGCGGGGACGTTAGTGGCCGTTCGTTACGGCTACCGCCGCTTCGGCGAGGGCGACGACTTCGATGACCTGGACGCCGAGGAGTTGCTGGCGCTGCTCGCCGACGACTACCTCGAGAGCGGCGACCTCGACGAGGCGATGGAGCGGCTCTTAAACGAGGGTTTCGTCACCGGCGACGGCCGCCGGACCGAGGGCCTGCGCGAACTGCTCGAGCGCGCCCGGGCCCGGCGGCGCGAACTGGAGCGTCAGGTCGACCCCGACGGCGAGATGCAGCGCTACCGCGACTGGCTCGACGAGATCGAGCAGATCGAAGTCCGCGAGTTGGAGGAACTGCTGGGTGACGCCGAGGCCTCCGATGACGAACGGCGCAAGGAGGTCACGCGCGACGTCGTCGAACAGAAGGCCATGCAGCGAAGCCTGATGAGCGACCGGTTGGCCGAGCGCATCGCCGACTACCAGGAGTACGAGTTCGTCTCGTCCGAGGCGCGCGAGCAGTTCGAGCAGTTGGTGGGTGAACTGCGCCAGGACGTGCTCGACACCTACTTCAACCAGAGCAAGGAGATGCTCAACAACCCCGACCCCGAGGAGCTGGCGCGCACCCGCGACATGATGGACGCGCTTTCGACGATGATCGAGCAGGACCGCCGCGGCGAGGAGCTCGATCCCAGTTTTCAAGAGTTCATGGACAAGTACGGCGACTTCTTCCCCGGCGCCCAGTCGCTCGAGGACGTGGTGCGCGCGATGGCGCAACGGGCCGCCGCCGCCGAGGCGATGTTCAACTCCCTCTCGGGCGAGCAGCAGGGCGAGCTGCGCGCCCTGTTCGACCAGATGATGCAGAACATGGAACTGAACTTCGCCCTCAACCGGCTGGTCTCGAACCTGCGCCAGGCGGCCCCCGACCTCGACTGGAACCGCGCGCACCGCCTGCGCGGCGCCGACCCCTCGTCCTTCGCCCAGTCCACCTCCGTCGCCGAGCAACTGGGCGAGCTGCGCGGCCTCGAGCAGTATCTGTCGCGCGCCAACGCCGCCCAGGGGCTACCCGAGGTGGACGTCGAGTCCGTTCGCCGCAACCTCGGCCCCGACGCCGCCGCGTACGTCGAGCGCCTGCAGAAGGCGCTCAAGGCGCTGAAGGACCGCGGCTTCATCGACCGCGAAGGGGGACGACTGACCCTGAGCGCCAAGGGCATCCGACAGATCGGCCAGCAGGCCCTGAAGGACCTCTTCGCCCAGCTGCGCAACTCGCCGGCCCTGGGGGCCCATCGCGAGTCCTCCGTCGCGCGTGGCGGCGACCGCGAGGAGACGTCCAAGCCCTGGGAGCCGGGCGAACCCTTCGCCCTGCACATCCCCCAGACCCTGCGCAACGCCGTCTTTCGCCAGGGTCCGGGCACGCCGGTGAAACTGCACCCCGACGACTTCGCGGTGGAGGAGTACGAGGCGACACGACGTTCGTCGACGGTCTTCGCGATCGACCTCTCGCTCTCGATGGCCATGCGCTCGAACCTCGTGCCGGCCAAGAAGATGGTCCTCGCTCTCACGGCACTGATCCGTTCGAAGTTCCCGCGCGATTTCTGCGCCGTGGTCGGCTTTGGTGAGACGGCCCAGGAGCTGCGCGTCGAGGACATCCCCGCGCTCAGCATCGACTACGCCTACGGCACCAACCTCCAGCACGCCCTGGCCCTTAGCCGGCACCTCATGCGCAACGAGCGCGGCGAGCGCCAGATCGTCGTGGTGACCGACGGCGAGCCGACGGCGCACCTGATGGACAGCGGCGAGCCCTTCTTCTCGTGGCCCCCGGTACGCGAGACCCTGGAGCGCACGATGGCCGAGGTGCTGCGCTGCACCAAGGCCGCGATCACCATCAACATCTTCGCCCTGGACATCGAGCGCAGTCAGTTCCCCTTCGTCGAGCAGATCGCGCGCATCAACGGCGGGCGGGTCTTCTACACCTCGATCGACGAACTGGGCACCTACGCCCTCGACGATTTCGTGCGCCACCGTCAAGCCGGGTGAGGGGTTTGCTAAATCCCTCATTATCAGGACTTATCAATTCTCCATTTGCTTTTTGTTGAGATTCCCGCCACAATGACACCGTTGTAATTACAACGGTGGAGTGCCGCCGGCGGGAGGGAATACAGCATGGCCTTGTTCGACATCTTGAGCGGCATGGAAGATCGTGGGTGGCAGTCCCGGGCGAACTGCATGGGCGTCGACCCCGACCTCTTCTTCCCCGAGCGGGGGGCCTCGACCCGTGAAGCCAAAGAGGTCTGCCGGGGCTGCGTGGCCCGCGAGGACTGCCTGGAGTACGCCCTGGACAACGGGGAGAAGTTCGGGATCTGGGGCGGCATGAGCGAGCGCGAACGGCGCCGGCTGCGCCGAGCGCGCGCGATCGAGCGGCGCGCCCAGGCCGGTTAGTCACCCGGCGTTCACCGGGCCGTCGCCTAGCGGGCGAGGCGGGCCTCGATGGTCGCCTCGGGGCTGAGGCCCAGTTGGGCCCATCGCGCCGGGTCCTCACGTTCGAGCACGGCGCCCGGGACGAGGCCCACCAGTTCGGCGCGGTCGATGGCGCCGCCGCTCGCCAGCATCGCCGCCACCTCGTCGTAGACCTGCGAGGGCTGAAGAGAATCGGTGTCGACGATGTTGCAGCTGACCTGCACCGGCCCGCCGAGGTCGAAGGCCAAGACCCGCAGCGCCGGACGGCGTAGCGCGCGCGCGATGGCGCGGGCCTCGTCAAGGGTCGTGCCCGAGAGCCAGAGGTTCCACGCCACCAGCGGGGCCCGCGCGCCGACGGCGACGGCGCCGCGCGCCGGTGACGGCGCCGGGGGGCCGACGTCGGGGACGAGCGAGGTGAAGGCCCGCCGTCGCACCTCGGGTAGGGTCCGCACGGTGCCGTCCTCGAGGGTTCCGTAGAGGAAAACGGGCACCTGGTGGGCACTGGCGAGCCACCGGGCCAGGTCGTCGCGCAGCGCGCGCGCTTCGTCGGCGCACGCGGGCTCGAGCGCGACGAAGGGCACGACGTCGACGACGCCGAATCGGGGGTGCACGCCCGCGTGGCCCCTAAGGTCGAGGCGACCGTAGGCGGCGTCGATGAGGGCGTGCACGTGCGCGACGAGGGGATCCGGTTCATCGATGAGCGTGAAGACCGAACGGTGATGCCGGGCGTCGGAGTGCACGTCGCGCAGTGAGTTCGAGGCCGCCGCCGCCAACTCGTCCAGGGCCGCGACGTCGCGACCCTCGGAGATGTTGATGACGCACTCGAACACAGTGGGCTCAGGCTATTTGCTGAGTGTCAAGCAACGCCAGACGGCGGCGTGAACTGCGCAGGCGGCGACGTTCGCGCTCGCTCTTGCCGCCCCAGATGCCGTGGTCGACGTGGTTCTCGAGGGCGTACTCGAGACACTCCATCTCGACGGGGCAGTCATCGCAGATCTTTCGAGTGTTGATGACGCCGACGCCGTCACGGGGGAAGAAGACCTCCGGCGGGTACTCGCGACACTTGCCTTGCGACATCCATTCGGTGCTCATCTTCACCCCCTCAAAGTTGAACCTATTCTCAACGTACCCATCCAAAAGTGCTTACTGTCTAAAGATTGCGTCTAGATTTCCCGCACAAAATTGCGCACATATACGTTGCGTGACGCGCGCAATTGCACGCATCTATCCACGTGCGTAACACGCTGTTTCCTCCACTCGTTGAGGTCGCCCTTCAATCGTTAGAATGGTCACTCCGCAGTGCCTTAGTCATCGAGGAGCGCCGTGAGCCAGTTACCGACCAGCGAACCGACCGAAGTCGTCGATCCCGTCGGCCACGTCCAAGTGATCTATCTCGGACCGGTCGCCCCGCACTGGGAATGCCGCATGGTGTTCGGTGACGAGGAGCAGATCCAGGCCTTCGTCGACCGCATCGACGCGCGGCTGCGCTTCCTGCCGCCGCACGACCCCCAGTTCCGTCGTAACCGCGAACGGGTGAACCGCGACGCCGAGCGCGAGAACCTCGTCGTCGAGTGGAACCTCGGTTACGACGAAGAGGTCTAGGCCAGCGGCGAGTTCGTCACTCGCTCGTACCACCCGTCGGGATCGCTGAGTTCATTGGCGCTCGGCAAGCCGTCGACTCGCAACAGCGCGTCAAAGACCTTCAGGGTGTGTGTCGTCTGAAGTGCTGCGACGAAGTCGTGGGCCTGATCGTGGTGTTGACCCTGCGTGGAGATGCCGAAGAGGGCCGCCGCCGCGTCCTCGCCCCGCGCGTCGCTGTGGCGGTGGCGGCGATAGGCCTCGACGAGGGCCGGACGGGGTCCGAGAATCGCCTCAGTGATCTCGTGGGCCGCCGCCTCGAAGAACGCGGACAGCACGCTGGCGGCCGCGTTGATGGCGCGCGTCGCGTCGGTCTCCTCGGGCATCTCGATGCCCTCGAGCAGGGCCTCGGGGTTGTTGATGAACGAGGTGAGGTCCTCGGGGTTGACGATCGACTGCAGTCGGGTGAGTAGATCGCCCTGGGCCTGGGTCGCCTCGCGTACGGCGTCGAAGAGCAGCGCCCGTAGGGCGTCACCGGTGCCCGGCTGGGTCAGGACCAGCGACGCCACGAACTCCTGGGCCAGGGCGAAGACGTAGACCTCGTCGTGCTCGAGGCTCCAGGCCTCGGCGAAACTCGCGAGGTTGTTCACCACGAGCAGTCGCGAGGAGTCCTCGCGTGGCAGCGGCAGGATCGCGAGGGACCAGGCCCGTTCCGAGAAGTGGCCGGCGACCGAGCCCATCTGGAACCCGGTGAAGAGAGGTCCGAGGGTCGAGGCCATCTGGGCCATCATCGGATTGGCGTCGAGGTCGAGGTCGTCGACCTTGGGCGCGGGGGCGGCGAGCATCGGCGCGATGAGCGGGCGCCACTGGGCGAGGGCGGCGCTCGTCAAAGCGGAACGGTTCACCGCGGTGATCACCGGCGCGCTCGACACGCCCAGCAGCGTGTCGACGTGGCGCCCCACGAGCGGCGCCAACTCCTCGAGCCGCTGACGTTCGATCGGCGCGGGGTTGGGGTCGCCGTCGGTGCCGCGCGCGATGTTGAGCGCGAGCTGGGTGGCGGTGTCGAACCACGCGTCGGGGCCCTGCTGGCCCAGGATGTTGAAGATGTCGCCGAACATGCCTTCGAATGGATTGACGCTCACGGACACAACTTACGGGACGGCGGCCCGAGTCGGCACGCCGGTACGGCGCCGCGGGGCTCGCGATCCGCGCATTCTTGGACCGGGGGCGCAGGCCCCTAGCATTGTGGGCCATGGCCACCGACGTAGCGCTCGATATTGGGACGTCCTACTGCCGACTGGCCACCGCCCAACGGGGCATCCTCTTCAACGAACCGACCGTGGTGGCGATCGACACCAACTCTGGCGAGGTCGTCGAAGTCGGCTACGGGGCGCTCGATTCCGTGGGTCGCACGTCGCGCCACATCGTCGTCTTTCGGCCCTTCGCCCAAGGCACCACGGTGGATTTCGATGTGACGGCCCGGATCATCTCGGGCCTGTTCGACCGGGCCGACATCTCCAAGCTGAGCCGCGCGCGCGTCGTGATGAGCGTGCCGTCGCTGGCGACGGCCATCGAGCGCCGGGCCTTGCGCCAGGCGGCCATCCAGGCCGGCGCCCGCGAGGTGAGCCTCGTCGAGGCGCCGATCGCGGCGGCCATCGGCCTCGGGCTGCCGGTGCAGGACCCCGTGGGATCGGCCGTCACGCTGCTCGGCGCGGGTGCCTCCGAGGCGGCGCTGATCTCGCTCGGCGGCATCGTGACCGGTGCCGGGCGCCGTCACGGCGGCAACGACCTCGACGCGGCGATCGCGTCGCTGCTGCGCCAGCGTCACGGGGTCGTCGTGTCACCGGCCACGGTCGAGGCCCTCAAGATCAACCTCGGTTCGGCATTGGGGCGCACCCACGGCCGCTCCGAGATCGTGTTGGCCCGCCTCGTCGATTCCGGCGACCTGGTGCAGGTGGAGGTCGGGGCCGACCTAGTGAACGCCGCCTTGAATGAGGTGCTCTCCTCGACGATCAAGATGATCCAGGACTGCCTCGGGGACGCTCCGCCGGACCTCTCCCAGGACGTCAGTGCCGGCGGACTCACGCTGGTCGGGGGTCACGCCCAGTTGAACGACTTCGCCGAACTCATCGCCATCGGCACCGGCATTGAAGTCAACGTCGCCGACGAGTCGGACCTCGTCGTCATCCGGGGACTGCAACTGTGCCTCGCCGAGATGTCCTCGCTGCACGCCCTCTTTCGCAACGTCGATCGCTAGTCGTCGCGGGTCAGCTGGTCGGCGGCGGCGCGGACCTGCCAGTCACGGTCCTCACCGGCGCGCGCCAGGGCCGCCTCGATGTCCGGCCCTTCGAAGTTGGCCAGCGCGACGATAGCCCGCCGGCGCACCGGCGCCTTGTCCTGCAGCGCGTCCAATATCGTGGTCCGCCCGCGGTCGTCACCGATAGCCCCGAGCGCGGCGACCGCCGACTCGCGACAGCGGGCGTCGGCGTGCTCGCGCGCGACCTGGCAGAGCCGTTCGACGGCGTCGGGGTCGGGGTGTTCGCCCAGGGCGAAGGCCGCCGCGTCGACCACGAGCGCGTCCTCGTCGCCGAGCAGCGCGATGATGCGTTGCGTGACGCGCTCGTCGTCGACGTCGCTGTGCGCGAGCAGCGTCAGCGCCTCACGTCGCACGTCGACGTCGTCGTCGCGCATCGCCGTCATCCAATCTTCGACTCCGAGCAGCGACTGACGGACGCCGCCGCGCAGGGCGAGCACGCGCTGGCGCGAACCGTCGGCCTTCAGGTTGGATCGCAACAACGACGCGTAGTCGTCCCCTTTCGCAAAGCCGGCTCGCACGAGGGCCTCGTCGAGGCCCTCCGGTAAGGTGGATTCATCACTGTGCACGACTCCATCTCAGCACCTGCACGCCATCGGCGACGATTCCTCGGGCCGCTGGTCGCTCTGGTGGTGGTGTTCGTGGCCGTCATCGTGCTCGGCTCGTGGAACCTCTCGGAGTACGCGATCACGCCCGGTCAGGCGACGCCGGTCGCCCCGTTGGTGACGATCTCCGGGTTGCCGACCCAAACCCACCACGACCGCATCATGCTCGTCGACGTCTACCTCTCCACGTTGGACGTGTGGCAGTGGGTGAAGCTGCACTTCCAATCCCACGTGCAGTTCGTACCGGCCAGCGATCTGCTGGAACCGGGCATTCCGTCGGGCGAACTGGACGCGCAGGGCTACCTCGAGATGAGTGACTCCAAGCAGGCCGCCGAGGTGGCGGCCTTCCGCGCGCTCGGATGGAAGATCGTCGGCACACCGACCGGTGTGATCATCAACGGCGTCGCCGATCCGTCGCCCGCGAACAGTGCCGGTCTCAAGGTGGCCGACGAGGTCGTGGCGGTGAACGGCGTGGCCGTTCGATCGACCTGCGCCCTCGTCGACCACGTGCACGCGTTGCGCCCCGGTACGGCGTTGAAGCTCGAGGTGATGAAGGCGCACATCAATGCCAAGGGCGTCATCTCGTGGGCCAGCCCCACCACGTTGGCCGTGACGGCGGCCAAGGCCCCCGGTGACCTCGTCGCGTCGGGCTGCCCCGGGCTCAAGGGTCCCAACCGTTCGTGGCTGGGCATCACGATCGAGGACGCGACGCAGTTCGTGCTGCCGGCCCAGGTCTCCATCAACACCGCCGACATCGGTGGTCCCTCGGCCGGTCTGGCGATGACCCTGACGCTCATCGACCAGTTGAGCCGCGGATCGCTGACGGGCCATCACGTGATCGCGGCGACGGGAACCATCGCCGCCAACGGGGCCGTGGGCGACGTCGGCGGCGTGGCCCAGAAGACGGTCGCCGCGCAGCGCGCCGGCGTGTCGATCTTTTTCGTCCCCCAGGTGGAGGTCGCCACGGCCAAGGGCGCGGCCGGACCGGGTCTGCGCATCATCGGTGTGACCTCGTTGCGCCAGGTGCTGAAAGACCTACGCCGCTTGGGCGGTGCGGCGCCCACCGCCATCACCAAGCCCCACTAAGACAGGGTTTCGTGACGTGACGCCGTAGTCTTGAAGGAATGGACGATCGCCGGATTCTCTCAACCACGCGCCAGTCGTCGACCGAAATAGCCCGAATTAACTTCACGACGGTTCGAAAGGGCGGGTTCGACCCCCAGGAGGTTCGCCTGCACCTCGAGTCGGTGGCCCGCGAGTTCGCCCACCTCGAGACCCGCATCCGCGAGATGCAAGACCAGCTCTCCGAGGCCCACCGGCGCGCCGCCAACCCGACCTTCGACGAAGCGACGCTGACCAACGCGCTCGGTTCCCAGAGCGCCGCCATCCTGCGCGGGGCCCACGAGGAGGCCGGCCGGGTCACCGCCGAAGCCCAGGAGCGCAGCGCCCAGCTGTTCGCCGAGAGCCAGCAACGCAGCGCGGCCCACCTCATCGAGGCCCAGGAGCGCGCCACGGCCATCATCACCGAGGCCGAGAACACGGCCAACCAGATCGACCACGACGCCCGCCTCGGCGCGGAGCGGCTCATCGATTCGGCGAAGGTCAACGGCGAAGCGCTGGTGGACCTGGCGCGCGAGCAGGGTCGGGCGATCCTCGAGCAGTCCAACGAGGCCCGCAAGAGCGTCCTCAACGACCTCGCCGTCAAGCGCAAGGCGCTGCACATGCAGATCGACCAGTTGCGCGCGGCCCGTGACACGCTGGGGACGTTCGTGGGAACGTTGCGCGAGCAGGTCGACACGGTGCTCGCGGGCATCAACTCCTCCGACGAGGCGGCGCGCAGCGCCGCCCTCGAGGTGTTGCGACTGCGTCCGACGACGCCCGAGCCGACGGAGGAGGAGTTGCTGGCCGGCACGCCGCTACGCCAAGTGGTCGCCCCCGATCTCCAGGAGGCACCCGACACCTCAGAGATCACCAAACCCCGGGCCCGCAAGGCGGCCAAGGCCGCCGACGCGGCCGAACCGCTGCTGCTCGACGACGACCCCTCGGGCACCGACGTCGTCAACGAGATCTTCGCGCGCCTGCGCAAGGCGACCCTCGAGGAGCGTGGCGCCACCGCGGCCGCACCGCGCAAGGCCCCGCCGGCCAAGCCCGCGACGCCCGTGGGCGAACTGTTCGAGCGGCGCGACATGGCGCTCGAAGAGCCGCTAGCCGCACTGACCCGTAAGGTCAAGCGTGCGCTGCAGGACGACCAGAACATCATGCTCGAACGGCTGCGCGACGTGAGCGCGATGATCACCACGGAGCTCGAGGACGAGCACGCCCAGCGCGCTCGCTACGCCGAGGCGGCCTTCGACGCGCTGGCCGGCGCGGCCGACGCCGGCGCACGCTTCGCCTTCGACGAGGCCGGCGCCACCGGGGCGGCGCTCAACCGCGCCGAACTGGACGACTGCTCGGCCGACCTGGCGGTCACCATCGTGCTGGCGCTGCGCAAGCGGATTCTCTCCGACGGCAGCGGCGACGGACCCGAGCGGGTCAACGCGGCCTACAAGGAGTGGCGTGGCGCGAGGGTGGAACGGCTCTGCACCGACGCCGCGCGGCGGGCCTTCTCCCTGGGCGTGATCGCCGCGTCGCAGGGACGATCGGTGCGCTTCTACGTCGCACCAAATGACGCGCCGTGCGACGCCTGCGCGCTGGACGCCAGCGCCGGCGAACGGCCCGCCGGGGAGACGTTCCCCAGTGGTTCGGCCTATCCGCCGCTGCACGCGGGCTGCGCGTGCGCGGTGGTGCCGGTCTGAAAAAGGTTTAGGCTTCCCTCGTGCGCAGCCCCACCGATGTACCACCACGTCCGCGCCGGGTTAGCCGCCTCAGCCGACGTTTCTGGATCGGCCTGGCCGTCTTCATCGTGCTCATCGGCTTCCTCTCGCTGCGCAGCCTGGCGGTGCTGTGGACCGACCAGATGTGGTTCCACTCAGCGGGCTACGGCAGCGTCTTCTCGACCCTCTTCTTCATCAAGGTGGGCCTGGCGCTCGTCTTCGGGGCGATCTTCTTCGCCCTGATGTGGGGCAACCTGATCCTGACCGACCGCTTCGGGGCCCGGGACCTCTCCTTCGACCCCGAGGACGAGGTGGTGCGCCGTTTCCAGACTCTGGTGCGTCCGTACTACAAGCGCATCTACGCCGCCATCGCGATATTGCTCGGTCTGGTGGCCGGGCTCAACGCGGTGAGCCAGTGGAACAACTACCTGCTCTTCATCCACGCCAAGCCCTTTCACATCAAGGACCCCCTCTTTCACAAGGACCTGAGCTTCTACATCTTTCGCCTGCCCTTCGTCTCCTTCGTGGTGACGTGGACGCTGGTGTCGCTCTTTGTGGTGCTGATCGTGACGACGGGCTTCCACTACCTCAACGGCGGCATCCGGGCCGTACGGGGACGGCCCCGCGTCTCGCCCCGGGTCAAGGCCCACCTGTCGGTCATCGGGGCGGCGATTGCTTTGATGAAGGCCGTCGGGTACGTCATCGCGAAATGGGAACTCGTCAACTCGACCAACGGCTACGTCCAGGGCGCGGGCTACACCGACGTGCACGCGCGCATGCCGGCCATGACGATCCTCTTCTACCTCTCGCTGGCCGCCGCGGTGATCCTGCTCGTGAACGTGCGCTCGCGGGGCTGGTCGCTGCCGGCCGTCGCGGTGGGCCTGTGGGTCTTCGTGGCCCTCGTCATCGGCGTGCTCTACCCGACGCTGCTCCAGGCCCTCAAGGTCACCCCGGCGCAGGTCACCCTGGAGAAGCCCTATATCGCGCGTAACATCGCGGCGACCCGGGCCGCCTTCGACCTCGATCACGTCGCGTACCACAACTTCGCCGGTTCGACGACGATTCCGACCAGTGAGATCAAGACCGACAAGGCCACGCTCAACAACATCCGCCTGTGGGACCCGGCCCCGGAGATCGCGCTCGAGACGACGATCCGGCGCCAGTCGATCCGCTCGTACTACACCTTCACCACGCTCGCCGTCGACCGCTACAAGATCAACGGCAAGCTGACGCCGGTGCTGATCGGCGCGCGCCAGCTGAACACGTCGGGGCTGCCGACGCCCAGCTGGGTGAACACCCACCTGCAGTACACGCACGGCATCGGCGTCGCGGTGATCGCGGCGAACACGGCCGTGCCCGACACGGGCAACCCCGTCTTCGACGTCTCGGACGTGCCGCCGGTCTCGAGCGACGGCATGCCGCTGTTGACCCAGCCGGACATCTACTTCGGCATCGGCGAGTCGGGCTGGGTCGTCGCCAACACCAAGCAGAAGGAGCTCGACTACCAGGTCGACTCCGGGGCCAACGCCGGCCAGCCGGTCGAGACCCACTACGCCTCGACCGGCGGGGTGCCGGTCGGCGGGATCTTCAGTCGCCTCGCGCTGGCGCTGCGTCTGGGCAACTTCAACTTCCTCATCTCGAGCCAGATCACCCCCAAGAGCCGGGTGCTCTTCGTGCGCGACGTCCAGGCGATGGCCGAGAAGGCGGCCCCCTTCCTCTCCTTCAACTCCCAGCCCTACGCCGTCATCGCCAACGGGGAGGTGCAGTACGTGCTCGACGGCTTCACCACCACGAACCAGTACCCCTACAGTCAGAACGCCGGGTCGCTCAACGTGAACGAGGGCGGACTGCCGGGCAGCTTCAACTACGTGCGCAACTCCGTCAAGGTCGTCATCAACGCCTACAGCGGCAAGATGACCTTCTACGCCAACGACCCCCAAGACCCCATACTGCAGGTCTACGAAGCGGCCTTTCCCCACATGTTCAAGCCCATGCGCGACATGCCCTACGCCATCCGCAACCACCTGCGCTACCCGTCGGACCTCTTCAGTGTGCAGGCGGCCACCCTGGGCGCCTACCACATCACGTCGCCGGGCTCCTTCTACTCGGCCTCGGACAAGTGGGAGATCTCGCCCACCACCGGCGCCGGCACGCCGAGCCAGGCGCTGGCCGAGAACGTGACGACCGACAACGCCGGCAACGTGGTGTCGACGTCACTGGCGCCGATGAGCCCGCTCTTCCAGGTCGCCGCGCTGCCCAACACCCCCAACCAGCAGTTGCTCGAGTCGATCGCCTACGTGCCCTCGGGCAACTCCTCGACCGTGCAGGGCCTGACGGCCTTCCTGGTCGCGACGAGCAACCGGGGCGACTACGGCAAGCTCAACGTCTACGTCACGCCCCGGGGCACCTCGGTCATCGGCCCGGTGCAGGCCGACTCCGAGATCGAACAGGCCAAGCAGGTCAGCTCGGAGATCACTCTGCAGGACCAGCACGGCTCGCAGGTCCTGCTCGGCAACAACCTGATGGTGCCCCTCGATCAGAGCGTGCTCTACGTGCGCCCGATGTACATCACCAGTACCTCGAACTCCCTGCCCCAACTCCAGTACGTGATCGCGGTCTTCAACCAGCAGGTCGGCATCGAGCCGACGCTGGCCGGCGCGCTGTCCGACGTGCTCGGTTCGAGCGTGAGCGTCGGGCCCAAGAGCACCACGACCCCGCCCTCGACCGGCACGACGGGGACGGGACAGAGCGCACAGACCTACCTCAAGGCGGCGTCGAACGACTACTCCCTGGCCCAGACGGCGCTGACGGCCGGGAACCTCGGCCAGTATCAGGCGGACGTCAAGGCCATGGACAAGCAGCTCCAACTGGCCCAGGACGCCCTCGCCAAGAAGTAACGCGAGAATCAACCACAACTTCTCGCACGCCCCTCCCGCCGCGCCCTGCCAGTGACCTTTGGCCCTAGTGGGGGCCCTCGGTGTGGCCGCACTATGGGCAGTGAGGGAGTTCGACCACTGGGGCGGTCGTAGCGATTCGCGACCAGTGACCGGCATCTCGAGAGTGAGGGGATGGCCATGAGCGCTACCACGTACGTGCGGTTTTTCGATGAGTTCGGTATCGAGGACGTTCCCTCGGTCGGCGGCAAGAACGCGTCGCTCGGCGAGATGTACCAGAAGCTCTCCGGGCAGGGCGTGCGCGTGCCCAACGGCTTCGCCATCACCGCCGACGCCTACCGCTACATGCTTAAAGAGAGCGGCGCCGTCGCGGCGCTGCACGAGGTGCTCGATGACCTCGTCGCGGACGACGTCGCCGACCTCGCGCGCCGGGCCAAGCGGGCCCGCGAGATCGTCTACGGCTCGAAGATGCCCGACGACCTGGTGGCGCAGATCCGAGGCGCCTACCGGCGCCTACAGGACCAGTACGGCGACGACGTGAGCCTGGCCGTGCGCTCGTCGGCGACGGCGGAGGACCTACCCACGGCGAGTTTCGCCGGCCAGCAGGAGAGTTTCCTCAACGTCCGCGGTGAGGAGAGCCTGCTGGACGCCTGCAAACGCTGCTTCGCCAGTCTCTTCACCGACCGGTCCATCCACTATCGGGTCGACCAGGGTTTCGACCACTTCGACGTGGCCCTCTCGATCGGCGTGATGAAGATGGTGCGTTCGGACCTCGCCTCGTCGGGCGTGATGTTCACGCTCGACACCGAATCGGGGTTCCGCGACGTGGTCTTCATCACGGGCGCCTACGGGCTGGGCGAGAACGTGGTCCAGGGCGCCGTCGATCCCGACGAGTTCTACGTCCACAAGCCGACGCTGGTGCTCGGCTGTCGCGCGGTGCTGCGCCGCCTGCTCGGCGACAAGGCGGTGAAGATGGTCTTCGTCGAGGGCGGCACCAAGACGACGACGCGTAACGTCCCCACGCCCAAGGCCGACCGGGCCCGGTTCTGTCTGAGCGATGACGAGGTCCTCGAACTGGCCGACAGTGCGGTCGTGATTGAGAACCACTACGGCAAGCCCATGGACATGGAGTGGGCCAAGGACGGTCTCGACGGCCAGCTGTACATCGTCCAGGCGCGGCCCGAGACCGTCGCCTCGCAACGCACCACCACGATCCTCGAGAGTTACGTACTCGACGGGGTGGGCGAGGTCGTGGCCCAAGGCCGTTCGGTGGGCGAGAAGATCGCCAGTGGACGCGCCCGGGTCATCGACAGCGTCGCGCACCTCTCCCAATTCCAGCCGGGCGAAGTGCTCGTCGCCGATTCGACGACGCCGGACTGGGAGCCGGTGATGCGCCTGGCGTCGGCGATCGTGACCAACCGAGGCGGGCGCACCTGCCACGCGGCGATCATCGCGCGCGAGCTCGGCGTGCCGGCGGTCGTCGGGGCCGGTGACGCGATGTCGGTGCTGGAGAACGGCGAAGAGGTGACCGTCTCGTGCGCCGAGGGTGATGCCGGGCTCGTCTACCGCGGCGACGTCGCGTTCCACGTGGAGCGCAGCGACGTCGGCGACCTCAAACGGCCCACGACGATGATCATGATCAACCTCGGCAACCCCGACCTCGCCTTCAAGACCTCGTTCCTGCCCAATGACGGCGTGGGGCTGGCGCGCATGGAGTTCATCATCAGTGAATCGATCCGGGCCCACCCCATGGCGCTGCTGCACCCCGAGAGGGTGAGCGATCCGGTGGTCCGGGCCGAACTGGAACGCCTGATCTCCAACTACCCAGACGGCGAGCACTTCTTCGTCGAGCGCCTCTCGGAGGGGATCGGCACGATCGCGGCGGCCTTTTGGCCCAAGGCCGTCGTCGTGCGAATGTCGGACTTCAAGTCCAACGAGTACGCGAGCCTGCTCGGCGGGGCCGACTTCGAGCCGAGCGAGAGCAATCCGATGATCGGCTTCCGCGGCGCCTCGCGCTACGCGCACCCGGCCTACGCCGAGGGCTTCGCGCTGGAGTGCAAGGCCATGCGTCGGGTTCGTGAGGAGATGGGTTTCACCAACGTCGTGCTGATGCTGCCCTTCGTGCGTCGTGTGGGCGAGGCGGAGTCGGTGCTCGAGCGCATGGCCGAGTTCGGGCTGCGCCGCGGCGTGAACGGCCTCCAGGTCTACGCCATGTGCGAGATACCCAACAACGTCATCCTGATCGACCAATTCGCTAAGCACTTCGACGGCTTTTCCATCGGCTCGAACGACCTGACGCAACTGACGCTGGGCGTGGACCGCGATAGTGAGATCGTGGCGTTCGACTACGACGAGCGCGACGATGGGGTCAAGCAGATGATCCGCCTCGCGGTCGAGGGCTGTCGGCGTAACGGCATCCACTCGGGCCTGTGCGGTCAGGCACCCTCGGACTATCCCGACATGGCCAAGTATTTGGTGGAACTGGGTATTGACTCCATGAGCCTCAACCCGGACACGGTGCTCAAGACAACGCGCATGGTGCTCGAACTAGAGAGCCGCCTCAACCAGGTACCCGAGAACGCGTCCGCGTTGAGCGACGCCGCCGGTTCAAGCGTGGTCGGCGGGGTCTGACGGATTTCGCGCGAACGCCATACGAATTGGCGAAAACGAGGCAGCGAGACGGACGACGGCGCGAACCATCGCTCCACCCCTCGAACGATCGCCCCCTCCACAGTCGTTCGATCCCCACCGGTCCTTGCGCGTCTGCGCGCGCGAGCTGTCGAAGCGACCGTGTACCGCGAGCGGAGGTTCCCCTGGCGGGGACTGACCTGGCCCTCTGGGCCGTTGGTCCCTACTATCGCGTGTCCGCGTTGATTGCTTTGCGAGTAGAACGGGTGTGGCGATGAACGTGAATCCAACCGATACCGAGACAACGGGACCCGCGGGCTACCCTGCGCCGTGGGAGTTTGATGGATTGCTGAGCGACGGTGAAGCGGTGCTGGTTCGTCCGGTGCGGCCCGCCGACGCGGCGGCGCTGGTTGAGTTGCACGTACACCTCGCGCGCGGCGCCGGCACTCGCGCCGTCGAGCACCTCCATCCAGCGAAAGTGCTCGAGGAACTCGCTCACTTCACGACGGTGGATTACGTCGCTCGCATGGCCTTCGTCGCGGTGGTTGAATCCAAGCTGGTCGCCCTCGCGAGTTACGACCGGATTGATTCTGATAGCCAAGGCGCATCGATCAACATCGTCGTGGCTGACTCGTTCCAGCGCCGAGGCGTCGCCACGCTGCTCTTCGAGAGCCTCGCGGCCTACGCGCGCACCAAAGGCTTCGAGCGATTCTTGGCGGAGGTCGGAGCACCGGACTCGAACGTCATGGGAGTGTTGGCGGCGACGGGCCTTCGCATGACCTCGGACGATCGCCAGCCGTCGACGTCGCTGGAGGTGGCGCTGCAACCGACGCCTCAATATCGGGTCGCCTGCGACGAGCGTGAAGCGATCGCCGAGGCGGCGAGTGCGGCGTCGATTCTTCACCCGAACACGATCGCCGTAGTGGGAGCCGGCCGTCGCCGCGGTGGCGTCGGCCATGAAGTGGTGCGCTCGCTGTTGTCGGGTGACTTCGCCGGGGCGGTGTACCCGGTTAACCCCAGTGCCCGCGCGGTATGCGGCGTGCGGGCCTTCGCGTCACTGTCAGCAGTTCCCGAGCCCATCGACCAGGAGGCCGCCCTGAGAGGTGTTCGGGCGGTCACCGTGATCACCGCCGGTTTCGCCGAGACCGGGCGCTCGGGGGCCGACGTCGAAAGCGAGCTGCTTCGGGTGGCGCGACGTCACGGCATGCGGATCGTCGGACCGAACTGCCTCGGCCTGATCAACACCGACCCGGAGGTGCGAATGAACGCGACCTTCGCCAGCCTCGATCCACGTCCCGGTCGTCTGGCCCTGGTCTCGCAGTCCGGGGCGGTGGGTATCGTCCTGGCCGAGCAGGCCAGTGCCGCCGGCCTGGGCCTGTCGAGCTTCGTGTCGGTCGGCAACAAGTTGGACGTCAGTTCGAACGACCTACTGTGCTTCTTCGAGCGCGACGAACGCACGTCGGTCATCGCCCTGTACCTCGAATCGATCGGCAATCCACGTAAGTTCGCCCGGATTGCCCGCCGGGTCGGTGAACACAAGCCAATCGTGGCGCTGAAGGCCGGGCGCACCACGGCCGGCGCGCGCGGCGCCCGATCACACACCGCTGCCGCGGCGACGCCCGAGGTCACGGTCACCGCATTGCTCAAGGGCGCGGGAATCATTAAGGTCGATCGCCTCGAGGAACTACTCGACGTCTCCGCCGTCTTATTGGCCGGTCGACTGCCCCGGGGTCGGCGCGTTGCGCTGGTGGGCAACTCCGGTGGGCCACTGATTCTCGCCGCTGACGCGTGCGAGGCCGGTGGACTCGAGGTCCCCGAGCTCGACCCGTCGACCAAAGACCAGCTGCGCCAGGTCCTCGTCGATGCGGCGGCGCTCGCCAATCCTGTCGATCTCACGGCGGACGGCTCGGGAGAGAGCCTCGCCGCGGCCCTGACGATCGTGCTGGACGACCCGGCCATCGACGCGGCGGTCGTCGTCGTCACCGAACTGGTCTCGATGTCGGGGGCCGAGGCTCGCGCGGCGATCGCGCGGGTGGCCCAGCGCTCGGACAAGCCCGTGGTGGCGTGCGTGCTAGGCGCCGCGCCGTCAGCCGGGGTGGGCGACGCGGTGGTCGCCGAGGTCCCTTCGCCCGAGAGGGCCGCGGCAGCGCTGGATCACGTGTGCCGCTACGCGGCGTGGCGTAAGCACCTCCACGACGCGCCCGAGCGACCGCTGCAGTTGCGCGACAACGCCACGGTGCGTGAGATCGTGGCGTCGGCGTTCGCCCAGAGCCCCGAGGGTGGCTGGCTCGAGCTGGAAGAGGCCGCCCGGCTGCTCGAAGCCTGCGGTGTGCCGGTACTGGCAACACGTTCGGCCGCCAGCGCCGACGAGGCCGTGGACGTCGCCCGATCGCTTGGCTTTCCGGTCGTGCTGAAGGCCCGCGCCGGATCGCTCGTGCACAAGTCCGACGTGGGTGGCGTGATGATCAATCTCGCGGATGAGGCCGCGGTCCGGGCCGCGTTCCTCGAGATGTCCGAGCGTCTGGGCGAGCAGATGGGCGGTGCCGTACTCCAGCCGATGGCCCCGAGCGGGGTTGAGGCCATCGTCGGGCTCGCCGCCGACCCTGAATTCGGCCCCGTGGTGATGGTCGGGCTCGGAGGAGTGTTGACCGACCTGCTGGGCGACCACGCGTTCGCCACGCCACCGCTCGACGCCGGCGTCGCCGACGCCATGGTGGCGTCGCTGCACGCCGCGCCTCTGCTGGACGGCTACCGTGGGGCCGCCAAGGTCGACCGCGCCGCTCTCGTCTCGGTGCTCGAACTAGTGGCGAGGGCGGCGGAACAGGTCCCCGAACTGGTCGAACTCGACCTCAATCCCGTGCTGGTCACCTCCGATGGTGCACTCGTGCTCGATTGCAAGGCACGACTCTCGCCGTGTCACCCCGGTCCCGGTCCGCTCTTTCGCTCGTTTCGTCCGAGCGGGCGCTGACCGCACCACCGCAACGGCTCGGTCACCTTCGACACGGGCCGGCGCCGTGAGGCGATCTCTAGATCTGTTCTGGCACCATGTCGATAGCGCCGCACGGACATTCGGCCGCGCAGATCCCGCAGCCCTTGCAGAAGTCGAGGTCGAACTGGTAGCGACCATCGCCGAGCTTGAGCACCGCGTTGTCCGGGCAGACGCCGAAACAGTTGTCGCACTCGAAGCAGTTGCCACACGAAAGGCAGCGCCGCGCCTCGAAGAGCGCGTTCTGCTCGGTCAGACCTCCGACGATCTCGTCGAACGAACTCTGTCGTCGCGCCCGCTCGAGCTCGGGCCGCTCGGTGCGCGGCGCGTCCGCGTAGTACCACGTGTTCAAGCGTTCGAAGCCGGCCAGTTCGTGGCGGGGCGCGACGACGGGTTCCAGGCCGGCGAGGTAGGCGTCGATGCCGCGCGCGGCGCGCTTGCCGTGACCAACCGCGATGGTCGCCGTACGCTGTGACGGGACGGCGTCGCCGCCGGCGAAAACCCCGTCGCCGCTCGCCATCATCGTCGCCGATACCTCAACCACACCATCCTCGATGGTCACGTCGGGCGCCGTGGCCAGCAGCGAGAGATCGGTGTCCTGGCCCAGCGCCAGCACCAGCGCGTCCGCGCCCAGTTGCTCGTACTCGCCCGTCGCTTGGGGGTAGCCCTGATCGTTGAGGCGCATCTTTTCGAGCACGATCGAACCGGCCTCGTAGTGGCTGATGGTTGAGAGCCAGCGCATGGTGATGCCCTCTTCGAGGGCTTCGTCGAGTTCGGTTCCGTGAGCGGGCATGCGCTCGCGATTGCGGCGATAGACGATCACCGCCTCGCTGGCCCCCAGACGCCGCGCCGTGCGCGCGGCGTCCAGCGCGGTGTCGCCGCCACCGTAGACCGCGACGCGCCGACCAAGCTGCGGCGCGTCGCCGTCGGCGACCTGGTGCAGGTAGCTGACGGCGTCGAGGATCCGCGACGAGTCACCGCACGGTATCTCGACCCTTCGGGCGAGCTGGGCCCCGACGCCGAGGAACACGGCGTCGAAACCTCCCTCGCTCCGTTCACGTTCGACGTCCACCACGGTGTGGTTGAGGACCACGTCGATGCCGAGGTCGACCAGCCGGCCGGTCTCGGCGTCGAGCACGTCGCGCGGCAGTCGGTAGGCCGGAATGCCGTAGCGCATCATGCCCCCGAGTTGCGCGGCTCCGTCGACGAGCTGGACCCGATGGCCGAGCAGGCGCAGGTGATAGGCCGCACTGAGGCCCGAGGGACCGGCGCCGACGACGAGCACCCGCTTGGTTGTATCGGGCCCCGGGGTGGGCATGGCCCATTCGTGCTCGAGGGCCAGGTCGCCGAGGAAGCGTTCGATGGAGTTGATCCCCACGGCCTCGTCGAGCTGGGCGCGGTTGCAGGCCGTCTCGCAGGGGTGGTAACAGATACGACCCATCACGGCCGGTAGCGGGTTGTCACGCACGAGCTGGCGCCAGGCCGTCTCGTAGTCGCCCGATTCGGCGTCGAAGAGCCACTGTTGAATGTTCTCCCCGGCCGGGCAGGCATTGTTGCACGGAGGCATCAGGTCGACGTAGACGGGCCGCTCGACTCGCCACGAGCCGGTGCGGTTGGCCCGGCTCGATCCGACCTCGAGCGTGATGGCGAAGGGGAGCTCGTTCACGGGTGCGCCACCTTCAGTGGGGTCTCGTCACGGGAGTCCATGAGCCCGTAGCGCGCGATGTTCTCGTCGGCGATGTCCTGGATCCGCGCGATGATGTCCGGACGGCCCCGTTCGCCAAAGAGGTGACGGTAGCGGCCCTGGATCGAGAGGTACTCCTCGACCGGCGTGCGATGACGGATCGGGGAGACGGCGGTGACGACCCCGTACTGCGCCTCGTAGACGGGGAAGAGCCCGGTCTCCTGGGCCAAGCGCGCGACGTGGATCGTCTGGTTCGACGCCGAACCCCAACCCAGGGGACAGGGCACGAGGATGTGCAGGTACCGGGCCCCGTGATGGCCCATCGCTCGCTCGACCTTGCCCTCGAGATCGTGCAGGTCGGCGACCGTCGCGGTGGCGACGTAGGAGATACCGTGGGCCATCGCCAGGCGCGCCATGTCCTTGCCCTGGCCGAAGTCGTTGCCCGGGTCGGGGCCGAGCGCCTCGGTCGTCGCGGTGCGCGCCGCCGGGGGCGTCGCGCCCGAGCGCTGGACGCCGGTGTTCATGTAGGCCTCGTTGTCGTAGCAGATGAACAGCACGTCGTCATTGCGCTCGAACATCCCCGAGAGGCAACCGAAGCCAATGTCCACCGTCCCGCCGTCGCCGGCCTGGGCGACGACGCGAACCCCGTCCTTGCCCTTGACCTTAAGTGCGGCGGCGACCCCGGTGGCCACGGCCGGGGCGTTGCCGAAGAGCGAGTGGAGCCACGCGATGCGCCACGAGGTCTCGGGGTAGGGCGTGGAGAAGACCTCGAGACAGCCGGTGGCGTTCACGGCGATCAGTTGACCGGACGTCGCGCGCATGGCCGCGTCGAGCGCGTAGCGAGCGCCCAGCGCCTCGCCGCAGCCCTGGCAGGCCCGGTGACCGCAGTCGAGCGAATCACTGCGCGCCGCGCTGGACTGGACCGTCCGATCGGCGTCCTCGAGCAGGCGGTTGCCCACCGCGAAACTGCCCACTTGGTAGAAGTGAACGGGTTGGCGTGTCACGATCCCTCCTCAGCCGATCCTGGATGCGACGACCCCGAGGTCGCCGAGGATGTTCTCCGCCGTCGGTCCGGAGCGACGTTGACTGGCCATGCGTTGGCGCTCGCGGTCCACGGCGTCGTGGTCGAGGTCGAGGAACGTCACGGATTCCAGACGGCCGCGGGCGCCGTCCTCGAGCACCCGCTCCAGCGAGCTTCGCAGGATCGCGCGGCCACCAAGGCCAGCGATGACGGTGCGAAGCGTGAGGTCCTGGTCGTGGGTCGCCATGGCCACGTCGGTCGACAGCACGCCACCGAAGCCGACACTGAAGGCCTTCTCCACGACGATCACGGTGGTCGCCCCGGAGAG
>JBEKKW010000039.1:0-19513 GCA_050010495.1 Acidimicrobiales bacterium
TGACGATTTCAATTTCATCTTTGGTCGCTGGATTGGACACAACCACAAGCTGATCGACCCCATAGATCCACATTGCACGGAATGGGTGAACTTCGATGCGACGGATGAGGCATCACCGATTCTTGAGGGATTGGGACACATTCACCGGATGTACGCGCCCGTCATTCCTAGCGGTGAACCCTTCGAGGGATTCACGCTACGCCTATATGAGCCGACCACATCGACATGGCGCATTTGGTGGAGTTCAACTCGCTCTCCTGGAATCCTGGAACCCCCACTGATTGGTCGAATGATTGATGGTCACGGTGTCTTCGAGTGCGATGAGGTACTCGGCGGCCAACCAGCGAAAGTCAGATTCGAGTGGGAGAGTGACTCAGTGATGCCGCAATGGCAACAGTCGTTTTCATTTGATGCGGGGGTCACGTGGCGCCTGAATTGGACGATGGTTTTCGAGCGAATTGTCGCCTAGTCGCGAGCGGAGTTACCGAGTGCGAATTGCCCTCAGGAAGGTGATCCCATGATTCGAGTCTCCAGTCGGAGATTGTTGACGTCGGCCCTTCGACACCAATGTGGACTATTTGGCTAGGCGCCAATGCGGGGTGGCATTCCTGCGGTGTCGGGGCTTCGACACCAGCGCTGCAAGGTACTCGGTCGCATAAGCCCCAAGGGGCTTGTGCAGAGATTGCTCATACTTGCCTTGGTCATAGTTAGATTGAATCCAACTGGCGCGAAGTTCACTTAATGGTCGAACCTATGACGGGAGTTTTCATGAAAATGCGAGTGCTGGGCTCTAGCGGTTTGGAAGTTTCCTCAATTGGCCTCGGGTGCATGGGCTTAAATCATCATCGAGGTAATGCAGCCAGCCGAGCGGAGATGATTGCTCTCGTCCGTTCGGCGGCTGACCTTGGCGTAACTTTTTTCGATACTGCGCAGGTGTATGGACCTTTCACGAATGAAGAATTGGTGGGCCAAGCCCTCGCGTCGATGAGTGATCGAGTGGTTATCTCGACAAAGTTCGGACTCACCGACGAGAACGGAAATTCAACGCTGTCAAGTCGTCCTGATCTCATTCGCTTGAGTGTCGAAGGATCCTTAATGCGTTTGGGTGTTGACGCAATAGATCTTCTTTATCAGCATCGCGTCGACCCGAAGACGCCCATCGAAGATGTCGCCGGTACCGTCAAGGAGTTAATCGCTGAGGGTAAGGTACGGCACTTCGGTTTAAGTGAAGCGGGAGCCACAACGATTCGTCGCGCTCATTCGGTCCAGCCCGTAACAGCCATTCAAAGTGAGTATTCGTTGTGGTACCGGAAGCCCGAACAAGATGTAATTCCAACTTGTGAGCAACTCGGCATCGGGTTTGTTCCTTTTAGCCCTCTCGGTCGCGGCTTCTTGACCGGGACTATTGACGAGTTAACTGAATTTGTCGCCGGTGACAATCGTAGGGACAACCCACAGTTCGCAGTCGAGGCTCGAAGGGCAAATCGGGCGATTGTGGACGTGCTGACGTCGTTCGCCATCGACAAAGGTGCCACATCGGCCCAAGTTGCGCTCGCGTGGTTGCTTGCTCGGAAACCCTGGATCGTTCCGATTCCGGGTACGACAAAACTACGACGACTTGAAGAGAACTTACGGGCTGCCGACTTAACTCTCTCCGGGGACGACCTAACCGTCATTGAGACCGCGATTTCCGAGATGGAAGTCGTCGGAGAAAGATACCCGGAACTCCAAGAAAGAATGACGGGCATCTGACACTGATTGCGCCTCGTTCATCATCAAGTGCCAGTGCATGGTTGCAGAACTGTGGCGTCGGGCCGTAGACAGTTGTGCAGTGAAGTGTTGAAAGGATTCCTAATCAGTATTCTTTGACGGATGTATCCGTCCCCGAGAATGGTTCACGTCGATGATCGGCGACTCGCAGTTGAAGATTCTGGGACAGGTTTTCCGATACTCGTGCAAAGTGGTTTTGGATCTCGCCACCTTTTCCCTGGCGCAGTTCGTGATGCTAATCGTGCTGGATTGCGACTCATCAGTTATGACCGGCCGGGACTTGGCCAATCGGATCCTCAGCCGGGACGGAAGGTTGCCGATTCAATATCTGATGTGATGGCAATTGTCGACACCCTGGAAATTGACCGGCTCGCGGTCTGGGGTAGTTCGGGAGGTGGTCCATACGCAGTTGCGGCGGCGGCCGGACTAGGAGATGTCGTCACTTCTGTGGGCCTCTTCTCACCCATCGGTCCCTACGGCACTCCACAATTGGACTTCACCGAAGGCATGGGGGTTGACGCAGATTTTCACGATGAAATCGCCGAGTTGCTGCAAGACCCAATGACAGCCCGAGCTGGGTTCATGGAACGAGCACGTGACATGCTCGCGAGCCAAGGCTTCCCGGATTCGTGGTTACGGCGGTGGGGCGATCTCGCAGGAAAGGATGCCGCCCATTCCGTCGAATGGGCGGAGTACCTCGCGGCATGTGCGGTTGATGGATTTGGCGCTGATGGCGAAGGATGGTGGGAAGATTGGTGTGCGACGTTTCTGCCGTGGGGTCTTGACTTGACACAGGTCAAGGCCCCGGTGAGCCTCTGGCACGGAATGCAAGATGAGATGGTTCCCCAAGCGCACGCGCGTTGGTACGCATCCCATCTTTCTGACATTGATTTACACCTCTTGCCAGATATTGACCACACGAACATTGATGAGAACCTGAGATCAACGGCGTTGCAATGGTTCGCGCAGTACGCGACGTGAGTAGAAACAGAATCGGCGACACCAAGTTCCCCTGATACTGATTCGCCAGTCCAAGATCGTGTACGTCGGCTCCTCGACGCCAATCAGCGCCATTTCGAAATTCTCCGACGCTTGGGTGCGGCATTGGCACGTCGGGTTACGAGGATTAGACCTCCACTGCATTCGACAATGCAAGTGCGAGCCACACCCGTCCGTCGGACCTAGTGTGGCGGCATGAGCGGCCCCGAACAAGGAATGGCGGTTCCAGTGTCAGGTGGGCGTCAGCGTATCGTCATGGTGCTGTCAGTGATCGCAGTTCTCCTGCTCCTGGTGTTGGTTTTTCGGCCCACCACTTCGTCGCCAGGCCGGAATTCTTCAGCCGTAACTTCAAATGGTCCTTACCACGCGTACCAGTACACCTGCTGTACGGCGTCGATCATGAATGCGATCTACCACCCGGGTGAAGTCGTTACAGTTCACTGGATTCGGTCCGCCCCCATTTCGACCGGAAGTTCCGCAACGCCTATCACCCTCTCGATCACCCTCTCGGGCCCGTATCGAACGGTCAAGTTGTTAAAGACAGATTCGGTCGGTCCCCATCCTCGTCTAGGACGCACGAGGGCGACCGCAGTGCCAGTGCGTGTGATGGATAGCGCCGCCGACAGTCCGGTGTCTACTCTACGGATACCTGAGAATGCGCGATCGGGTTATTACAACTTGACGACAACGACGGGAACCAAGAACCTCACCGTAAGTGGATCTGGGGTAATTCGCATCGATTAACGGAGCAAATGATTTTGTGTCACGGGACGTGGCGCCGCTTGTGAATTGTCAGACACGATTGGGAACAGCTCGACGGACTCGCCAATGCTGGGTTGCGGAGTTGATTGATCGGGTCCCGAGACCAACGTGGTCGAGGTGGCCATTCGTTTTGTCAGCGTTGCTCGCCAGTCGCATCGGGCCACCGGCCCTTTAACGCGCCCTATACGCTGACATGGTC
This sequence comes from Acidimicrobiales bacterium, assembly GCA_050010495.1. Taxonomy (GTDB): domain Bacteria; phylum Actinomycetota; class Acidimicrobiia; order Acidimicrobiales; family RAAP-2; genus RAAP-2. The sequence continues at coordinate 3,731 of JBEKKW010000039.1, forward strand.
CCAGTGGCTCCCCGCATCGATCGTTCGATAGAGCGACCGGGTCGCCGGCGTCGAACCGTCCTGCACGATGGCGTAGCCGGTTGTTCGACTAGTGAAAATGACTTGGGAAGTGGAGTGAGCAAGAACGACTTGCCAGGTGCGCCCCCAGTTCGTGGTTCGCACCAGGTGATAATCCGACCCTGAACTCCTTTGAAGGAGAATCGTCCCTGGTGAGGGCGTCGCAGGTAGGCCGGGGCCCGTGGAGTACGTCGCATGATAGGAGTTCGACAGTTGACGAAAGGGCTTGAAGGTCACTCCAGCGTCATTTGAGATGAAGAGCCACGTGGCGCTGTCGTTCCAGCCAGGCGGTACCGATGACGCCGGTGGATAGACGAAACCGGCACTCTCGCCTTCGGCGAGCAGGACTCGGTCGTTCACGGCGCTAATGGGGGTGAAGCTCGGACCGAATTTTTCAAACGATGGCCCCTTCCACGTTCCCCAGGAGCCGTTGCTCAACAGGCGCGCGCTGGCAGTGTATCCACGATCGTTCCCTGCCACGAACCAACCACTGGAACCCGAGAACGTGAACGAAGCTTCTAATTGAGTGCCTCCCGCGGGTATGCCTGAACCCGTAAATGAGTTTGCAGTGCCCTTCCACGTGTCTGAGTTCGAACGGGTGGTGAGGAGATAGGCGCGACCATGCTGAAATGATGCCCCGAAGAGGTAGGTCCGCCCTGCGTTCGTGGCCATCTGGACGACTTGGCCGCCGGTGTTGGTGAGCGGACCGAGGTGAACTTGATTCCACGTTCGGCCACCGTTATGAGTTGACCACACACGACTGACCACGTTCGAGCTAGCGGAGGTAGGTGTAGTGGCAACGGGAACGAGGCCGTAAATCCAGCCGTTTGACGCGTCGGCGAAGTGGACAGTGAGCGCCGCGTACGCGGTGGGGTAATTATCCCACGAGTCGATTTGAAGGTCTTGTTGCAGCTGACGTGGAAGCGGTGCGACATCCCACGACGAGCCTGCATCATGGGTACTGCGCAGGGCAGCGCAAGTCTTCGCGGCACAATCGTAAAGCGAGAGTACGTAGCCCACTTGGGGCGTCGGGAACGACAAGGAGATGGAGTCCAGTTGAGGTGACGACGCACCTGCAAATCTCGACGCGGGGAACAGCAAGAGCACGAGGACAAATCCGAGCAGCGGTCGAACTGTTCTTGCATTCCTGCTCTCCAGAATGGCCATAGCGGACCTGGTTTATCACGCCGACTCGTCCCACAGGCCGTTGTTGGCCCGGATGAACCTACGCCACCGGCCGGTCGTCTTCCTCTCGTGCCGGTTCTTCGCCAAGTCGGCTCACTGCCAACCGCTAATGCGAGGTGGCCTTCCTGCACGTCGGGTCGTCGCCCGCCAGTTATGTCCCGCTTCTATCTTCCCGAGGCGAATAGAGGATTGGGCGCGCCGGCGCCAAGGAACCGACGCGTACTTCAACGTCCAAACGCCCACTCCACCATTAGGGGGAACTCTCCTCGCCACGCTTTGGCGCCGTGCGACACCTCCCGCTCGCTCATCACGACGTCGGCACCGGCCTCGCGCAGCGCGTACGCCCAACGGGTCGCGTTTTCCAAGAAGAATGGCTCGAACGATCCGCCGAAGAGGTAGACCCGAGGCAGCGTTCTCGGCATCTGGTTGGGCGGCTTGTAACCTCCGCCGGGCGAGCCAGAGAAGACCGATCCGTAGATGTCGCGATGGCGAAGTCCAAGAGCGAGCGCCAGTTCCCCACCGGCCGAATAACCGAACACCGCGGAGCGTTCGGCGGGCAGCGCGACGTCAAAACGTGACTGCACCCATCGGCGGACGTCCTCGACGAAGAACTCCTCGTGTGCCGCGAACCGCTCCTCGTCAAAGACCGGCGAATACTCATGCAGCCGAGCCATCTCGTCAGCGAGCCCGTGCACGCCGATGATCATCGTGGATGGCACGTCGTGCGATTCGAGGATGCGACCCCACTGCGCGAACCCTTGACCGTCACCGGCGAACACGATTGCTTCGGGCCGATCGGGTGGGACGTAGACCGTGACCTGGCGACCCCCGTCGTACTCAGGCAGGGTCTCAGTGACGAAGGTTCCCGCCTTGGGGTTTTCGCGTGGCGACGCTCGGACGGCTTCGGGTTCTGAGGGGCCACCGGCAGTCTGGTCATCCATCATCGAACTCCTGGTCCAAGGTTGACAGAAGAAGCGTTTTCAGCGACGCTGCGCCGCATCGAAGACCTGTCGCGCCAGCGTCTCGGGAGGGGTCGCGGTCGAGTCGATCACCATGTCGTAGTGCATGCCGTGGTGAACGACGGCCGACGAGCCGGAGGCGAAGCCCACGTAGCGGTCTCCCCGTTCAGCTTCTCGACGGACCAACTCTTCGATGTCGCAGGTGACCCCGACCCAGAGTGCACCGAGCAGAACGCTCTGCGCCTGCTTTCGAACACCGGGTTCGATGATGCAGTGGTCGACGACCACGTCGACGCCGCTTTGGCTCGTGGCGGCCCACGACTCGTGGGCGTGCCGCAAGACTGTGAGGAATATGTCATTCAGCTTCGGGATCCACGACGGTGCGGGTCCGAGACCGGCCACGATGTGCAGAGCCTCCTTCTCCTTTGCCGGGTCCGACTCGTTGTAGTCCAGGACAAATTCTTCGGGCCATCCGATGAAGACGGCGTCGATGCCGGTGGTGAAGAGAGGGCGCGGCCACAACCGCTGCAACTCTCGCACGAGTGATGACTTCCCGCAGCTGCTGGGGCCGTTCAATACGATCAGGTCTCCGGGCACCAGTCGAGTATGGCTATCGGCACCTTCGCTGTCAACCGGCCTCGTCAAGGAGGCACGTCGCCAACCTCAGCAAATCCTTGCTCGCTCCAGCCGACGGCGCCGGGTGACCGATCAGTTGCGTCCGGTTGCCGTCACGGGACTATTCGCTCGTGGCCGTAGCCAGAGGCGGCGGCGACGCAAAACTCTTAAGAGTCGTCCTAGGGCTGCACGAGGGCGTGAACCTCGAAATACTCCGACGACATGGCATCGGGATCGGGCAAGTTGGGCACTACGAACTCGTTGTACCAGGCGTCGTGCTGAGCTTTGCTTTCCCAGATTTCGCCGACGGCGAATCCGCCGGGCACTGGATAGGCGACGTGCACGATGAAGCCGGGCTGCTCCTTTAGAAGAGGGTGTATTCCAGGGGCCATCTGGTCGTAGGTGGCTGCATCCAATCCGGTGGCGGTGGTTCTGACAAGGACGGTCATGGGTCTCCCTTTTCGATGGTCGTGGGAAGGGAGACTACACCGTTCGTACGAAGAATTCCTACGGTGGAGTGCGACCGACTCGTCGATACAGCGGTTCATCTGCGGGTCGACCGTGAACGAATCCCTGCAATGCGGTGGGCCGCGTGGTGCGGCGGTCACCCGCATGACGGCGGTACGGTGCCACGCCTCTCGCGCGAGGCCCTGGACACCAGCGCATCACGTGGCACCCACCGCTGCGGGAAGCCCCTGACTGTACGGGCACCGATTAAGGTCGACCGTGAGTATCCACATCAGAGTTGCCCCGAAGATGAATGGGCTTCACGGCACCCTCGAATCTGTGATCTCGACGTCGTCAACAATGTTGTCGCAATAGAAGGAGTTCAACATGGCCGATAAGTCACCGAACCAGCACAACGTCAAGAAGACGGGAAAGTCGCTGAAGGAGAAGCGCAACCAGAAGCACCTCAAGAAGGAATCAAAGAGGGGCAGTCTCGGCGCCTGAGGCACCACGAGTGGCCAGGACTAGCGCCTGTCGCCAATCGTGATAGGACCGGGACCGAGGTGCGGGCCGATGGTTCGCGTCACTGGTGCCAGGTGGCACATTGACGGCGCGTGACCGACTTAAGTGGAGATGACGACGCTTACGGCTTTTGCCAGAGCAGCGGGAACACTTCGTGGGAACCCGCCAGTCCCTTCAATGTGAGCGTTCTCGATTCGCCGAACGAGTAAGCGCCACCGAGATTTTTTTGGCCGCCCGTGAGACTAGGATCTCTTCGCCGTTGGCTTCGCCGGTCAGTCGGGCGGCGACGACTACTGTTCGCCCGAAGAAGTCATCATCCTCCAATCGGGCGTTGCCATAGTGAATGCCGATCCGCACGCCCAGGGCGATACCGTCGGAGTCCGTCACCAGCGAGCGTTGGATGGCGACCGCGCACGCCGCGGCTGAGCCAATCGCGGGAAAGGCCAGCATGAAACCGTCACCCTGGCCCTTGACCACGACGCCGCCGAACACGCTGGTCTGCTGCCTCACGTTCTTGGAGTGCTCGTCAAGCAGTTCCATCCACTGCTGTTCTCCGAGTTGCTCCATGAGTGCGGTGGAACCAACGATGTCGGTGAACACGATGGCGACCGTTCCATCACTCGCAATGGCCGCGGTCGGGGATTCGTAGTCCTTGGCGAGGGCCAGGATGTCGTCAACCGACGTCGCTTGCGAGTATCCCCACACCGCCTCGTTGGTGACGGCGAGTGACGAGTGCCAGTTGACGATTCGCCAATGGGCCCCCTCTTCGTGCAGCACCAGGGTGACCCTGCCGGAATGTTCGCCCGAAAAAGGGACGTGGTAGCGAAAGTGCCCGGTGATGCAGCCAACGGACCCCTCCTTCCACGTGAGGATCTTGTCGATATCCACTTCGGTCTGAAGAAGATCGTTCCCGGATTCGCTCTCGCCCATGAACATTCTCAGGTAGGCCGAGATGGCCTCAAAGCCCTCGTACCATTCCGCGTCATCGGTTCCGATGAGGAGCGAGTCCGGGTCTTTGGCAATTGCGTCGATGATCGCGCCCGCGTTGCCCGCCTGAAAGTTCCGAATGAACCGTTCGGCGAAGGGGATGAGATCGGGTGCAGGTTCCATTTCACGAAAATACCTGGTGCGATGTCCTTGGCGGCCCCAAAAGGCTCAAGGTGGTCTGGTGGCCGTTGTTGAGCCCAATTATCTCTGTGGTAACGGCCCCACTTCGGTAGCCGCCACTGCGAGGTGACATGTCCATGCGACAGGCCATCACCGCTGCACCGGGGTACCGCCCAGCGCCGATCGGACCGACACTCGTGGCTCGAGAGCGGCCACGTTCGTGCCTACCGGCGCATCGCTTAGGTTGGGGGCGAGGGGGAACGCGCAGGAGGAGTGACGAGATGGAGATCATCCGAAATGACGACGGGACCCTGGTGGTTCCTATCCCGGAGGGACGACATCACGATAGTGACGACGTCGCTGACCCTTCGGACGGTGACGGGGCCCAAGTGGCCGCGGGACCGACGACCCGGTTGTTGCATCCCGGTGAAGGCGGCTACGACGAGGCCCTCGCCGAGTGGGATCTCCAACAGAATCCCGACCGCGCCCCCGCCGTTTCGACCGCGAGCGGGCGAGAAGAGGCTATGAACGTCGTGCACACCCTGGCCGAATCGCCTGACCACAACGTTGCCGAGGCGCTCAAGGACGTCAATGACCCCGAGGCGAGCGGCGAGGCCCTGCGACACGTGTTGATTGGTGGGCCCCACTCGGTCGAAGCCTTCTCCGAAGAGGTGGCCGAAGCGGAGGGCGGCGAACCCCTTCCCGCGCACAAGATGACCAAGATCATCGGCGAGGTCCTGGCGGAACTGGACAAGTAACCGGCACGACGCGGGGTAGTGGGGCGAAGTGGTCCTCGCCCTGTTGTCGCGTACCATTCGACATCGCAACGTAGAGATCGGGGATCATCGTGACGTCCACTCCATCACCTTCAACGTCGCAGCTCGTTCACGCGCACTCAATGGTCGCCATCGTGATCGAGGGTGTTCGCGACGATCAGTGGTCCGCGCCCAGCCCGTGCAGCGAATGGTCGGTACGCGATCTCGTGAATCACGTGGTCGGGATGAACCTGGTGTTTTCGGCGCTCCTCACGGACGAACCTGCGCCCCAACGCGTGGCCGACCGTATCGGCGCCGACCCCGTAGGCGTCTATCGCACGTCCGCATCGGCGTTGGTGGCTGCGTTCGACCAGCCCGGAGTGCTCGAACGTACCTACCAGGGACTGCTTGGTGCCGCCACCGGTCGTGATCGCTTGCAGATTCGTCTCTACGACCTGGTGGCCCATGGGTGGGACCTCGCGCAGGCCACCGGCCAATGCATCGAGTTTCCGAGCGAAATGGTCGAGCAGGCGCTGGCCTTCGCTGAGGTGCAACTGGCCGCGCAGGCGCGCACCGGCCGGTTCGACCCGCCCGTCGCCATCTCGCCGGACGCGCCGGCGCTCGATCGACTCGTGGCGTTCCTCGGTCGTTCCCCCGGCTCCGCCTGAGGTCGAGCGCAGGGCCGCGCGGCGCCCCGTGTGGTCAAGGATGGATGACTCGGATCACGTAGCGACGAATCCCGATCACTCCAGTGGAAGTAGCGCACGCGGGTGCTAAGAACTGCGACATGCGTGTTCGGGGCTTTTGTTGCGGCTGGCTTGAGGGGGACGTCGCCGGCCTCATCGAAGGAGAGCAGGGTCGCGTGCGCCTACCCATCCCGGCCTACCTGATCCAACACGCCGGTTCGACCCTCGTCTTCGACTCCGGTCTGCATCCCGACTTCCGCGATCGCCACTCCGCGCGGTCCCTCGCGATCGCGCCGGACTTCGAACCTCTGCTGCCCGAAGGCACCCATCTCGCCGAGCGGCTGGCGTCCTGCGGCGTGGCGCTAACCGACGTTGACGTCCTCGCCGTGAGTCACCTGCACTTCGACCACGGAGGGGGCAGCCGGCTGCTGTCCGTTTCGGAGTTACTGGTCCAACGAGGCGAATGGATGGCGGCGCTCGCCGACGTCGACGGGGAGAACTACCTGCCCGCCGACGTCGACCGTGATCGACGGCCCCATCTGCTCGACGGTGACCACGACGTCTTCGGTGACGGACGGGTAACGCTGTTGGCGACGCCGGGACACACCGCCGGTCATCAGTCGCTGCTGGTGCGCACCGACGGGGGAGGCGAGCTCGTCCTGTGCGGCGACGCGTGCTACTTCGAGCGTTCCCTTCGCCGACGTGCTCTGCCGCCGTACGCCTTTGACCGCACCGCCCAACTGGAAGGATTCGAGCGCTTGAGGGAGCTGGAATCGTCCGGGGCCCGATTGATCTTTGGACACGATCCCGCGCAGTGGCCGGGGCCCGAGGACGACGTCAACGTGGAGCTGGCCAGTCCCGGGGTCTGACGGCCGGAGTCCGCCACCGTCTAATTCACCGAGCCATCGCGGCCCGCCTTACTGGATGTGCGAGTGGCGCAGACGCTTACGGCGGCGGATGATGTGGACGATCGCGTAGACCACCAGCACGATGGCGGCCAGCTTGTGCCACTGGGCGAGCCCCGGCGGCAAGCCGAGGACCGCCGCGAAGGGCATCTGCGTCGCGTGGTGGTGCAGGCCGTCGACGATGCCCGAGATGAGGACGTTGAGGACGAGCAACTCGAGGATCACGTCCGAGATCGCCAGGCGCGTCGACTTCATCGAACGCGATTGCCGCCTCGTCAGTCGCTTCAGGAGCGACGCGATCGTTCGACGCCGTTGGAACAGGTGGAACACCATCATGGCCATGAACAGCACGCCGAAGATGACGTGGATGGTGATGCTGTGGCTCAGATAGATGAGCGACAGCAGGGAACCGGCGAGGGAGAAGAGCAGGGTCAGGTGGACGTACCAGCGACGACGCTCGCCGGCCGAAACGGCCTTCGGTGTCGCCGGAAGAGTCGTGATCTCGCGTCCTTTGCTCCTAGGAGTACTCCAACCGATGGTAGGCAGGAACTCGATCACCCGCGAGAACGCCACCTAGGGGTAAACCCTGATTCGCACCCCTATCGAGCTGTCGCGTGCACTCGTGGATCGCCGTGATTGAAGTGCCCGTCACGCGCCAACACGCGTGACGCCGACAAGTGGATCGATGTGGTTTCTACGCCAGGCCGGTGATGTCGCGACCGCCCGAGGCCAGCCAGGCGTCGTACATCGCGGCGTAGGCGCCGCCCATGGCGAGGAGTTCGCGCGGCGTGCCCATCTCGACGATGCCGCCGTGATCGATGACGACGATGCGGTCGGCCCGCTGAGCCGTCGTGAGCCGGTGCGCGATCAGGATGGCCGATCGTCCCTCGAGCAGGCGGTCCAGGGCGCGCTCGATGACCGTCTCGCTCTGCAGGTCGAGCGACGAGGTCGCCTCGTCGAGGATCAGGACCCGGGGCCGCGCGAGGAAGGCGCGGGCCAGGGCGAGGAGCTGGCGCTCGCCGGCGGCCAGGGTCTGGCCCCGCTCGTGCACCTCGGTGTCGAGGCCCTCGGGCAGCTGGTCGATGAGCTCGCGTAGTCCGACGACGTCGATCGCTTCGTCGATCTCGACGTCGGTAATGTTCGGGCGGGCGAAGCGCAGGTTCGTGCGGATCGAACCGGCGAAGAGGAAGGCCTCCTGGGGCACCACGCCCAGCTGGGAGCGCAACGAGTGCAGGGTGACGGTGCGCACGTCGATGCCGTCGAGCAGGACCCGGCCTTCGATGGGATCGTAGAACCGGTTGGCCAGCTTGGCCATGGTGGACTTGCCGGCGCCGGTCGGCCCGACGAAGGCGACCGACTCCCCGGGGGCGATCTCGAGGTTGATGTCGGACAGAACGGTGCGACCGGGCAGGTACCCGAAGCTCACGTGCTCGAAGGTGATGCGCCCCTCGATCGTGGGCAACTCGACGGCGTTGGCGACTTCGTCGACGGTGGGCACCGTCTCGACCACCTCGCGCAGGCGGATGATGGAGGAGCGGCCCTGCTGCAATGCCGTGTACTGCTGGGTGAGCAGCTGGATCGGCGCGAAGAAGCGGTTGAGGTACAAGAAGAAGGCCACCAGGTAGCCGAGCTTGAGGTGGTGGTGCAGCACCATGTCGCCGCCGATGCCCAGCAGCAGGCCCTGGCCCAGGATGCCGATCATCACGGTCGCCGGTCCGTAGATCGAGTTGACGGTGCCGGTGTAGAGGTTGGCGTCACGGTAGGCGCCCACGACGTGGCGGTGGTTGCGGATGTTGCGCGGCTGGCGGTTGTTGGAGGTGACGACGCGGATCCCGTAGAGCGACTCCGAGAGGTCGGCGAGCACGTTCGCGATGCGGTCGCGCACCAGCAGGTAGCCCTTCTCCGACGCGTGGTGGAACCAGATCGACAGCACGAAGAGCACCGGCACGATGAGTACGATCGTCCAGGTCGCCAGGGCCACGTTGAGCGAGAAGAGCACCGCCGTGATCACGATCATGGTCAGGCCCTGGATGGCGAAGGAGCTGATGCCGTCCTGGATGAACTGCTGGAGGTTCTCGATGTCGCTAGTCATGCGGCTCATCAGCACGCCGGCCTTCTCTTCGGTGAAGAAGTCGAGGCTGAGGCGCTGGAAGTGCGTGAAGACCCGGATGCGCAGGTCGTGCATGACCCGCGACGCGAGCTTGCCGGTGACGTCGACCTGGATTTTCTGGAAGACCACGCTGAGCAGCGCCGCCGCCAGGTAGAGCAGCGCGCAGACCGTGATCACCGTCAGCGAGCGGTGGCCCGTGCGCCCACCCATGCCGTTGTCGATCGCGTAGGCCGTGAGCAGCGGGCCGACCTGCATGATGAGGCTGAGCACGATGGCGAGCGTGGAGCCGGCGGCCACCCAGCCGGGGTAGACCTTCAACAGGTTGGGTAGCGTGAGCCGCTCGCGTTCCTTGGCGCTCGGGCGCTGGGTGAAGGTGATGGCCGACGGCTCGTGGACCGGCTCCTTGGCGAGCAGCTTCGTCGCCTCGGGCATCAGTTCGCTCGGGATCCCGCCGAAGGGCAGGCCGGGGGCCGTCCCGCGAGCGCCGAACATCGCGCCGCCGCCGGTGAAGCCGCCCCAGGCCATCAGGTCGGCTCCGGTCTGGTCTGGGCCAGGACCTGCACGTAGAGTGCGGACGTCGCGAGCAGGTGCTCGTGGGTGCCGCTCGCCACGACGCGGCCCTCGTCGAGCAGCAGCACCCGGCTCGCCAGGGCGATCGTGGAGATGCGGTGCGCGATGACGATGGTCGTGCGCCGGCGCAGCAGCTGGCTGAGCGCCTGGTAGATGCCGGCCTCGATGTGCACGTCGATCGCGCTGGTGGCGTCGTCCAGGATGAGGATCGGCGGGTTGACGAGCAGGGTGCGCGCGATGGCGATGCGCTGGCGCTGGCCGCCCGAGAGGGTGTAGCCCCGTTCGCCGACGACGGTGTCGTAGCCCTCGGGCAGCTTGACGATGAACTCGTCGGCGTTGGCCGCGCGGGCCGCCGCCTGGACCTCCTCGAAGGTCGCGTCGGGACGGCCGTAGGCGATATTCTCGAAGATCGAGATGGAGAAGAGGAAGGGCTCGTCGAGCACTACGCCGACGTTCGCGCGCAGCGACATCAGCGTGACGTCGCGCACGTCGTGGCCGTCGACCGTGACCGCGCCGTCGCTCACGTCGTAGAAGCGCGTCAGCAGCCGCGCCACGGTCGACTTGCCCGAGCCGGTGCGCCCGACGATCGCCACCGTCTCGCCGGCCTCGATGTGGGCGTCGAAGTCGTGCAGGATCTCGGCACCGTTGCCGTACTCGAAGTTCACGTGGTTGAAGTCGATCGCGCCGGCGACGTCGGTCAGGTCGTAGGCGCCCGGCCGCTCGACGATATCGGGGCTCTCGTCGAGGATCTCGAAGATGCGCTCGGCGCTGGCGCGCGCGCGCTGGCCCATCATCACGAGCTGGCCGAGCATCATGAAGGGCGCCTGGAGCATCAAGAGGTAGAGGTTGAAGGCCACGATCGCCCCGACCGAGATGTGGCCCTGCAGCACCATCCATCCGCCGAAGAACAGCACCAGGGCGAGGCCCAGCTGGGGCAGGTTCTGGACCCACGGCGACCAGGTGCCGCGGATCTGGGCGTCCTTGATGTAGGACCAGGCGACCCGCTCGGCCGTGTCGGCCAGGCGGTTGACCTCGGCCTCCTCCTGGGCGAAGGACTTGACGACCCGCACGCCGTTGACGTTCTCGTCGACGATGGTCGCCACGTCGGCCAGGCGGCTCTGGATGATCCACGAGATCGGGAACATGACGCGGCGCATCTTGATGCCCACGAAGTAGAGGATCGGCATCACGGCGAGGGCGATGACGGCGAGCAGGGGCGAGATGTAGAGCATGAAGATGAAGGCCAGCACGCCGCCGAGGCACTGCACGATGATCAAGGGCGCGAAGGTGGAGTAGGCCTGGACGCTGCGGATGTCGCTGTTGGCCCGGCTTATCAGTTGACCCGACTGGACCCGGTCGTAGAAGCTGAAGGAGAGCCAGGTCAGGTGCTCGTAGATCAGCGAACGCAGGTCGGCCTCGACGTTGTAGGCCGTGGTGAAGAGGTACCGGCGCGAGATGACCCCGGCCACGCCGGTCAAGAGCCCGATGATCAAGATCTGCTCCACGTCGTGGTGCAGCGTCGTCGTGCGAGTGATCAGCGCGGTGTCGATGGCCCGGTTGAGCAGGTTCGGAATGAGGGTCTGCAGGATCAGGCTCACGAAAGAGAGCACGATGGCGGTGAGGAACGTCAATCGGTGCGACGCGATGACGGGCAGCACCCGTCGCCACCACGGGAGGCTGCGGTCGGTGAGGATCTGTCGGCGCGGCCCCTCGTAGGCCGAGTGCACTCCGCCTAGGGGATTGGCTGGCAGATCCTCCTCACCGGGCGTGACGTCGGTGGAGAGGGAAATTGCCATCCGACGATTCTACGGGTGGCCCAATTCCCCAATACCGGACTGGGCCGCCACCCACGCGCGCCGCGGCCACGGCGTAGTGTGACCACGTGAACTCGCCGCTCGTCGTCAGCCACCCCCTCGTCGCCGACAAGGTCCGCCAGTTGCGCGACGTCACGACCTCGAACGCCGACTTCCTGCGCTTGGCCGGGGAGATCTCGCGGTTCGTGGCCTACGAGGCCTTCCGCGACACCCCGGTCACTCAAACCACCGTCGACACGCCGGTGACCAAGGGCGCGCCCGCGCTGCGCGTCGATCGCGAGTACGTCATCGTGCCGATCCTGCGCGCCGGACTGGGCATGTCGCCGGCGGTGCAGGAGGTCCTGCCCCACCACCGGGTCTGCCTGGTGGGCTTGCGCCGGGACGAGGCGACCCTGCAGCCGACCGTCTACCTCGACGGACTGCCCGACACGCTGGCCGGCACCCACGTGGTGCTCTGCGACCCGATGCTCGCCACCGGCGGCTCGCTGGTGTGCGTGCTCGACATGCTCGTCGAGCGCGGGGCCAGCGACATCACGGTGCTCTGCCTCATCATCGCCCAGCCGGGCGTCGACTGCGTGCTCGCGAGCCACCCCGACGTGCGCATCGTCGCCTCGGCGCTCGACCTCGAGCTCAACGACGTGGGCTACATCACGCCCGGACTGGGCGACGCCGGCGATCGCCTCTTCGGGCCGCCCGTGCGCTGATCAGAGGCCGATGTCCTCGTTCCACAGGGCCGGGTGCTCGTGGATGAAGGTGCCCAACAGTTCGCTGCAGGCCACGTCGTCGAGCACCACGATCTCGACGCCCAGCTCGCGCAGCCAATCGTGGCCCCCGTGGAAGTTCATGGCCTCGCCGATGACGACGGCGCCGATGTTGAACTGTCGCACCAGCCCCGCGCAGTACCAGCACGGCGAGAGCGTCGTGACCATCACGCAGTCGGGGTAGTCGCGGCGCCGGCCGGCCTTGCGGAAGGCGTCGGTCTCGGCGTGCACCGACGCGTCGTCCTCCTGGACCCGTCGATTGTGGCCCGAGCCGAGCAGCGTGCCGTCGCGGTGAAAGAGCGCCGCGCCGATCGGTATGCCGCCCTCGCGCAGTCCGGCGACGGCCTCGTCGTAGGCGGTGGAGAGCATGTGGAAGGCCGTCTCGGTGGCCAACGGGGAGTGGGCGCGGGGCATGCTTCAGTATGCTCCAACACCGTGGGTGAGCGCATGTATTCGACCGAGATCGGCACCCAGCACGTCGAACTGCCGATCGAGTGGCTCAACGAGCAGCTGGCCCTGGCGCTGTTGATCACGGTCGACATGGGCGTGACGTTCATGTCGAGGGCCGGGGCCGAACTGGCTGACATCCTGCGCCCCTACGACGTGGATATCGTGGCGACGGTCGCGACGATGGGCATCCCGGTCGTCATCGAGGTGACCCGCCACCTCGGACTGGACCAGTACGTGATCCTGCACAAGACGCCCAAGATCCACCTGGCCGACGCCATCGCCGAGCCGGTGCGCTCGATCACGACCGACGCCGACCAGCGGCTGCTCTTTGACCGCGCGCGCATCTCGGACGTCGCGGGACGGCGCGTCGCGATCGTGGACGACGTCATCTCGACGGGCGCCTCCACCGGCGCGGCGCTGCGGCTGCTGCGCGGGGTCGGCGCCGAGGTCGTGGCCATCGGGACGCTCGTCACCGAGGCCTCGCTCTGGCGCACCGCGTTGGGCGAGGACGCCGCCATGGTGCGCGCGCTCGCGTCGATCCCCGTCTTTCGTCCGGACGGTTCGGGCGGCCTGGTCGAGGACTGGGTCGGCTAGCGCCTACCGGTTGGGCTCGAGCTCGTCCTGGTGCTTGACCTGGCGCGCGACGCGCCCGGTCGACTTCTCGAGCACGAAGTAGACGAAGCCGGCGATGATGACGCCCGTCGGCACCGAGAAGTCGGCCCCGCCGTACCAGCCGGCCGTGCAGAGGCCGTGCACGAGGTTGCCGGCGCAGGCCGCCCCGTAGTGGTTGGAGATCGGGGTCATCCAGTGGAACGGGAAGTCGACCGGCGGCGGGGCCTTGGAGTAGCACAACGTCGCGCACACCACGCCCACCACGAAAGCGGTGATGGCGTTCCAGCTCACGCCGCCCGACTGGCCGAAGTAGATGCTGTTGCGGTCGGTGCGCTGTAGCTCGGCCGGGTTGTAGCGGTAGCGGCGCAGCAGCCAGTCGGTGATAAAGATGCCGAACCACGGCGCGATCCACAGGATGATCACGCCGACGAACTCCTTCATGTAGAGCGAGAAGGTGGACTGGAACATCGCCCAGATCGTCAGGCCGCAGGCCAGCACGCTGTCCAGGATCACCGCTTGGTAGCGCTTGAGGCGCATGCCCATGGCCTGCAGGGAGACGCCCGAGGAGTAGAGGTCCAGGGAGTTGATCCCGAAGAGCTGCACGATGGCGAAGATGAGGAAGAGGGCGATCACCCAGCTCGGGATCTCGTGCTGGCCGTAGAGGGCCTGGAAGGGGTTGGCGCCGTTCCACTCGCCGACCTGGGTGTTCGAGGAGAGGAAGGTGAAGGTCGCCGCGCCGAGCAACATCATGACGATCTCGGGGACCGCGGTGCCCAGGAAGACCCAGCCCACGACGGCACCCTTCTTGGCGTCGCGCGGCACGTAACGGGTGTAGTCGTTGCCGCACTCGGTCCACCCCAGGCCCGACAGCGCGAAGACGAAGGCCAGGCCGGCACTGTAGAGCTCCCAGCCGCCGCCGAAACCCTTGAAGCTGGCGCTGCCGTGCTGGAAGTCGAAGATGGCGAAGAGCACGAAGATCGCGCCGAAGGGGATGATCAGCGCGCGCAGCACCTTGACCATGGTGGCGTGGCCGAAGTAGGGCACCACGGCCTGGATGGCCGCGGCCAGGACGATGTAGACGACCTTGAGGGCGCCGTTGACCTGGAAGCCGGCCATCTGGGAGAGCACGATGGCCGCCCCGACGATGAGGATCAGGCCTTCGGTCTCGAAGCCGATCTGGGTGATCCAGTTGAAGAAGGCCACGAGGCGCGAGCCGTGGACCCCGAAGGGCGCCCGGCTGATGGCGAAGGCCGTGGTGCCGGTCTCGGGCCCCTGCAGCGAGGCCAGACCGAGCAGCAGAAAGGAGATGTTGCCGATGATGATGATGCTCACCGCCGTGGAGAAGCTGAACCCGAACCCCATGAGCAGCGCGCCGTAGATGAAGTACTCGACGTTGATCGCCGATCCGGTCCACAGCGCCCCGATGTTGCGCGGAGTCGCCCACCGTTCGCTCTCGGGCACGTAGTCGATACCGCGCTGCTCGACCTGGAACGGCTGGTCGCCCGCCGAACCGTCGTGCGTGTCCACAGTTGATGCCACGATGAAATCCCTCCCCACGTAGACCGTCTCACAGTCGCGGCCCGCCACAGGCACACCGCACGCGACATGTTTACCTGATTGTGGCGCAGGCGTGAAGGGAAAGTGAAAAAAATTCTTGCTGTGGAAATAATGGGACCGAACGCTCGACTCGCTGTCACGAATCTGGTGTCGCGCGAAGGGACCGTCGCCACCGGAGGCGCCGCCTAGAGTCGCACCATGACCCCGGTCGTCGCGGTAGAGGATCTGCACAAGTCGTACGGCCGCACCGAACGGCTGCACGGGATCAGTTTCGAGGTGCAGGCCGGCGAGATCCTGGGCTTCCTGGGCGTGAACGGGGCCGGCAAGACCACGACCATCGAGATCCTCGAGGGCTACCGCACCCGCGACGGGGGCCACGTGTCGGTGCTGGGCGTCGACCCGGCGCGGGCGACGCGCGAGTGGCGTAACCGGATCGGCCTGGTCTTACAGGAGTGCGAGCTCGACCCGGTCTACACGGTGCGCGAGACGGTGTCGATGTTCGCGAGATTCTTCGCCCACCCCACCGACGTCACCGCGACCGTCGCCGCCGTCGGTCTCACGGACAAGGCCAACGACCGCGTCGGGCGCCTCTCGGGGGGACAGAAGCGCCGCCTGGACGTGGCGATCGGTCTGGTGGGCAATCCCGAGGTCCTCTTCCTCGACGAGCCGAC
>JBEKKW010000040.1:0-19254 GCA_050010495.1 Acidimicrobiales bacterium
CGCGTACCTCGTCGGCACGACCGTCATCGTCGAGCAGGTCTTCAACCTCAACGGCCTCGGCTCGCTCCTGATCAGTTCGATCCTCAACCGCGACTTCCCGGTCGTCCAGGCCGTGACGATCGTGCTCGGTACGAGTGTGGTGCTGATCAATCTGGCGACCGACCTGGCCGCGGCGCGCCTCGATCCACGGATTCGGTTGCGATGAGCAGCCCGCCCCGTCTCGACGCCGACCCGGCCGAGGGCGAGTCGGTCGGCGGGCCGCGCCACGTCGGCTTTTGGCGCCGCGCCCGTCGGAGCCCGTCGTTCATCGCCGGGGCACTGATCACCGGGGCGATCGTGCTCGTGGCGATCCTGGCGCCGGTGCTCAGCCCCGACTCGCCCTATCAGCTGAACCTCTACCACATCCTCGCGGGATTTTCGGCCAGCCATCCGCTCGGCACCGACCAGCTCGGCCGCGACGTGCTCTCGCGTCTCATCTGGGCCGCGCGAACCGACCTCACGGTCGGCGTGCTCGCGGTCATCTTCCCGTTCTGCTTCGGCACCCTCATCGGGACCCTCACGGGCTACTTCGGCGGTGTCTTCGACACGATCGTGATGCGCATCGTCGACGTCGTCATCGCCTTCCCCTTCTACGTGTTCGTCATCGGCCTCGTCTTCGTCGTGGGCGAGGGCACGAAGGGCATCTACATCGCCTTCGCCGTCGTCGACTGGGTCGTCTACGCGCGCGCCGTGCGCTCGACGACGCTCGTCGTGCGCGAGTCCGACTACGTCGCCGCGGCGAGGGGCGGGGGGCTCAGCACCCCACGGGTCCTCTTTCGTCACGTGCTGCCGAACACGATCACCCAGGCCGTGGTCTACGTGATGAACGACATCGTGCTGGCGATCGTCGCGGTGGTCACGCTCGGCTACCTCGGGCTGGGCATCCAGCCGCCGACGCCGGACTGGGGCACCATGATCAGCGACGGTCAGCCGTTCATCACCACCCACTGGGAGTTGGCGACGCTGCCCGGCATCGCGGTGGTACTGACGGGCCTCGGCCTCTCGCTGCTGGGCGACGGACTGGCCGACGCGTTGAGGCCCCCGTCGTGAGCGGCCCGCTGCTCGAGATCCGGGACCTGAGCGTCTCGGTCGCGCGCGGGGACGCCCGGTTCGCCGCGGTCGACGCCGTCTCGTTCTCCGTGCGGGCCGGCGACGCGTTCGGCATCGTCGGCGAGTCGGGATCGGGCAAGAGCCTGACGCTGCGCGCGATCATGGCGCTGTTGCCGAGCGCGGCTCGGCTCGAGGGCGGCGAGGTGCTGCTCGAGGGGCGCGTCTTGTCGGTGACGGGACGGCGCGCGCGCGTCGAGCGTCGCGCCCGCGTGGCCATGGTCTTCCAGGATCCCCTGAGTGCGCTCAACCCCGTGCGCACGATCGGCCAGCAGGTGGCCGAGGTCCCGCGACGGGTGCTCGGGCGTTCCCGGGCCGAGTCGCGTCGGCGGACCATCGAGCTGCTCGGCTTGGTGGGCATCCCGGATCCCGTTCGCCGATACGACGCCTACCCCCACCAGCTCTCGGGCGGCATGCGCCAGCGGGTCGCGATCGCCATGGCGCTGGCCACCGAACCGGCGATTTTGCTCTGCGACGAACCCACGACGGCCCTCGATGTCACCGTCCAGGCGCAGGTCCTCGACCTGATCGACAAGTTGCGGGTCGAGTTGGAGCTCGCGGTCGTCTTCGTCAGTCACGACCTGGGCGTCGTGCGCGAGCTCTGTGAGAACGTCGCGGTGATGTACGCGGGCCGGTTCGTGGAGGTGGGACCGACGTCGGAGCTGTTGCGAACGCCCCGGCATCCCTACACGCTCGGGCTCCTGCGCGCGGTCGTCGACCTGGACGATCCGATCGGCTTCCTGCGCCCGATCGGCGGCACCCTGCCCGACCCGTTGCATCTCCCGGCGGGATGTGCCTTTCACCCGCGATGCCCGCTGGCGAGCCCCGAGTGCGCCGTGATCGTTCCGCCCCTGGTGCGCGTCGACGTCCCGCACGCGACGTTGCCTCGGGAGAGTGCCTGTCTGCACTACGAACTGGTGGAGGCGCCGTGACGCACTCCCTCGAATCGACGCACCCGATCGACACGCCGAGCGTGCTGCAGGTGCGCTCGCTCAACGTCAGCTTCCCCGTCGGGCGCCGTCGGCTTGTCGCGGTCGAGGACGTCAGCTTCGAACTGGCCCAGGGTGAGTCGCTGGGGCTGGTCGGGGAGTCCGGCTGCGGCAAAACGACGGTCGCGCGCTGCGTTGTCGGGCTCCAGCGCCCCGACGCCGGTGAGGTCAGCATCGATGGCGCCGTGGTTGCCTTGGCGCGGAGCCGGGCCGAGCGCCGCGCGGTCCAACTCGTCTTTCAAGATCCCTTCTCGTCGTTGAACCCACGGATGTCGATCGGCGCGATGCTTAACGAGCTCCTCGTCTCGCACGACCTCGCCCACGGGGCCCGGGCCGAGCAGCGCTGCCGAGAACTGCTCTCGCTGGTCGGGCTGCCCGCCGACGCGCTGGCTCGCTACCCCGGGTCCTTCTCCGGCGGGCAGCGCCAACGCATCGCGATCGCTCGCGCGCTCGCCGTCGAGCCCCGCGTCATCGTCGCCGACGAGCCGGTCTCCGCGCTCGACGTCTCGGTGCAGGCGACGATCCTCGAACTCTTCGCGGACTTGCGTGATCGCCTCGGCATCAGCCTCGTGATGATCTCGCACAACCTCGCGGCGGTGCGCCACGTGTGCGACCGCGTCGCCGTGATGTACCTCGGCAAACTGGTGGAGGTGGGCGTGACGAGCGATGTCTTCTCCGACCCCCGTCATCCCTACACCCGGACGCTGCTCAACGCGGTGCCGCACGTACGGCGCGACCCGCCGCCGCATCGCGTTCGCCTCGAGGGCGAGCCGCCGAGCCCGCTCTCACGTCCGACGGGCTGCTCGTTCCACCCCCGTTGTCCCCGGGCCGAAGCCCGCTGCACGCTCGAGGAACCCGAGTTGCTCGACGTCGACGATCTTCGGGGGCGCGAAGCCGCGTGCCACTTTCGCGACGAACCGATGGCGGCGACGCTCACACTACCGACGACGGAACCGAGGAGATTCAATGGATCGTGATCACTCGCCAGCCCTGGTCGACGCGCGCCGGTACGCGGCGATCGAACGGCGCTTCGCGCAACTGCTCGACGCGGCGCATCTGACCCTGCTCCAGGGCGAGGCGATGATCTCCCTCGAGGCCGCCGCGCGAAGCATCGGACGACCCGGTTCGCGGACGCTCAACATCGTCACCGGGCCCTACGGACAATCCTTCGGGCACTGGCTCCGCCAACAGGGCGTCAGGGTCGAGGACCTCGTCGTCCCGTTCAACCGCGCGGTGAGCGTTGAGGAAGTGGGCGAAGCCCTCGCGGACGGCGATCAGTTCGACGTCGTCAGTGTCGTTCACGCCGAGGCCGCGACGGGCGTCGTCAACGACTTGGAGCAGATCGCCGCGCTGGCGCGGCACGCCGGTGCCCTGACGGTGGTCGACGCGGTCGCGTCGGTGGGGGCCGAACCGCTGGAGATCGAGGCCTGGGGTCTCGACGTGACGGTGGTGAGCGCGCAAAAGGCGCTCGGTGGTCCGGCGGGCGTGACCGGCGTCGTGATCAGCGACGCGGGATGGGCGGCGATGGCGGCCAATCCGACGGCGCCGCGGGACTCGGTCCTCTCGCTGCTCGACTGGCGAGAGCGGTGGCTGGACACCGATCGCTCCGCGCTCCCGGCGATTCCCAACCACCTGGAAACGCTGGCCCTCGACGCGGCGCTCTCGCACGTCGCCGATGAGGGACTGGCCCGGGTGATCGGCCGTCACGTCGCGGCTCGCGACGCGAGCCGACGAGGGGTGCGAGCGCTCGGTCTCGCGCCGTGGGTCGGCGTTGACGAAGAGGCCGCGGCAGTCGCCACCACCGTGGCGATTCCGAACGGTCTGTCCGCCCAGGAGTTGGTCGCCGCCGCCCGAGAGGCTGCCGAGGGGGGTCTCGCGCCCGTGATCAGCGTGGCGCCCGGACCCTTGAGCGCGCGGGCCCTTCGTATCGGGCACACCGGATCGCGGGCCACGCCGGACGACGTCCTCGCGGCGGTGGCCGCTCTGGGACTGGGACTGCAATCGCTGGGGATCGCCTGCGACCTGGGAGCCGCGTCGGCGGCCGTGCTCGGCGAGTAGAGCGGATCCGGTGCCCGTCGGCGATCAGGGGCCCGCTCACGTCGGTACCGCCATCAAGCGAGGTCGATAGCGCCGTCGAGCGGCGAGATGATCGTCCCGCGCCAACGAAGGACTCGTAACGCGCTACGTTGTCGCGGAAGGTCGCGTACGCAACCACGCTCCACTGTTGACGTCGATGACGCACCCATCGGTTAAGGGAGAACTCGACACCAGCGGTTCGTCGTCATCGCTAATGCGGAAGGGTTCCCCGGAGAAGTTCACGACGCAGCGAATGTCAGCACCGCGTCGCAGGACGAGGACGCCCGCCGGGCTGGGATCCCACGCGATGGCCCACTCGTCATCGTCGAAAACAGTTGAGCGCAGGGCGAGAACGGACTTAAAGAAGTTCAGTGTTGACGATGGATCGTCGAGTTGCGCGGCCACACTCACGTCGGCCCAACCGTATGGCTGGGGCAGCCAGCTTTGATGACGCGAGCTGAATCCGAGTGACGGACCCTCCGTTCCCTACGGGAGCGGTATGCGACAACCGTCGCGACCCAGTTCCGGCCTGCCGGTGCGGAAGTAAATGGGGTCTTGCAGTCGGTCCGTGGGGATGTCGGTGACCTCCCAGAGTCCGAGTTCCTCGCCCTGATAGATGCACGCGGAGCCCGGCAGCGCCAACGCCAGCAAGTAGGCGGCTCGCGCACGCTCGTATCCGATCGCCGTGACCGGGGCCAGTACGCCGTCCGCGGGGCCATCTTGTGAGTAGCGCGACACCGTGCGCCTCTCGTCGTGACTCGCGAGCGTCCACGTGATCCACGAACGACGCTCGAGGCACGCGCCGTGGAGCGTATTGATCATTCCGCGGAACGCATCGGCGCTCCAGACAATCTTGCAAAGGTCGAAGGAGAGTGTGGACTGCAACTCGTCGCGGCGCATGTAGCGCGCCAGTCGATCCACATCGCGCACGACGACCTCGCCAACAAAGAACTTCTCAGTGGGGTACTCTCGCGCCAGGCGGCGCCACCGTTGCAGGACGTCGTGCACGCCCTCGGCGTCGAAGAACGGGACGGGACCCCAAGTGTCGGGTCGGTACATGTCGTCGGGCGCGAAGCCCACGTCGCGGTAGTCATCGTCCTTGCCGATTCCGGAAACGGCATCGAGCCGGAAACCATCGACGCCTCGATCGAACCAGAATCGAAAGATTTCATCGAAACGTTGCAAGACGTCTTCGTTCTTCCAGTTGAGATCGGGCTGACTGGAGTCGAAGAGGTGGAAATACCACTGGCCGGGCGTTCCGTCGGGATTGTGGGTGCGGGTCCACGCTGGCCCGCCGAAGATGCTCTTCCAGTCGTTGGGCGGTTCGTCCCCACGCTCACCCTTGCCATCCTTGAAGTAAAACCAGCCGCGCGCCCTCGAACCCACGGGCGAGGCGAGCGCTGTTTGGAACCACGGGTGCCGGCTCGAGCAGTGATTCGTGACCATGTCGAGAACGACTCGTATCCCGAGTTCGTGACTCGTGTCGATCAGTCTCGTGGCGTCCGCGAGTGAACCAAAGAGGGGGTCAACGTCCAAGTAGTTCGTGATGTCGTAGCCTCCGTCGAACATCGGTGAGACGTACCAGGGAGAGATCCACACGGCATCGACGCCGAGTTCCTTGAGGTACGGCAACCGACTGATCACGCCAGTGATATCGCCCACGCCGTCATCGCTGGCGTCGGCGAAGCTTCTCAAGTAGACCTCGTACAGCACCGCTTCGTGCCACCACTGCAGCGACGTGTCGATGTCGACGTCGCTCGACGCGACGAGACTCGCCACGTGGAGCGACTCGAGCCTCTCTCGGTGCTCGTCTTCAACGACAATCATGAAACTTCCTTTTGATCTGAACAACCGCCACACGTGGACTGCGACACAATCGAAATCCGTACACCCAGCGAAGCATTGGTTCTCGCCTCGCACGCAAACCACACAACCTTTGAACCTCGTACCGCACGGTCCTTGTCCTCGAGTGCCGTCACCAGAACGGAGCGCCCAAGAAAAAGCTTCTGCTGCACTTGACACCGATGTTAGTGCTCAGTAGCAACCTGTGGAACCGGTTCCGAATTGGGGAGAGAGTACCGGATTTTGGTTGGGGGAAGTTGTCGTGAGCAAGCGTCCGATCAGTATCGCCACTGTCGCGTCCGAGGCGGGCGTGGGCGTTGGTACGGTCTCGCGCGTACTCAATGGGAGCGATCAGGTGAGCGAAGACACCCGCAAGCGGGTCCTTGGCATCATGGAGCGCCTCGACTACCGCCCCCTGCGGAGCGCCTCGTCGCTCTCGAAGGGCCGCACCGATGCCGTCGGCATCCTCGTGTCGGTGATCACGCGACCTTCGGTCATGGCTCGTTTGGTTGGCGTGATCGACGTGTTGAGCGACGCGGGCCTCGACGCGGTGGTGTTCAACGTTGAGAATCGAGCGCAGCTCGATCGCCACCTCTCCTCCATCATCGATCAGCGTCGCGTCGACGGCATCATCTCGATCTCGCTGCGCATTCCCAAGGAGCGCCTCACGCGCATCCGCAAACTCGCCATTCCCCTGGTGCTCGTCGACAACAGCCTGCCGCACCTTCCCTGCGTCTATATCGACGACGTGGCGGGCGGCAATATGGCGACCGAGCACCTGCTCTCGCTGGGTCATCGGCGAATCGGATTCATTGGCGACAACGCGCACACCGACCTGGGCATGACGTCGTCGGAAGACCGCTACGCCGGGTACCTGATGGCCCTGGAGGCGGCGGGCATTGAGCCTGATTTCGATCTCGTCGCGCGCGGCCCCCACTCTTCGGAGGCGGCCTCGGCTCTGACGAGCGCCCTGTTCGAATTGGGCAAGCACCGCCCCACCGCGATCTTTGCGAGCTCTGACACTCTGGCCGTCGGTGTGATCAAGGCGACGCAGCAGCACGGACTCCGGATTCCCGACGACTGTGCCGTCATCGGCTTCGACAACCTCGAAATCTCCTCCATCCTCGACATCTCGACGGTCAACCAGCCGTTGCTGGAGTCCGGGATCAAGGGAGCGTCACAGATGGTCTCGCTGCTCAATGGCGAGATGACCAAGCCTCATCGAGAGGAACTACTTCTCGACGTCGTCCCCCGCGGAAGTTCGCAAGGGAGCCAGAGGAACAGTTCTCCCACGCCTTACGGAGTCGTGGAGGGCCCGAACGGCCTTCAGATTCTGCAGGGAGGGGAGGAGCTGGTCTCATGAAAGAGATAACTACAGGGAAAAGAGGAGCAATGAGTACGAATTTATTTAGGAGGGTGAGGGCGCCTCGCAGCGCTCTCATCGCCGCGGTCGCCTTGACCACCGTCGCCGGTATGTCCATCGTCGTGGCGAACGGAACCGCAATGGCGTCCGCGTCGAAGAAGATCGGCGGGACAGTATCGGTGTGGAACGAATTCTCCGGCGCCGAGGCGACCGGTTTTGCCACAGCGTTGAAGCCCTTCGAAAAGGAGACGGGGGTGAAGGTGACCGTTCGTGACGTGGGATCGTCCGGACCCACACTGATCGAGGCCGCCGTCGCGGGAGGAAAGCCGCCGGCTATTGCGGCGGTGCCGACTCCCGGATCGTTTGACTTGCTTGCCGCAGGCAAGCGGTTGACGCCACTGAAGTCAATTCTGGGTAGTGAAGTGAAGAACTTCTCCGCCGGGTGGAATGCGTCTGCGACGTATGACGGAAAGCTGTACGGCGTCTGGCTGGACTCTTCATCGAAGAACACCGTCTTCTACAACCCAGCAGTGTTCGCGGCCGCGGGTATCTCTTCCGCACCGTCGACCTTTCAGGACCTCATCACCGATGCCGCGACGATTGCTCAGGCCGGTTACACGCCGTTCTCCTACTGCAGTGGAACCACCGGCGCCGGCTGGTCGGCGACGGACCTCTTTCAGAACCTGTTCGTGAAGGCGAATGGTGCAGCGGCGTATAACGACCTCGTGAGCGGGAAGTTGAGCTGGACGAGTTCTGACGTCACCCAAGCATTTGCCGACTACTCCTCGCTGCTCGGTGCCAACGGAGCATACGTGGGCGGCATCAGCAATGCCTTGGGCACGGATCAGCTGTGGCCCACGTGCGTCAACGACGTGTTCCCCACGTCGGGAGCACCGACGGCCGCCATGGTGATCGAGGCTTCTTTTGTGGAGCAGACCCTGCCAACGAACTACGCACCGTCTGATGCAGCATCGTGCACATTGACGCAGACGAATCCTTGCTACGACTACTTCCCGTTCCCTGCGCCTGCTGGTAGCAAGTACGCGACGAACGACCAGTCGTCGGGAGACGTCGCGATGTTGCTGACGTCGACGAAGGCATCTCGAGCGTTGATCCAGTACCTGGGTTCCAAGCAGTTCGCGACCTTATGGGAGGAGGCTCCCGGAGGGACGATCACTCCCAACCTGGCCGTGCCGGCGAGCGCCCTCAAGAATCCTGTGACGGCGAGCATCGTGAAGAACCTGAATACGGCGTCGGCGACGGTGTTCAGCATGGACGACGAATACGGTGGCACCCTTGAGCCGGAGATGTGGTCGAACATGCTCGCCTGGGTCGGCGGCACGGACACGACGGCCGAGTTCGAGACAACGATGCAGAGCGAAACGAAGGCTTACCTGGCCGCAAACGGTTAGTCGTACGTAGCGCCATCGGCGTGCGAGTAGTTCTCCAGTGAGTTGCTCGCACGCCGATGTGCAGACCGTGGCTGTCGTTACTGACCAGTCGTATCTATGTGAGTGGTGGGGTCCGTGAGCAGTAGCACAATTAGCGCCAAGATACGAACAAGCGGGCGACGCCCGTGGGTTCGCGAGCATGCCGTCTCGCTCGCATTCTTGGCGCCCGCCGCGATCTGGATGCTGTTCATCGTGATCTACCCCACGATTGACACCTTCCGTTTGAGCCTCTTCAATGAATCGGCCACGAAGTTTCTGGGGCTTACTAACTACAAGACCGTCTTTTCAACGGACACGATCCTTACGGCGTTTCGCAACAACGTCATCTGGGTACTGATCTTCCCGTTCTTCGTTACGACGTTCGGTCTCATCTTTGCCGTGCTCTCGGAACGAATACGTTGGGCCACGGCGTTCAAGGCGTTGATCGTCATGCCGATCGTGTTCAGTACGACGGCGTCGGCCCTGGTGTGGGCGACCCTCTTCGATAACAGCCCGCAGATTGGTGCGGTGAACGCAGCTGTTCTGACAGTGAGCGATTGGTTCAACCCGCCGGGAGCGTACCCTGTGAGCACCTCGGCCGGTCAAACGGTCTCGGATCTCGTGGGGAGCAACGCGCACGCCGAGAAGAACAAAAGCATCGTCAGTAACTCCTCGGCCCGAGCGGGGGGGATGATCAATATCGGGATGGAGGATGTCAGTCCGACGACGCTGGCTCTGCTCAAGGCCCAAGACGCGGTGAAGCCGCAGCCGATGTCCGGCGCCATCACGGGTGTCGTCTGGCGCGCGTTCTCGCCGACTGATCTGACGAATCGGACTGATGTTCTGCCCGGAGAGTTGGGCCTTCCGCTACTGCGCCTCTCGTTGGTGAACTCTCAGGGCGCAACTGTGGCGACGACCACCACCACGACGAGTGGCCAGTACAAATTCTCAAATGTCGGAAAAGGCTCATACTTCGTCTCAGTCGCATCCTCCAATTTCACGTCGGGGTTTACGGGCATCTCGTGGCTGGGCGGTAGTTCACTGACACCCGTTTCTGGGTTGGGTCAAACCGAACAGGCTTTGCTCTCCGTGCCACTCGCCGATATGGCGATGATCATCACCTACTTGTGGATATGGGCAGGCTTTGCGATGGTGCTGATCGGGGCCGGGCTCGCGTCACTCAATCGCGAGGTCCTCGAAGCCGCTCGCATAGACGGAGCGAAGGAGTGGCAAGTCTTTCGCAGGGTCACCGTCCCCATGCTCGCCCCCGTCCTCGCCGTCGTTTTCGTCACCATGATCATCAACGTGCTCAAGGTCTTCGACATTGTCTTGAACATGGCGTCCGGTGCCTCCGTCAACGCAACGCCCACACTGGCAGTGGAGATCTATAACGATGGTTTCACGGGCGGCGTTCACTCGGGCGTTTCGAGCGCCATTGCGGTCATACTCTTCTTGCTCGTACTTCCCGCGATGATCATGAACCTGAAGCGGATCAAGGGGGTGTGATGACAGCGGCTCTCCAGCCCAGTGATCTCACGAAGCGCCGTCACTTACTCCGGCGAATGTTGCCGGCACGGGGTCCATCAAACATCGTCCTCGGGATCATCGCCATTATCTGGCTGGTACCGACAGTGTCACTGCTCGTCATCTCTCTGCGTCCCGAGGCCGATTTTGGCGTCAGCGGCTGGTGGAAGGCGCTGTTGGCGCCCGCCACCCTGACCTTTTCGAACTATCGAGTTCTCCTAGGCCAAGGATTCGTCGCTGGTGGACTACTCGACTCGTTGATGACGTCGCTCGAAATTACGATTCCCGCCACCTTGCTGGTGGTCTTCTTCGCGTGCTTCGCCGGACACAGCTTGGTTTTTGGCAGGTGGCGTGGGCGTGACGTCGTCTTCTTGACTGTCGTGGGGCTCATGGTGGTGCCAGTACAAGTTGCCCTCATTCCGGTCACGCAGTTTTATCACGAGCTGGGGAATCTCTTCGGCTTGAACCCCTACGGGACGATTCCCGGTGTGATCATCTTTCACGTGGCGTTCGGCCTTCCGTTTGGGATCTTCTTGATGCGCAACTTCATGAGTGGTATTCCGAAGGACTTGCTGGAGGCAGCTCGCATGGAGGGCGCGGGTGAGTGGAAGGTCTTCTATCGCATCGTGCTGCCGCTCGCCCTACCGGCCCTGGCGTCGCTCGCAATTTTTCAGTTCATCTGGGTGTGGAACGACCTGCTCGTGGCCCTCGTCTTCTTGGGGGGGAACGCCCACACCCCACTCACCGTCTTCCTCTACGACCAAAATCGTGAACTTCAGGCGAACTACTGGATCATTTCGACGGGCGCCATCGTTTCGGTGATCGTGCCACTCATCGTGTTCTTCTCCTTTCAGCGTTACTTCGTCCGAGGCGTCCTGGCGGGCGCCGTTAAATAGAAGGAAGTCATGGCAAGCGTCGTTTTGAGAGATCTCACCAAGCAGTATCCCGGCAACAACGCACCTTCTCTGGACATGCTCAATTTGGATATTGCCGACGGCGAGTTTGTGTGCCTGGTTGGTCCTTCGGGGTGCGGCAAGACGACGGCGCTGCGCATGGTCGCCGGCCTCGAAGACGTCACGAGCGGCGAAATCGAGATTGGTGGTCGCGTGGTGAATGAGCTTCCATCGAGGGATCGCGACATCGCGTTGGTCTTTCAGAGCTACGCGCTGTACCCGCACTTGACGGTGGCCGACAACATGAGTTTTGGCCTGAAGTTGCGAAAGGTGCCCAAGGCCGAGATTGAAGAGGCCGTGGAGCGGGCTGCCAAGATTCTGGATCTAACGGCTCTGTTGAAGCGCAAACCCGCCCAACTTTCGGGTGGCCAGCGCCAACGCGTCGCGCTCGGGCGCGCGTTGGTACGCAATCCGGCCGTGTTCCTCATGGACGAACCCTTGTCGAATCTTGACGCGAAACTTCGTGTGCAGACGCGAGCGGAAATCGCTCAGTTGCACCATCGACTCCAGGCGACCATGTTGTACGTGACGCACGACCAGGTCGAGGCGATGACTATGGCCGACCGCATTGCGGTCATGAATCTCGGCGTACTAGAGCAGTACGGGACACCGCGCGAACTGTATAACTTCCCCAAGAATCAGTTTGTCGCAGGATTCATTGGCTCTCCGTCAATGAATTTCGTGTCGATGCGAATCAATCGAGACGCGGAGCTCGTGTATCTCACTGGCACGAGCGCCGACTCGAACATCAAGGTCACGTTGACCGACGAGCAGTCGGACATTCTCCGCAAGAGTGACGTCAACGACATCGTGGTCGGCGTGCGACCGGAACACTTGACCGAGGGAGCAATCGACCACCCTGGTTTCAGCGCACTGGCCAAGGTGGAAGTCATCGAGTTCCTCGGGAACGACGAACATATTCACGCTACGAGCGATGCCATTGACCTCGTCGCAATCTTGAACGCTCATTCCAGCGTCGAACGCGGAGATTTGATCACCTTGAGCGCTGCGCATGACACCGTCCACTTCTTTGAACCGACATCGGGTCTGCGGTTGAACTAGTCAGCTCATCGGGCGCTCCTACGTGTCTCGGTACTCACTCAGAGTTGCTTGAGGTCCGCTTCCAGCGCCGCCATATCGATTCCAGCCGGCGTTTGGCCCTCAGCGACGAAGTCCTGACTGATCACGGCGAACGCTTCATCGGCGTAGGCCTCGTAAAACTGCCAACTCATGGATTTGACCTCGCCCCACGTCACAATGTAGAGATTGTTCGCGTCGTAGCCGACGGCCGGGATGCAGTGCCCGTTGTTGGGGTTCGGCGCGGCATCGCCGACCGGACCCGTTGGTGGAACGACCCACGGGACCGTCATCATGTTGCCTTGCACGGCGAAATTCGGCAGCTCGACGCCGACGTAGAGGCCTCCGAAGATGTACACGGCGCTCTCGGCTTCACCCTGGTTCTTCAGATCAATGCTGACGAACGCCTGCACCTTGTGAGCATCGAGACCGGCCGTTCGCCAGTACTTGAGTACCGACAGCATGTCGCACCCCTCGTCGGCCGGGGGTGGGGTGCCGACGAAGTGCTCGTAGAAGCTGAGCACCGTCGGCGGCGGCGGCGTGACCTCCGTGCCGGCGTTGGCCGTCCAGTTCTGGATCATGTGGCCGGCGGCGGCACAGGTGCAGTCGCCGTACTGGTCGTTGTAGTACATCGGCCACGTGCTGACCTTGGCGCCGTAGTTGGTTGACGCCGGAGGTGCGGGGAGCGCCGCCGTGGCGTAGGTGCCGAAGCGCAAGGTTCGAGCGTCGAGGACGGGAGGGTGCTTCCCAAGTTTTAGTGGCATCGATGGTCTCCTTCGTGTCTAGAATTTTCCGCCAATCGCAAATCATACGGAGACTTTTCACGCGCTGCTCAGTTCACCGTCGCCCTGACGACACTGGTGGCGAGCGAGAGGACGAACGAATCAAGCGACGCCGAGAATGGCGACACGATGCCGATCAAGCAGTCAACTGCACCAACGGGAGTCCAAAGAAACCGAACCTACGGCTCCGTCTGCCTGCTTGGTTTGAAGGTCACCAAGGAATCGAGCTGCGGTCCCGACGCGACCGACACCCTTACCCGACGGACGTCAATTGTGGTGTGCTCTCGTCGATGAAATGGTCGTTCCCGGTACTGCCGCGCAGGAGGGTGGCGACGCTCACCGCGGCGATGATCGCCGCGCCCGCCGCGTAGAGCAGCCCAATGTGAATGCCGTTGACGAATGCGTCGCGAGCGTGCACACCCGTGGATCCACCGGCGTGGATGGCGATGGCGAACGAGGCCCGGGCCTGGACGACCAGTTCAGCGGGCGCCCCAGGGAGTTGCAGAGTGGACCGGTAGACGCCGGTGACGATACTGCCGATGACCGCGGTGCCGAGTGCTCCGCCGACCTCACGGGATAGATCGTTCAATGCCGAACCCACACCCTGCTGCGCTCGAGGCAGCGCCTCAGTGATCGCCGCCGTGGCGGGCGTCATGGCGGCTCCCATGCCGATTCCCAGTGGAACGATGCCGGCCAGGAATAACCAGTACGAGGTGTTCGTTCCAATCCTCGAGACAACGACGAGCCCGACGGCGACGAGGATGAGCCCGGTGACGCAGATAGCGCGCGCACCAAAACGCGCGACCAATTTCGGGGCGAGCTTGGCCGTGGGCATCATCGCTGCTGAGAGGGGAAGTATGGAGAGGGCCGCGACGAGCGCGCTGTAGCCACGAACACCCTCGAGATATTGAAGGGACACGAAGGTGAAGCCGAAGAAGGCGAAGAACTGGATCGAGATCGAGAGGCTGCTAGCGGAGAGCCTTCGATTGGAGAACAGTCTCGGGTCGAGCAGGGGGTAACGCTGGCGGCGCTCGAAGGCGACGAATCCGGTCAACGCGACTAGACCGATCGCCACGCCGCCGAGGGTGCGGGTGCTCAGCCAGCCCGCGTCGGGCGCTTCGATGATGCTGAAGACCAGTGCAACGAGCCCGATCGTGGCGAGCAGTGCGCCACCCTTGTCCAGCGCCGGCGCGTCCGGCTGGGAGGATTCGGGGACGAAACGGATCGTGCCGGCCAGGGCGACGGTGGCGAGGACGACGTTGACAGCGAAGGCGGCTTGCCACGAGAACCACTGGAGGAGGATCCCGCTGCAGAGAAGGCCCAAGATGGCACTTCCTCCGGCCACTGCCGCCCAGACGCCGACCGCCTTCGTGCGCTCGGCGTCTGGGAACGTTCCGGTGATGGTGGACAGGGTGGCGGGCATCACGAGTGCGGCACCGAGGCCGATGAGGCCGCGCAGAAAGATGAGCTCGTTCGCCGAGGTGGCGGCCATTGCCATTGCCGACGCGGTCCCAAAGATGATCAGGCCGGCGACGAGTGCCCTCCGACGGCCGTATCGGTCGCCGAGCGCGCCGGCCGGGAGTAAGAGGACCGAAAAGACCAGTAGATATGCGTCGATGATCCACTCGAGTTGGGTCGAGCTTGCGTGCGTGCTTCGAACCAGGTCGGGGATGGCCACGTTCAACGACGCCATTGCGGCGGACACCGCGCCAAGGGCGATGCAGACGACGGCCGTGACGATCGACAGGTTTACTTGGGGTTCGCCGGTTCGTGCACGGCTTCTCATGGGGTCCTCCTATAACGATGGAACGTTCCTTTTATATCATGGTGGGCGAACAATATCAAGAGTGAATATTCGTTTTTTCTGATACGGTGGCTGTGTGCCCCGAATATCCGACGAGCGGCGAGAGGTCCGGCGCGAGCAGATACTCGAAGCGGCTCGCGCCTGTCTCCAGGAGCATGGCCTCGAAGCGGTGTCCATGGAGATGATTGTCGTCAGGTCTGGTCTCTCGACCGGAGCGGTGTACGGCTACTTCAAAGGCAAGGACCAAATTATCAACGCCGTTGTGGTGGAGGGGATGGCGGCACTGGCAGAGGATCTTGCGCCGGTCATCACCAATCCGGAGCCACCTCCGCTTCCCGAGTTCGTCGGTCAGGTGCTGAGCACGATCAACAATTTTGGCCAGCGAGGTGACGGCATCGACCGTCTGCTGGTCTCGCTGCACGGATGGAGCCACTCCCAAAGCAACCTCGAGCTTCAGACGGTCACGCGTGCATCGTACGTTGGTCTTCGTCGGCTCTTCTCCGACGTGGTCCGACGATGGCAGGCCGCCGGGACATTTGACGCAGCGACCGACCCGGATTCCATGGCGCAACTGTTGATGTCGATAACGCTGGGTTTCGTGGCCCAGCGGGCTTTGGCGGGATCCGTCGAGGTGACGGCGCACATTACCGCTCTGGACGCACTCACGCCGCGAACAGCCAAGGTCAGTGGCGGCCGAGTGTCAAGGAGGTCCTGAAGGTCTGTCAAGCAGGTACCGAAGTTCCGTAAAGGAGGTCCCGAAGGTCTTTTGTCCAGTAGGAACCGAACTAATACAGGATTTTGTGGGCCGCCCGGGTCTCGATCCCGGCACCTTGGGATTAAAAGTCCCCTGCTCTTCCCGATGAGCTAGCGGCCCTAAGCGATTCAGCGTACTTGTTGATGATGCGGTCGAACGATGGGGGTAAGTTTTAGACGTGTCCGACTTCAACAATGAGAGCGTCACCGCCATTGAATCCACATTGAACGACGTGGACCGGGCCCTTGAACGCTTGCGGGTCGGCACCTACCGACGCTGTCACGTCTGCGACACTCCCATCAGCAAAGCCGATCTGGTGGCCGATCCGCTCCTAGCCAACTGCCCATCGCACCCGGAACTTGCCTGAGGGGAATGCGGATGTTGGCTTGTCCGTAGTTGAGCGCCGGTCGGGCGGGGAACGCTACTTCTTGGTGGCCCAGAAGATCTCGGCGATGGCGTCGATCTCGCTCAAGAGCCGTTCGGCGACCACGACGTCGTTGGTCTTCTTGGCCTCCCCGGCAGACTTCGTGGCCATCCAGAACAGGTCGTGCAGGTTCGGATATTCCTTAAGGTGCTCGACCTTGAAGTAGTCCGTCCACAGGACCCACAGATGGTGCTTGACCACCTCGCAGCGCTCCTCCTTGATGAGCACCGCTCGAACTTTGAAATCCGCATCGCTCGAAGCGGCGTACTTCTCCATACAGCCCTTTACGGACAGGGCCTCGATCCGGGCCTGCGCCGGGTCGTAGACGCCGCACGGCAGGTCGCAGTGCGCGGAGACGACGAGCGGGGAGATGGTGGAGTCGAGCAAGGCGTTGATGCGTGAAAGAAGCGTCATGGCTTCCCCTTTCGAATGACGAGGTCAACGCCACGGCGCTGACCATATTCCTACCTCGCAGGATAGCCAGCGCGCCCCGGTAGCGTTCACGTCGTGCTGGGGCTCCTGACGTTCTTCGTCAATCGCATCGAGGTCGAGAACTCTTCGATGGTCCCGACCTACGTGCCCGGGGAGCGACTGAGCGTCGTGCGACCCTGGCGCCGGGTGCGACCCGGTGACGTCGTCGTCGTGAGGGATCCCCGCGACCCGAGCCGCTGGCTGCTGAAGCGTTGCGTGTCGCGCGACGGCCGCCTGCTCGAGCTTCGCGGCGACAACCCCGGGGGGTCCACCGATTCGCGACATTTCGGTCCGGTCAGCGCGCGTGCGGTGAAATGGATCGTGGTCTCGCCAAAGGTCGTCTAGGCGACGTCGACCCACCTCGATCCGAAAAAGCACCATTAGTCTTGGCAAATGGTGCGCCTGGCCGTTCTCTCCTACCACACCTCGCCCCTCGCCCAGCCCGGCACGGGCGACGGCGGGGGCATGAACGTCTACGTTCGCGAGCTCTCCAGCGCCTTCGCCCGGCTCGGCCACGAGGTCGACGTCTACACCCGCCGTGATAGCCCCCTCGCGCGCGACACGGTCTTGGTGGAGCCGGGTTTTCGCGTGCACCACGTGACGGCCGGCCCGGCGACCACTCTGGACCGCGACGATTTCCCCCTCTACGTCGACGAGTTCACCGACTCGGTGACGGCCTCCTTTCGCTGTGGCGGGGTGCCCGACGCCATCCACGCCAACTACTGGCTGAGCGGACTGAGCGGGCACCGGTTGAAACACGAGTTGGACATCCCCCTGATCATGACGTTCCACACGCTCGAGCGGGTGAAGGCCGACACCTTCGAGGCTGAGTCGGAGGAGCGGGCCAAGCAGGAGGCGGCCATCTTCGCCTGCGCCGACGCGGTCCTCGCCAGCTGTGACGTCGAAGCGGAGCAGATCGTGCGCTTCTACGACGCCACGCCGTCGCGGGTCCACGTCGTGCCGCTCGGCGTCCAGCACGCCTTCTTCGCCCCGGGCTACCGTCCTCAGGCCCGTCGGGCCCTCGGTGTCGACCCCGAGGCGACGATGTTGCTCTTCGTCGGTCGCGTGCAGGCGCTGAAGGGCGTCGACCTCGCTCTCGAGACGCTGATCGAACTGCGCCGACGGGGCCGCGACGCCCTGCTCGCGATCATCGGTGGACCCTCCGGTGCTGACGGCCGCGTGACCCTGGCTCGCCTCCACGAGCGGGTCGCTCAGGCGGGCGTCATCGACCACGTCTGCTTCGTCGCGCCCCAAGCCCATCAGCTGCTCTCCACGTGGATGCGGGCGGCCGACGTCACACTCGTGCCCTCGAGGTCCGAGAGTTTCGGGCTGGTGGCCCTGGAGTCCTCCGGTTGTGGCACGCCGGTCGTCGCCAGCGATGTGGGCGGGTTGAAGACCTTGATCGAGCCCGGCATGAACGGATTCCTACTCCCCGAGCGCGACCCCGTCGTGTGGGCCGACGCCGTCGAGGTGGTGCTCGACCCGGAGCACGCGACGTCGATGTCGACCGGTGCGGTGTTGTTAGCGCGCAACTACACCTGGCGGGCCGCGGCCGAGTCATTGGTCGACCTGACCGACCGACTCGCACTATCGACGCTGTTGCGCTGTTAGAAGTGACGTCGGCCCCCATCGCGGACGGCGACGCGCCCGAGCGATTCAACGAGGTCGTCACATCGTGGGCGAGGCAGTGGCGCGAGGGAGGGATGCTCGGCGAGGTCGAGCACCAGCACGCCCCGGACGACAAAGGCCATTGGCACTGGCTCATCCGGCTGCACGGCGACGAGAAGGACGTCATCACGATCTGGCTCTCGCTGCGCCAGCGCACCGTGCACGTCGAGACCGAGCTGATGCCCGCGCCCGAGGAGAACCACGAGGAGCTGTATCGCTTCATGCTGGTCAAGAACGCCGAGCTTCGTCTCGTGCATCTGGCGATCGGTCCGGAGGCGGGGATCTACCTGATGAGCGAGGTGCCGGTGGGGGACCTCGGCGTCGAGCGGCTCGACGAGCTGGTCGGAGCGACGATGACTTACGTCGACGAGATCTTCCCGACGGCGATGACGATGGGCTACGGATCGCTCTATCGGCGCCGCCCGAAGAGGAACCGATAGCCCGATAACGTTGCGCCGTGGCCTTTGAACTCATCATCGTCGGCGGTGGACGCATGGGTTCGGCCCTGGCCGAGGGCTTGCTGAAGGCCTCGTGGTGCACGTCGGCGCAGCTCGCCGTCGTGGAGGTGTCGTCCGCGCAGCGCGAGGCACTGGCCCAGCGCCTGCCCGGCGTGGCGATCTTGGCCACGATCGAGGGCGACCAGGTAGACACTGCGACGGGGGTTCTGCTGTGCGTGAAACCGGACCACGCCGAAGGGGCCGCCCGACTGTGCGCGCAGTCCGGCGTCACCCGGCTCCTCTCGGTCGTCGCGGGACTCTCGAGTGCCCGGATCGAGGCGGTCTTCGATCGTTCCGTCGCCGTGGTCCGCTCGATGCCCAACACCCCGGTGCTGGTCGGCAAGGGGGTCAGCGCCATCGCCGGCGGCTCCCAGGTCACCAAGGACGACCTCGATTGGGCCGAGTCGATCCTGTCGGCCGTGGGCATCGTGGTGCGCGTGCCCGAGCGCAACAT
>JBEKKW010000041.1:0-19242 GCA_050010495.1 Acidimicrobiales bacterium
ACGACATCACTCAGTGTAGCCGACGAACGACACAAAGTAAACAATCAAGCCAGGGTGGCCAACAGGGCCTTGATCGTCGCGTCGATGACGGTGGGGCTTTCGCTGGTGGCGACGGCGGTATCGGGGTCCTTCAAGCCGTTGCCGGTCAAGACACACACCACCGTCGAGCCGGCCGGGACGCCGTATTTCAAGATGCCCGCGACCGAGGCCGCCGACGCCGGCTCGCAGAAGATCGACTCGTGCAGGGCGATGAAGCGATAGGCGTCGATGATCTCGTCGTCGGTCACGGCGCGGATGTCGCCGAGCGACTCGTGGATCACCTCGAGGGCCGGCACCCAGCTGGCCGGATTGCCGATGCGGATGGCCGTCGCGATCGTCTCGGGGTTGGTGACCGGGTGTCCGAGCACGATCGGCGCGGCGCCGGCCGCCTGGAAGCCCCACATCTTGGGCAGCGTCAGGGCCCGCTTGGCGAAGTGGTACTGGGTGAAGCCGCGCCAGTAGGCGGTGATGTTGCCGGCGTTGCCCACGGGGATCGAGAGGATGTCGGGCGCCTTGTTGAGCACGTCGACGATCTCGAAGGCGCCGGTCTTCTGTCCCTCGATGCGGTCGGGGTTGATCGAGTTCACGATGGTGATCGCCAGGTGCTGGGTCAACTCGCGCGCCAGGTTGAGCGCCTGGTCGAAGTTTCCGCGGATCTGCAGGACGCGCGCGCCGTAGACCATGGCCTGGGCCAGCTTGCCGAGTGAGATCTTGCCTTCGGGGACCAGCACCACGCAGTCCATGCCGGCCTTGGCCGCGTACGCGGCGGCGGCGGCCGAAGTGTTGCCCGTCGAGCCGCAGATCACGGTCTTGGCCCCGTTGGCCTTGGCCTTGGTGATGGCCATGGTCATACCGCGGTCCTTGAAGGACCCCGACGGGTTGAGCCCCTCGCACTTGAGCCAGACGTCGGCGTGCAGTCGCTCGGAGAGCCGTTCGGCGTAGATGAGGGGGGTGTGGCCCTCTTGGAGGGTGACGATCTCGTCGACGCCGTCGAGGTCGAACCACTCGGCGTACTCGACCAGCAGCCCGCCCCAGCCCTTCATCGCGGACCGGCGTCGATCACTCGGATGCAGGCGCCCACCGAGTCGACCGAGTCCAGCTTCTCGAGGTCGTGGATCGTGGCGTGCACGTTCTTGGTGAGGGCCTCGTGCGTGAGGAACGAGAGTCGGGCCTCCTCGCCGACGCCCGACTGCTCCATGGACTTGATCGAGACCTCGTTCGTGCCGAACACCCCCGCCACGGCCGCCAGGACGCCGGGCCGGTCGAGCACGTCGAGGCTGATGTAGAAGACGCTCGTGAGGTCACCGGCGTCGACGCTGTGCAGCGTCGCGTCGACGCTGAAGGGCACGTCGTGGCGTTCGCTCACGCGATTGCGGGCCGCGTCGAGGACGTCGCCCAGGACGGCCGTGGCCGTCGGCTCGCCGCCGGCCCCCTGGCCGAGCCACATCAGCGGTCCGCTCTTGGTCCCCTCGACGAAGACGGCGTTCATGGCCCCGTGCACCGAGGCCAGCGGGTGCTCGGCCGGCACCATCGTGGGATGGGCCCGGCGCGAGATGCCGTCCTCGCCGACGCGCTCGGCGACGCCCAGCAGCTTGATGACGTAGCCGGCGCGATGGGCGAACTCGACGTCGATCGAACGGACCGCGCTGATGCCCTCGCGCGAGATCTCCTCGCCCTCGAGCGCCGTGCCGAAGGCCAGTGAGGCGAGGATCTGGACCTTGGCGGCCGCGTCGTAGGCCTCGACGTCGGCCGTCGGATCGCTCTCGGCGTAGCCCAGGGCCTGGGCCTCGGCCAGCACCGTCGCGTAGTCACTGCCTTCGCTCGTCATCTTGGAGAGGATGAAGTTGGTCGTGCCGTTCACGATGCCCATCACCCGCTCGATGCGCTCGCCGGCGAGCGACGTGCGCAGCGCGCGAAGGATCGGGATGCCGCCGCCGACGGCCGCTTCGTAGAAGAGGTCGGCGCCGTTCTCGTGAGCGAGGCGCGCGAGCGCCGTGCCGCACTGGGCCATGAGGGCCTTGTTAGCGGTCACCACCGACACCCCGTTCTTGAGGGCCGACTCGATGTAGCTGCGGGCCGGTTCGATACCGCCGATCAGCTCGACGAGGATGTCGAGGTCCTCGCGTGCGGCCAGCGCGGCCGCGTCGGTCGTCAGGATGTCGGGTGAAATCCCAGGTCGGGAGCGCGATGGGTCTTTGACCGCGACCGCGACGACCTCAATGGTGGTGGTCGCGGCGTCGACCAGGGCGACGGTCCGAGAGGCGTCGCTCAGCAGCTGGAGCAGGGCGCCACCGACGAAGCCCGCTCCGATGACGCCGACGCGAACGACCGGTGCACTCATGAACCAAGGCTAACCGCTGACCGTCGCCGGCCCCCCTACATCTCCAGTCGGGCCAGGTCCTCGAAGGTCTCGCGCCGCAGCACCAGGCGCGCGGTGTCGTGGGCCACGAAGACCACGGCCGGGCGAGGGACGCGGTTGTAGTTCGACGCCATCGAGTAGCCGTAGGCCCCGGTGACCGGCGTCGCGATGACGCTGCCGACACCCGTCTCGGCGGGCAGCCACGCCTCGTCGACGAGCACGTCGCCGCTCTCGCAGTGCTTGCCGACCAGGCGCACACGCTGGGGACGGCGCGCCAGGGGATGCTCGACGTCGAAGACCTCGTAACCCGAGCCGTAGAGCACTGGGCGGGGATTGTCGCTCATCCCGCCGTCGACGACCATGTAGGTGCGCTGGGCCACCGGCTTGATCGCCCCCACCCGGTAGAGCGTGACGCCGGCCTGAGCGACGATGGCCCGACCCGGCTCGGCGATGAGGCGCACGCCCGGCGCGAGCCCGGCCTCCTGGGCGCTCGCGCGCACCGCCTCACCCCACTGCGTGATCGACAACGCCGTCTCGCCCTCGACGTACGCAACGCCCAGCCCCCCGCCGACGCACAGCTCGTCGAAGTCGTCGGCGCTCGTGAAGTCGCAGAGGATGCCCATCGTCTCGCGGTAGCCGTCCACTTCGAAGATCTGCGATCCGATGTGCGCGTGCACGCCGTGCAGGGACAGGCCGGGCACCTCTCGCAACATCGTGATGGCCCGTCGCGCTTCACCCGTCGCGACCGAGAAGCCGAACTTGGTGTCCTCCTGACCGGTGCGCACGAATTCGTGGGTGTGGGCCTCGACCCCGGGGGTCACCCGGATGAGGCAGCCGAGCGGGCGATCGGCGCGCACCATCGTACGTAGCCGTTCGATCTCGTCGAAGTTGTCGATGATGACCCGGTGCACTCCCACATCCAGGGCGCGCTCGATCTCCTGATCAGACTTATTGTTGCCGTGCATGATGACGCGGCTCGCCGGCACTCCCGATCGCAGCACGATGTCGAGCTCGCCTCCGGTCGCCACGTCGATGTAGAGGCCCTCCTCGTAGGCCAGGCGGGCCATGGCGCCGCAGAGGAAGGACTTCGAGGCGAAGGCCACGCCCTCGTCGAAGGCCGCGACGGCCTCGCGACAGCGGGCGCGCAGGGTCGCTTCGTCGTACACGAACAGCGGAGTGCCGTAGGTCGCGGCGAGGTCGCGAAGCGAGACGCCTCCGACGCTGACGTCGGCGGAGTTCAAGAGCGCGGTATCGCTCAGCAGCGATGGCTCAAGTGGCTCGGCGCTCATACGTGCACTTTAGAAGTTGACGGTCAGTCGTCCGAGAAGGTGCTCTTGAAGCAGTCCGGTAGGCTGGCTGCGCCGCCCTCGTAGCTCAGCGGATAGAGCATTGGCCTCCGAAGCCATGTGCGCAGGTTCGATTCCTGCCGGGGGCACCACTGCCGACATTGCCACCCAACCCTCGCGAGGCGATCGCAGATGAAGGCTCAATCACCGCAACTACGTGGTCATCTCGTCCACCCGGTGGCGCATCGTGGTCAGGGAACGATGATCATGCGCACGGTGTCGGTGATCGCCGCACCGCCCGAGGCCGATCCGGCCATCACGACGACGGTGTCGCCCGACTTGGCCAGGCCCGAGAGCTTGATCTGGGTCACCGCGAAGTCGCAGAGGTCGCCGATATCGGTCGCGGGCGAGAGGTAGATCTCCTGCACGCCCCACGAATTGCGCATCTGACGGGCCGTCGCCTCGCTCGGGGTGATCGCGACGATGGGCATCGGGGGTCGGAAGCGAGAGATCGCCCGAGCCGTCATCCCCGAGCGGGTGCAGGCGACGATCGCGACGGCGTCCTCCTCCATCGCGGCCCGCCACGCGGCGCCGGTGATGGCACCCGTGATGCGGATGGCGTGCGACGCGGTGTCGGTGATGTGCTGGATGCCGAGGTTGGCACCCCAGGTCTGGTAGTCGAAGGACTTCTCGGCGCGGCGGATGATCCGGTCCATGGTCACCACGACGCCCACGGGGTCGTCCCCGATCGCCGTCTCACCGCTCAGCATCACGGCGCTCGCGCCGTCCAGCACGGCGTTGGCCACGTCGGTGACCTCGGCCCTCGTGGGGACCTGCGCGTGCGTCATCGACTCGAGCATCTGGGTCGCCACCACCACGGGGCGGGCGTAGCGGATCCCCTGCAGGACGATCTCCTTCTGTAGGTGCGGCACCTCCTCGATGGGCAGGCGAACGCCGAGGTCGCCGCGGGCCACCATGATCGCGTCGGAGACCTCGATGATCTCGCCGAGGTTCTCGATGCCTTCGCTCGTCTCGATCTTGGCCATCATCATCACGTCGCTGCGCGAAAGCACCGTGCGCACCGAGACGATGTCGAAGGCCGAGCGCACGAAGGAGATGGCCAGGATGTCGAACGACTCCGAGCGCAGCGCCTCGAGGCGGATCCGATCCTCGTCGGTCGGCAGCCGCCCGTCGAGGATCGAGGAGGGCAGCGAGAGACCGGGCTTGCCCTGGACGACGCCGCCCGAGCTCACGACGGCCCTCACGGCCTTGCCGGTGGCGATGACGTCGAGCGAGACGCCGCCGTCGCCGATGTGGATCTTGTCACCGATCTTGAGCATCGTCAGCACGCCCTCGCGCTCGACGTAGATCTGCTCGTCGTTCGACTCATTCTCGAAGCCTTCGAAGAGCTCGATCTCGGAACCGAGCTTCAGCTCCACTGGCGAGGAGCCGAAGGTGCCCGCGCGGATCTTGGGCCCGGGGATGTCGACCATGAGGGCGAGGTCCGGGGCGAGGGAGCGGATGCGGCGCAGGCGCTCGATACCCGACGCGATGTCCCCGTGGGCGAAGGAGAGTCGAAAGACGTCGACCCCGGCCCCGATGAGGTCCTTGATGACCTGATCGCTGTCGGACGCCGGTCCGATGGTGGCAACAATTCGCGTGCGTCGCACAGATATTCCCCCGTTTCTCCGCAAGTCTAGGAGATGAAGATGACCCGGTTGTTACGCCAACGTGAAGAGCACCGCCACCACTCGAGCGATCGTCGCGCCGAAAGGCGACGTCAGGAGCGCACCGGGACGACCACGTCGGAACCGTCGACGTCCACGACGCGCAGCTTCATCCCGTAGCACTGCGCCAGCTCGGGGCTGCGCACGACGTCGCCGGCCATGCCGTCCAGCACGATCGCGCCCCGGTCGAGCAGGACCAGGCGGTCGGCGAACTGGCCGGCGAGCGTGAGGTCGTGCAATGTCGCCACGACGGTGAGCCCGCCCTCGTGGACCTGGGTCTTGAGCAGCTCCAGCAGCGACATCTGGTGGCGCAGGTCCAGTCCGGTGATGGGCTCGTCGAGCACGATCACCGCCGTCGACTGCGCGAGCGAACGGGCCAGGACCATTCGTTGACGCTCCCCGCCCGAGAGGGTGACCACGTCGCGCTCCTCGAACTCCTCGAGCGCCAGGCGCGCCAGCACCGAGTGCACGACGTCGCGGTCGACCTGGCTCGGCGCGCGGATCAGGCCGTGGTAGGCCGTGCGCCCGAGGGCCACGTACTCCTTGACCGACATGCCCAGGGGAACTTCGGGGTGCTGGGGCACCAGCGAGACCAGGCGGGCCCGTTGACGCTCGTTCATCTGCGCGATCGAGCGGCCCGAGATCGACACGGAGCCGCTCGAGATCCGCCGCAGGCCCGCGATGGTCTCGACGAGCGTGGTCTTGCCCGCGCCGTTGGGTCCCACGACGGTGCACCAGGTGCCCGGCTCGATGTCGAGCGAGACGTTCGACACGAGCGCCTTCGCGCCGACGCGCACGCTGAGCTCTCGCACCTCGACGATGCTCATCGGGCCACCTGTCGGCGAAGCCCGAGGATCACCACGAAGACCGGGGCGCCGACGAGGGCCGTCACCACGCCGAGCGGGAGCTCCGAGGGCGCGATCACGGTGCGCGCGATGGTGTCGGCGAAGACGAGGAAGGCCGCTCCGAAAGCGACCGAGATGGGCAGGATCCGCCGGTAGGACGTGCCCACCAGCAGGCGCACGATGTGCGGCACGATGATGCCCACGAAGCCAATGAGCCCGACGGCCGAGACGATGGCCGCGGTGCCGAGCGAGGACGCCCCGACCGCGATGATGCGCACCCGGCGAACCGGCACCCCCAGCGAGCGCGACTCGTCCTCGCCCACGCTCATCACGTCCAGAGCCCGCCCGCACGCGACGCAGATCGCGATGCACACGAGCACGTAGGGCGCCACCAGCCCCACCGAGCTCCAACTGGCGCTGGCGAGCGAACCGAGCAGCCAGATGTAGACGCGCGCGATCGACGTCGCCGACGCCTGCTGTTGGAGGAAGGTCTGCATGCTCGTCAGCAGCGCCGACACCGCGACGCCGGCCAGGATCAGCGTCGCGGCGCTCGAGCGCAGCCCGCGCCCGCCGATGGCCCACGTGACGCCCACGGCCGCCAGCGCCCCGGCGAAGGCGAGCAGCGGCGTCCACGACGGCGTGTAGTTGCCCCCTCCGACGTCCATGATCGCGAACGTCGCACCGAGCCCGGCGCCGGCCGCGACGCCCAAGAGGTAGGGATCGGCCAGGGGGTTGCGGAAGATGCCCTGATAGGTGCCACCCGCGACCGAGAGCATGGCGCCGGCCAACAGGCCCAGCACCAGGCGAGGGGCCCGCAACTGCCAGATGATCGTCGACTGCAGCGTCGAGAGCGTGCTGTGACCGATCCCCACGCGGCTCAGCAGGAAACCGAGAATCCTCGAGGTGGCGATCGGCGTCGGCCCGATCGCCAGCCCGCAGATGACGGCGCCCCCGAGCGCGACGAGTGTCACGACGCTCACGACGGACACCCGCCGCCGCGACGGCGGGTCGGTGTTGAGCACTACTTCTTCCAGAGCTTCGCTTCGCTCAGCATGACCTTGACGTCGAGGGTCAACTCATTCATCAAGTCGCCCAATCGCGGTCCCCACCGCGACGCGACGTCGGCGTTCAGCTCGACGATGTTGTGGTTGGCGACGGCGTTGACCTTGGCGAAGCCCGGCCTCTTCTCGACGCTGGCCGGCGTCACGCCGTCGGCCAGCAGGATCAGCTTGGGGTTCGAGCTGATGATGTACTCCGAGCTCAACTCGGGGTAGCCGGCGTCGGCGCTCGTGGCGTCGCCGTCGGCGATGTTGACGAGACCGAGCGACTTGAGCAGCGATCCCACGAAGGTCTCGCTGGTGAGTGAGTAGTAGGGGTTGTAGCCGATCTCGTAGTAGACGGTGATCACCTTGGTGGGGTGCGGCGGGATCGACTTGATGTCGTTGTCGATGGTCGTCTGCAGGGACGTGGCCAACTTGTCCGCGTTCTTCACGTGGCCGGTCGACTGGCCCAGCTGGCGGATCTGGCTCAGCGCGTCGTTGACTGAGGTCGCCGCGTCCTGGAACAGGACGTCGATGCCCAGGGCCTTCAACTTCTGCTCGATGGAGTTGGCGTCGTAGGAGATGACCACCAGGTCGGGCTTGGCCGACGGGTGCGTCGAGGTGACCTTGCAGATGCCGAGCAGGGCCTCCACGCTCGGGTCGAGGGCGTTGATCCGCTTCTTGGGCAGTCCCTTGGTGGGATAGTCGGAATCGGTGTCGACGGCCTGGACCTGGTGGCCCGCGCCGATGGCGTACAGGGTCTCGGTCGCCGTGGGCGAGAGCGACACGATGCACTGGGGCTTGGTGGCGGCGCCGGCCTCGCTCAGTGGCGCGGCGACCAGGGGCAGCGCCAGCGCACCCAGGGCGAGGGCGAGCACCAATCGCAGGGACTTGAACATGGATATCTCCTTTCCGTCGAAGGGGGGTGGGCGACGGATGGATATCCGAGCGACCGCTCCTTACCTCGAGAGCTGTCTTTCACATCTCCTCGCGGAAGGCGACCTGGCTCTGTGGGCTTCTCTCGAAGGCCACTTACAGTTGCGGGACAGCGTTGGAGTCACACCAACTTCGCTGCCGCGAGGCATCTACGACCCTACCGCAACGCCGCCGAAAGGGGAAGTCGCGCCGCCTACTCGCCCAGGCCGCGGGCGTGCGGCTTGGGACCGGCGTTGACGTTGCCGTAGCGGTGGCGCGTCATCGCGACGCTCTGCTCGCTCAGCCAGCGCGGACCCTCGACGGCGCCAGCTTGGGTCAGCGCTCGAGGGTCGGTGCTGACCCCTCGATCGAGCAGCTCTCGCACCGGCGCCCGCTCGGCGCTGAGCCAGCGCACCCTGGCCAGACCGTCGCTGCGTTCGACCAACTGGTCGACGCCCTCGACGGTCGCCACGACACCGGCGACGTCGCGACTCGCACTGAAGGAGAAGACGGACCCCGTGAGCTCGCCCAGGCCCTTCAAGAAGTCGACCTCTGCGCCAGCGAGCGACTCGTCGACGCGCACCACGATCGCACCGGTCGTATGGCGGTAGCGCTGGACGTTCACCTCGACCGCGAGTCCCGACTCGTCACGGGCCTTCGACCCGAAGTCGCGCCACCAACCCGCCAACTCCTCGAGCGCGGAGTCGGCGTCCGTGAGCGCGGGCCAACGTCGCAGGCAGTCGACGTAGTTTCTC
The DNA here is from genome assembly GCA_050010495.1 of Acidimicrobiales bacterium. Classification (GTDB taxonomy): domain Bacteria; phylum Actinomycetota; class Acidimicrobiia; order Acidimicrobiales; family RAAP-2; genus RAAP-2. The sequence continues at coordinate 8,967 of JBEKKW010000041.1, forward strand.
CCGCCGGCCTTGGCCGTCGGACCGACGCTCGAGCGCTTCCAGCCGCCGAAGGGTTGGCGATTCACGATCGCCCCGGTGACCCCGCGATTGAGGTAGAGGTTGCCGGCCTGGACCTGGTCGATCCAGTACTGGCACTCGTCCTCGTCGAGCGAGTGCAGTCCCGCGGTGAGGCCGTAGGCCACCCCGTTCTGCCAGCGCAGCGCCGTGGTGAAGTCTGGCGCCACCATGAGCGCGAGCACCGGCCCGAACCACTCGTTCAGGTGGCTCCACGAACCCGCGACGACGCCGGCCTTCACCCCGGGACGCCAGAGCAACTCGGCGCGGTCGAGCGGTTCGGGCTTGACGAGCCACGTCTCCTCGTCGTCCAGCTGGTGCAGCGCCCGCGCCAATGGCGCCTCGGCCGCGCGGATGATCGGACCGACGGCCGTGGCGAGCTCGTAGCCCGGACCGACGCGCAGGCTCTCGACCGCGTCGACCAGCTGGTGGATGAAGGTCGGGTTCTCGTAGATCGAGCGCTCGACGATGGCGAGGCTCGCCGCGCTGCACTTCTGTCCGGCGTGGCCGAAGGCCGACTGCACCAGGTCCTTCACGGCCAGGTCGATGTCGCAGTAGGACGAGACCAGGATCGCGTTCTTGCCGCTCGTCTCGGCCAGCAGGTTGACCGAGGGCTTCCACGACGTGAAGAGCCGGGCCGTCTCGAAGGAGCCGGTGAGGATGACGCCGTCGACGCCGTCGTGGGTCACGAGATGTCGCCCCGTCTCGTCGTCGCGGGTGGGCACGAACTGCAAGACGTCGCGGGGCACTCCCCCGTCCCAGAGCTGGTTCACCAGTTCGAAGGCCGTCGCCACCGTCTCGGGCGCCGGTTTGAGGATGACCGTGTTGCCGCTGGCCAGCGCCGCGCACACGCCGCCGCAGGGTATGGCGTAGGGGAAGTTCCACGGCGGCACGACGAGCACCACACCGAGCGGCGCGGCCCCCTCGTGCTCGCGCACGCTCGAGGGGTAGAAGCGCGCGAAGTCGATGGCCTCGCTGACCTCGGGGTCGGCCTCGGCGACGGTCTTGCCGGCGTCGCGCGCCATTACCGCGACGGTCCTCGCGCGCCTCTCGGCCATGACGGCGGCCGCGCGTTCGAGGATCTCGCGGCGGGCCGGCACGCCGAGCGCGGCCCAGCCCGGGGCGCTGCGGCGCGCGGCCGCGACGGCGTCGTCGACCTGTTCGACGCTCGCGACGCTGTAGCGGTACCACACGTCGGCGCCGGCGCTCGGGTCGTGGCCATCCTCGAACTGGCCGCCCGTGATCTGCGCGCCGTCGATGACGAGCGGGAGCTGGCCGGCGTCGCCGGCGCGGACGTGCGCGATGGCGGCCGTCACGGACGACACGTAGGCCGGGTCCGTGGGGTCACCGTCGACGCAGTTCTCGAAGCGCGCGCCGTCGTGCCACGGAGTCGGTGCGTGACGGCGAGCGGCGAGGGACAGCTCGTGGCGCTGCGCCACCGAGTCGAGGAACCGGCGCTGCTGGTCGGCGAAGACGTCGGGGTCGCGCGCGATGTAGAAGGCCGCCTTGAGGTAGTTCTCGTCTGAGGTGTTCTCGTCGAGGCGACGCACGAGGTAGGCCACGGCGGCGGCGAAGTCGTCGCGGCGCGTCACCGGCGCGTAGAGCAGCACGGGGCGCCCGCTGCGCACGATGGCCAGCGCCTCGGCGCTGGCCATGCCTTCGAGCATCTCGACGTCGAGTTGGTCGAGGACCCCTCGGGCGCCCGCCACCTCGAGGGCCCACGAGAGGTCGAAGAGGTTGTGGCTCGCGACGCCGACGCGAAGGGCCGGACCGTGCTCGGCGCGCAGGCTGACGTCGAGCAGTCGCAGGTAGCTGGCGTCGACGTCGGCCTTGGTGTTGTAGGGCGCCGCGATCCAGCCGTGCAGCTGTGACTCGGCCTGCTCCATGGCGAGGTTGGCGCCCTTGACAAGGCGGACCTTGACGTGGCCGCCGCTTCGCCCGTGACGCTCCCGGGCCCAGTCGACCAGTTCCTCGAGGGCCTGGTGCGAATCGGGCAGGTAGGCCTGGAGCACGATGCCGGCGTCCAGGGACTGGAACTCGGGCTCGGAGAGCACCGTGCGGAATCCGTCGACCGTGAGGCGCAGGTCCCGGTACTCCTCCATGTCGAGGTTCACGAAGACGCCCTCGCGCGCCGAGGCCCGATACAGGGTTCGCAGTCGCTCGCTCACGCGCTCCAGCGATCCCTCGTGGTCGACGGCGGTGATCTGACTCACGAGCGACGAGAGCTTGACCGACACGTAGTCCACGTGCTGGCGACCCATCATCTCGAGCACCCGGTCGAGGCGCTCGCCGGCCTCGCGTTCGCCCAGCACGGCCTCACCCAGTACGTTGATGTTGAGTCCCTGGCCCTCGCTCGCGCGACTGGCCAGATGGCGCGCCAGCGGCGCGGGCTCGCTCGCGAGGATCAGGTCCTTGGACAACACGCGCACCCTCGCGTGCACGACCCTGACGGCCGTCGCCGGCGCGACCTTCGACACTAGGGCGATGAGGCGCAGGCCCATCGCGTTGAAGACACCGAATCCGGCCACCGACGCCTGGCGCGCCGCGTGGCGCAGGATGCCGGCGGCGCTGCGTAGGTCCGAGACCCGCATCACCTCGTCGGTCAAGGTCAACGTCACGTCGATCGCCCCGCGGTCGCGCAGCAGACGGGCGAAACGCCGCCGACCGGAGCGTTCGTGGCGGGTACGGAGCCGCTCGGCGTCGAGAATGAGTTGTCGGGCCCTCGAGCACGAGGTCAAAGCCAGCGGGTCCAGGGCGCGGTCGGTCGTCAAATTCATCGTCACAACTCTTCTGGATTCGAGTCTAGGGACAGGACCGGGCCTGCCCGGGGGCGCCGGTTACGCCTAGACGGTCATGCCGCCGTCGACGGCGACGTCAGCGCCGGTGATCGCCGAGGCGGCGGCCGAGCAGAGCCAGGCGATCGTCGAGGCGACCTCGTGGGGTTCGATGAGGCGCCCGATGGGCTGCTGGTGGGCGAAGGCTTCGCCGCTGGCCAGTCCGTAGACGTCGGCGCTGGCCTCGAGCATGGCGGTGCGGGTCGAACCGGGGCTGACGCAGTTGGCGGTGACCCCGTACTGCGCCAGGTCCATCGCGACCGCGCGCACCAGTCCCACGACCGCGTGCTTGGCCGCGCTGTAGGCGGCCAGGTGGCGCAGTCCCATGCTGCCGGCCGCGGAGGCGACGGCCACGATCCGCCCGTTCGCCGCCGGTCCGTTGGCGATCAACGTCGGCGCGGCCGCCTCGATGAGTCGCCGGGTGCCGAGCACATTCACCGACCAGACGGCGTCCCACGCGGCGTCGGAGATCTCCCAGAGCGGTCCGCCGCCGGCCACCACCCCGGCGCAGGCGACGACGACGTCGAGGCGGCCGAAGTGGCGCGTCGCGGTCTCGACGGCCAGCTGCATGTCGGTGGCGCTGCGCACGTCGCCCACCAGGCCAAGCACGGCGTCGCCGTGGTGCGCGACCACGGCGTCCAACTCCCCCGGCGTCGCCAACGGGTAGGGCACGTCGGGGATGTCACGGCAACGGTCCACGGCGACGACCCGGTAGCCCTCGTTGACCAGGGCGTCGACCACGCCCGCGCCGATGCCGCGGGCCGCGCCGGTGATGATGGCGACGCGGTTCACGTGCCGAGCGTCCGGTAGAAATCGGGCGGCGCGACGACGTCCTCGCGCGACAGTTCGCCGATGCTCGCACGGCCCAGTCCGAGCAGCGCCGCGTCGATGCCGCCGCGCAGGATGTCGAGCACGTTCTCCACGCCGGCCTGGCCGTTGGCGGCGAGACCCCACAGCGGGGCCCGGCCAATCATGACGGCCCGCGCGCCGAGGGCCAGGGCCTTGACGACGTCGCCGCCTCGGCGAACACCGCCGTCGAGCAGCACCTCGATCTGATCGCCCACGGCGTCGACCACGGCCGGCAGGGCCCGGATCGGGGCCGGGGTGCCGTCGAGGTTGTTGCCGCCGTGATTGGAGACCGAGAGGGCGCTCGCCCCCAGGTCCACGACGCGCCGCGCGTCGTCGACACGGCTGACGCCCTTGACCATGAAGGGGCCCTGCCAGGAGGAGCGCAGCCAGGCCACGTCCTCCCAGGTGGGCAGGGTGCTCTGCATCCACTCGTAGTAGGCGCCGAAGAACGTCGGGGGGTCCTGGCCCGCCAGCGCCATGTTGGGCGTCGTCAGGGTCGGCAGGTGGCCCGTCGACGCGAAGGACCAGAGCCAGCGCGGCCGCGTCAGCACCTGGGGGGCCAGCTTCAACGCGGCCTTCACGTCGATCCTGTCGGGTATCCAGGGGCTGCCCCAGTCGCGCCCGTTCGAAAATGACCAGTCGAGGGTCAGGATGATGGCCCGTGCGCCGGCGGCGCGGGCCCGTTCGAGCCGCTGGAGCATCGCGTCACGCCCCCCGGACCAGTACATCTGAAAGAAGACCTGTGCACAGGCCGCGCAGACCTCCTCGATCGAGCAGCTGGCGAAGGAGCTGAGCCCCATCGCCACCCCGCGGCTCGCGGCCGCCCGGGCCATGGCGACCTCGCCCTGGGGATAGACGGCCTGCACGCCGGTCGGCGACAGCACCACCGGCATCGAGAGCGCCTGGCCCATGACCGTGGTCGCCGTCGCGCGCTCGTTGGCGAGCCCGGCCACGTGGGGGGCGAAACCGAGCTGGTCGAAGGAGTCGAGGTTGTCGCGCGAGGAGAGGCCCTTCTCCGAACCGCCGATCAGCGCCCCGTAGACCGACTTGGGGAGGCGCCGTTGGGCGCGACGCTGGGCCACCGCGACCGTCTCGAACCACTGTGACGCCATGTGTCTCCCAAACGAACCCACTGCGACACTACCCGAGCCCCCCGCGACGCCAGTGGGTCAGCGCGAGGCGATCGAGACCGCCACGCGGCGCGAGTGATCGGGAAAGGAGCGGGGCCGCAACAGCACCTGCTTCGCCGCCAGGGCCGCCTCGCCGTGGCCGAAGACGCATTCGGGGTCGGGGTCGCTGCGCTCGAGACCGGTGAAGAACTTCGCCGCCATGCACCCTCCCCGACAGGCGTCGTAGGACCCGCACGAGGCGCAAGCCCCGGGGTTGCCCGGCTCGCGCAGCGACGTGAAGAGCTCGCTCGTGGTCCACACGTCGGCGAAGCCGGCCTCACGCACGTTGCCCGCCCGGAACTCGTCGTGGATCACGAAGGGACAGGCGTAGACGTCGCCCACCGGGTCGATCAGGCAGACAACGCGGCCGGCCCCGCAGAGGTTCAGACCCTCGAGCGACTCGCCCAGCGCGGAGAGGTGGAAGAAGGAGTCGCCCGTCAGGACCTCGGGCCGGTCCTTCAGCCACCGATAGAGCTGACGGCCCTGTTCCGGCGTGGGGTGCAGCGCCTCCCAGGTCTCGACGGCCCGGCCCGAGGGACGCAGCCTCGTCAGGCGCAACTGCGCCCCGTAGTGCTGTGCCAGCCGCTCGAACTCGTCGAGCTGGCCCACGTTGTCGCGCGTCATCACCCCCGAGATCTTGAAGGGCCCGAACCGGGCCGCCTGGAGGTGGTCCATCGCCCGCCGGGCCGCGTCGTAACTGCCGGCGCCCCGGATGGCGTCGCTGGTCGCGGCGTCGGCGCCGTCGATCGAGATCTGGATGTCGAGGTAGTCGGTCGCGGCCAGGCGGGTCGCCGCCGCTCGATCGATGCGAGAGCCGTTGGTCGAGAACTTGACGCCGACGCGACGCGCGACCGCGTGCTCGACCAGTTCGAAGAAGTCGCGCCGGATCATCGGTTCGCCGCCGCCGATGTTGACGTAGAAGATCTGCATGGCGGCGATCTCGTCGATGAGCGCCTTCGCCTCGTCGGTGCTCAGCTCGTTAGGATCGCGCCGCCCCGAGGAGGAGAGGCAGTGGGTGCAAGCGAGGTTGCAGGCGTAGGTCAGTTCCCAGGTCAGGCAGATAGGCGCCGCGAGTCCTCGCTCGAACCGGTCGCGCAACGAGACGTCAACGGCCACGGATGACCTCCGAGGCGGCGAGAGACGCCAGGGCCGTTCGGTACCGGCCACGCTCCTCCGTTGCGACCAGGGCATCGAGGGCGAGGTCGGCATTGTCGTACTGGTCGAGGTGGCGCACCAGTTCAACGAGTCCTCGCGACTTGAGGAACACGAGGCGCCGAGTGCCGTGATGGTACGCCAGCGCACCGAACTCCTCGTCGCGCAGCGAGACCTGGCCGTTCAGTCCCCAGCGAACCTGCGGGTCAAAGGCCACCGCGTCGCCCTCCACGGATCAGTAGACCCCGCAGAGGCCGTCGATGGAGACCTCTTCGACCAGCAGTTCCTGCGTCTCGCCGATCTCCACTACTTCCTCTTCTTCAATGACCGTCTCGATCGACACCGTTCCTCCTCGTTCTCACCCATTCTGGCCGGTCCGCGGTACCGGCCCGCGCCACGCGTGTCAAACTTCCTACGTGCGCAGCCTCATCCCCGCTGCACCGCTGAGCGTCGACGCCCCGGTCGAGACGGGCACGTTCGTGCGACTCGACGGCGAGGCGAGACTCCTCGACCGCGACCTCATCGCGGGCGGTTCTCCGTGGCGACTGCTGCGACTGCCCGGTGGATCGCGACGGGTCGCGCAGCGCTGGGCGAACGGCGGCGTGGTACGGGCCGGCGAGGGCCGTTTCGCCCGCACCCTGATCCAGCAGGGACTGCTGCACCCCCTCTACCGGGACGAACTCGACATCGACGACGTCGACGTCGTCATCCCCGTGCGCGACGACGTGGCCTCGCTGCACTCGCTGCTCACCCAACTCGAGGGACTGCACGTCACGGTGGTCGACGACGGCTCGGTCCACCCCGGGACCCTGGCCGAGTGCACGCAACGTTTCAACGTCACGCTGGTGCGCCTGGAGCAGAGCCGAGGTCCCGGCGCCGCGCGCAACCGCGGCGTCGAGAGCACCGAGCGGCCGCTGCTGTGGTTCCTGGACGTGGACGTGGCCCTCGACAACGCCCGCGACGTCCTCGACCGACTGGCCGCGCAGTTCGCCGATCCGCTGCTCGGCGCCATCGCCCCGCGCGTGCGCGGCGGGGCCGGCTCGTCGATCCGCGACCACTTCGAGAACCGGTTCGGACCGCTGGACATGGGTCCCGTCAGCGGCCTCGTCGTCGCGGGCACGCGGGTCAGCTACCTGCCGAGCGCGTGCCTGGTGGTGCGTCGGCGCGCCTTCGCCGACGGCTTCGACGAGACCCTGCTCGTCGGCGAGGACGTCGACCTCGTCTGGCGACTCGGAGACCAGGGCTGGCTGGTGCGCTACGTCGCCGACGTCGTCGTCACCCACCGGGCCCGGGGCACGTGGCGCAACTGGTGGGACCAGCGCGTGCGCTACGGCGCCTCGACCAGCGAGCTGGCCCGGCGACACGGGGCTCGCCTGGCGCCGCTGCGCGTCGACGTGTGGACCCTGCTCGCGTGGGTGAGCGTGCTGATGCGACGGCCGATGATCGCGGCACGCATCGTTCGTGTCGCGCGCCACTCCCTGCGCGACCGTCTCAAGGACTCGACCGACGACGCCGATCACGTCTCGAGCGAGGTGGTCACCAAGGGCATGGTCGGCGCCGGCGGACCCCTGGCGCGCGGCATCGTGCGCACCTACGGTCCACTCGTGCTGTTGGCGGCCCTGCACCCGAGGCTTCGACGGCGGGCCCTGGTGGTGTACGCGCTGGGCACGGCCTGGCGTTGGCGCCACGCTCGGGTGCACGCCAGCGACGTGCCCTTGGGCGTCGCCGACGACCTGGCCTACGCCACGGGCGTCGTTCGCGGCGCGTGGCACGCCCGGAGCCTCCAGGCCCTCACGCCGAACATCACCAGGTCATCGCTCAGCGTGCGTGCGCTGTTGGGGATCGGCGAAGGGGACTAGAAGCGAACGACGCCGCGCACGTTCTCACCGGAGGCGAGGTCGTCGTAACCCTGGTGCACGTCATCGATGGAGTACTCCTGCGTGACCAACTCGTCCACTAAGAGCTTGCCCTCGTGGTGCAGTCGAAGCAGACGAGGGATCTGCACGCGCGGGGCCACCGAGCCGAATATCGTGCCCCGGATCTCCTGATTGAGCAACGTCAGCATGGAGAGGTTGAGGTCGACCTGGGTCTGTTGGAAGGGGGCGATCGCCGTGGCGACGATCGTGCCGCCCTTGGCGGTGATGGACCTCGCCTCCTCGACCAGTTCACTCGTGAGGCGCCCCGGCGTGAGGATGACGACGTCGCAGTTGCGCCCCGCGGACAGTTCGCCCAGGAAGCTGAAGGCGGCCTCCAGCGTCGTGCTGGCGCCGTGGGTGGCCCCGATCTTCATCGCCCGCTCGACCTTGGACGCGTCGGTGTCGATGGCGATGACGGCCCGGGCCCCCGCGTGCAGGGCCCCCTGGATCGCTCCCGAGCCCACGCCCCCGCAGCCGACCACGGCCACGACGTCGCCGGCCTTCACGCCACCGCGGTTGGCCGCCGAGCCGAAGCCCGTCGCCAATCCGCACGAGATCAGCGCCGCCGCTCGAAGGTCGTACCAGGGGTCGATCCTGATGAGCGAGGCCTCGTGCACGACGATGTATTCGCTGAAGGTGCCTAGCTGCGCGTACCGGTTGAGGTTCTGCTCGCCCAGGTGGTGGCGCCACGTGCCGTCCGAGATCATCGGGCCGGCGAGGGTGTAGGCCCCGAGGTCGCAGATGAAGGGGCGACCGGAGGCGCAGTACTCGCAGCGACCGCACGAGGGGATGAACGAGGTCGCGACGTGATCGCCGGGCGCCAGTCCAGCGACGTTCTCGCCCACGGACTCCACGACGCCCGAACCTTCGTGTCCCCCGATGAGCGGGAACATCGAGTCGACCCCGAACATGGCGAGGACCTGCGCCGGCGGCGACATGTCGCCGACGCGGCTGTGCTCGTCGGAGTGGCACAATCCGGCGTAGGCCATCTTGACCTTGACCTCGTGGGCGTGCGGCTCGTCGATCTCGATCGACTCGGTGTGCCAGGGTCCGTTGAGCTCACTGACGAGTGCGGCCTTGACCTGCATGGTTCCCCCAATCGTCAGACGCGCCGTCGGCGCTTTCGCTGCGTACCTTACATCTGCTCGGGCGCGTTGATCCCGAGCAGCGACAGCCCGAGCGCGAGGGCGCGCGAACTGAGCTCGCACAGGGCCAGACGTTCCTCGCGCAGCGCCCCCTCGGACGACAGCACCGGACAGGCCTCGTAGAACGTGGTGAACCGTTGGGCCAGGTCGAAGAGGTAGGTGCAGAGCCGATGGGGCTGCAACGACACCAGGGCCAGGTCGAAGGCCTCGGGGAAGGCCAGCAGGCCGAGGGCCAGGTGGCGCTCCGCCTCGGAGCCCAACGCGAAGGTCGCGCCGTCGCCGGTCCACGGGCTACCGAGACGGCGAAAGATCGAGCGGATCCGCGCGTGCGCGTACTGCAGGTACGGTCCGGTGTCGCCCTCGAAGGCGAGCATGCGCTCGAGGTCGAAGACGTAGTCGCGCTGGCGCTCGGTCGAGAGGTCGGCGTACTTGATCGCCGCCAAGGCGACGTCGACGGCGAGGGCGACGCGCGACAACTCGTCGGCGTCGAAGCCCCGAGCGGCGAGCGCGCCGTCGGCGCGGGCGACGGCCTCCTCGACGAGTTCCATGAGCAGCACCGACTCGCCGGCGCGGGTCTTGAACATCTTGCGGTCGGGCCCGAGCACGTTGCCGAAGGAGACGTGCTCGCACCGCACCCCCTCGGGCAGCCATCCGGCCATGCGCGCCACCGCGTAGACCATGTCGAAGTGCTGGGCCTGGGGAGTGCCCACCACGTAGAGCAGCTCGTCGGCGTGCAGGTTGGCCACGCGGTCGCGCAGGGCCGCGAGATCGGTCGCGGCGTAGCCGAAGCCCTCGTCGCGCTTCTTCACGATCAGCGGCAACGGCTCGTTGTCGCGGTTCGTGAAACCGGGCGGGAAGACGCAGAGGGCCCCGCCGCTCTCGACCAGCAGGCCCAACCGGTCGAGGTCGTTGACCACGTCGTCGAGCACGTCGTTGTAGAACGATTCGCCCACGACGTCCTCGGGCTTTAACGTCACGTCGAGGCGGTCGTAGGTGTTGGTCAGATACGCGACGGACTGGTCGACGATGACCTTCCACAGCCGCAGGGTCTCGGGGTCGCCCGACTGCAGGGTCACGACACGGTTGCGGCTGCGCTCCTTGAAGTCGTCGTCGGCGTCGAACGCGACGCGCGCGTCCTGGTAGAAGGACTTGAGGTC
>JBEKKW010000042.1:0-18817 GCA_050010495.1 Acidimicrobiales bacterium
TCGGCGACATCCGGGCCGTCACCGACGAAGAGATCATCGACGCCTACCGTTACGTCGCCCTGCACGAGTCGATCTTCTGCGAGCCGGCCTCGGCGGCGTCGGTCGCGGGCATCTTGAAGTTCGGCGTCCCGGCCGGCTCGACGGTCGTGTGCGTGCTGACGGGCAACGGCCTGAAGGACCCCGATACCGCGGTGTCGACCAGCGAAAGTCCGACCGTCATCGACGCCACAATCAAGGCCCTGCTGGCCAAACTTTCGTGATTGTTTACTTTGAGGCCGCCGTCGGCTACACTTAGAGATGTCGTCCGCGACCGGCCTTCTGCCGACGCGCGGAAATCTTTCCTAGACGGCACTTCTTGAATTTCTTCTCCGTTCTGCTGAACCTTTGCGGGCGGCGAGAAAGGAACACAACATGGCTGAAAAGCCCTCCCCAGACAGGTCCGATCTCGAGTCCAAGACTCGCGAGGACCTGCAAACCATCGCCAAGGTAAAGGGCGTCGACGTGAGCGCCCGGGCGAGCAAGTCCTCCCTCATCGAGGCCATCATGGGCGAAGAACCCGCACCGACCCCCGTCACGACCGCCGTCGCGGCCGAATCGGGCACCCGGGTCGTGCGATCACGTCGCACCGTGACCATGCCCAGTGACGACTTCGACGACCTCGTGAGCGAGTTCTCTCCCGAGACCGTCACCGAGGCCGCGGCGTCTCCCACCTCCCTGCCCGAGAGCGTGGTGGCAGACTCGCCCGCCACCGCTGAGGAGTCGCCCGTCGAGAATGGCGAGCGCCCCCAGGCCCGCGAGCGCCAGAACACCCAGACCCGCACCACCCAGCCCCGCGAGTTCGGCAACGAGCAGGGCGGGCGCAACCGCCGCAACCGGCGCAACCGCAACGGCGCCGGCTCGAGCGGATCGAGCGGCGGCCGCGAGCGCTTCGGCGGCGAGGCCCAGCCCAACGCCGACCAGCCCTACAGCGGCGAGCTGATCGAGGTCGAAGGTCTCCTGGACCTGCGCGACGACGGCTACGGCTTCCTGCGCACCAAGGGTTTCCACCCCTCGCCCAACGACGTCTACGTCTCGATCAACCAGGTGCGCCGCTACCACCTGCGTAAGGGCGACACCATCGTGGGCGGCTTCCGTCCCGCGGCGTCGAACGAGAAGTACCCGGCGCTGCTGCGCGTGGACACCGTCGCCGGCGTCGACCCCGAGGTGGCGCGCCTTCGCCCGCGCTTCGAGGACCTGACCCCGCTCTTTCCCGACGAGAAGCTCAAGCTCGAGACCAACGAGGGCAAGCCCGACCCCACGCCGCGCATCGTGGACCTGCTCTGTCCCATCGGCAAGGGCCAGCGCGGTCTCATCGTCTCGCCGCCCAAGGCCGGCAAGACCACGGTGATGAAGCAGATCGCCCAGTCGATCGAGGCGAACAACCCCGAGGTGCACCTGATGGTGCTGCTCGTGGACGAGCGTCCCGAAGAGGTGACCGACATGCGTCGCAGCGTCAAGGGCGAAGTGATCGCCTCGACCTTCGACCGTCCGGCCGAGGAGCACACCCACATCTCGGAACTGTGCATCGAGCGGGCCAAGCGCCTGGTCGAGCAGGGTCGCGACGTCGTGATCATCCTTGACGGCATCACCCGCCTCGCGCGCGCCTACAACCTGGCCGCCCCGGCCACCGGGCGCATCATGTCCGGTGGCGTCGACTCCGGCGCCCTCTACCCGCCCAAGAAGTTCTTCGGCGCGGCCCGCAACATCGAAGAGGGCGGCTCGTTGACCATCCTGGCGAGCGCGCTCGTCGAGACCGGTTCGAAGATGGACGAGGTCATCTTCGAGGAGTTCAAGGGCACGGGCAACATGGAGCTCAAGCTCGACCGGCGACTGGCCGAGCGGCGCCTCTACCCGGCCATCGACGTCAACGGATCGTCGACGCGCCACGAGGAGCTGCTCTTCGACCGCGAGCTGCTGCCCCAGGTCTGGAAGCTGCGCCGCGTCTTGAACGGGCTCGCCTCCGAGGGCCGCGAGGCCGCCGGATTGGAACTGCTGATCGACAAGCTCAAGTCCACGCGCAGCAACGACGAGTTCCTGGCCGAGATCGGCAAGGGACCGGCGACGACCAGCTGATCAACCTGTAAACTTAACCTTCGCACTAAGGAGCACCCATGAAGCCAGACATCCACCCCACCTACGGTCCCGCGACCGTGACCTGCTCGTGCGGCAACACCTTCACGACCGAATCGACCAAGTCCGTCATGACGGTGGAACTGTGCAACGAGTGCCACCCGTTCTTCACCGGCAAGCAGAAGCTCGTCGACACCGGGGGCCGCGTCGAGCGCTTCCAGCGCCGCTACGCGCAAAAGACCAAGGCGCGCACGCCGAAGGCTTAGGCCGGCGAGCGCCCACCAGTTTTCGTGCGCTCCCTCGACGAGACCCTCCAGTCGCTCCAGGACGAACTACGTGTCGTCGAGGCGGCGTTGGGCGAACCGGACGTCGCCAGTGACCTAAAGCGTCTGCGGGACCTCTCGCGTCGCCACAAGGAGCTGGCCGAGATCAACCACGCCTGGCTGCGCCTGAAGGCGGCCCAGTCGGACTTAGAGACGGCCAGGGAGATGTTCAACGAATCCACTGGCGACGACCGCGAGCAGTGGCGCGCCGAGATGAACACCGCCGAGAGCCAGATCGCCGAACTGGAACTGGCCCTGGAGACGTTGCTGCTGCCCCGCGACCCCAACGAGGGGCGCAGCGTCATCCTCGAGATCCGCGGCGCCGAGGGCGGCGAGGAGGCCAACCTCTTCGCGAGCGACCTCGCCATGATGTACCGCCGTTACGCGGCGCTGCGCGGGTGGAAGCTCGAGGTCGTCGAGGAGCGCGAGTCCGAGCAGGGCGGCATCGACGAGGCCATCTACTTGATCCGCGGCGACGACGCCTGGGTCCGACTCGAGCACGAGGCCGGCGTGCACCGCGTCCAGCGGGTGCCCACGACCGAGGCCAAGGGCCGGGTCCACACCTCCTCGGCGACCGTCTCGGTACTGCCCGAGGCCGAGGAGGTCGACGTCGACATCGACCCTAACGACCTCAAGATCGACGTCTACCGTTCCTCCGGTCCCGGCGGGCAGAGCGTGAACACCACCGACTCGGCCGTGCGCATCACCCACCTGCCGACCGGCATCGTCGTGTCCATGCAGGACGAGAAGAGCCAGATCCAGAACCGCGCCAAGGCGCTGATCGTGCTGCGCGCGAGGTTGCTCAAGGCCGCCCAGGACCAGCAGGCCAGCGAACTGGGCGACATCAAGCGCTCCCAATTGGGCAGCGGCGGGCGCAGCGAGAAGATCAGGACCTACAACTTCAAGGAGAACCGGGTCACCGACCACCGGATCAACCTGACGACCTACAACCTGGACGCCGTGCTCGCGGGCGACCTCGACACCTACGTCGACGCGCTGCTCGCGGACAAGCGGGCTCGCCAACTGGGCGAGAGTGACGGACGTTAAGGCCGCTCACGTGGCCGACCTCGTCGAGGAAGGTATCGCCGCGCACGAGGCCCGGTGGCTGGTCGAGGAGTTCACTTCCGACGGTGCGCTCGACGAGGCGGCGTTGGCCGCCGCGGCGCAGCGGCGCCTCCGTGGCGAGCCGATCCAGTACGTGATCGGCCACTGGCCCTTTCGCTCCCTCGACCTCGAGGTCGATCCCCGCGTTTTGATCCCGAGGCCCGAGACCGAGGAGCTGGTCGAGGTCGCGCTGACCATGCTCGCCCACATGGACGTCCCGGCGCCGCTGATCGTGGACCTCGGGTGCGGCTCGGGGGCCATTGGCCTCTCCCTCGTGGCCGAGCTCGGTGATTGGGGCGTCGTCGCGACGGTGGTCGCCCTCGATGAGTCGAGCGAGGCGCTCGACGTTGCGCGCGCGAACGCCCGCAGGCACGGTCTCGACGGCGTCTCCTTCGTGCGATCGTCGTGGTTCGACGACCTGGACGTTTCCCTGCGGGGACGGGTCGACCTGATCGTCGCCAATCCGCCCTACGTCGGCAACGATGAGTTCGCGCAACTCGACCCGGTCCTTCGTCACGAGCCCCGTCGGGCCATCGTCGCCGACGACAAGAACGGCGTCGCCGGCTTCGACGCCGTGCAGCACATCATCGCCGAGGCGCCCGCGTGGCTCGCGCCTCACGGCGTACTCGTCTGCGAGCACGCCAACGTGCACCGCGACGCCGTGCTCGATGCGGCCGCGAGGGCCGGCTTTGGACAGTACGAGGACCGCGACGACCTGGCCGGGCACCCGCGGGTGCTGGTCGCCCGACGGCGATGAACCGGCGGCTCGACACCGACGCCGCCGTCGAAGCGCTGACGCGCGGCGAGGTCGTCGCCCTGGCGACCGACACCGTCTACGGCCTGGCGGCCTCGCTGGAGCACCGGGGGGCCATCGAGGCCATCTTCTCGCTCAAGCGACGTCCCGCGACGTTGGCGCTGCCGGTACTGGTGCAGGGCGTCGAGCAGATCGAGCGGCTCGGGGTCACGTGGAGCGCCCGCGCCAGCGCCCTGGCCAGCGCCTTCTGGCCCGGGCCGCTCACCATCGTGGTCGCGGTTCCGACGACGCTGGCGCGGCGGCTCGGGGCCGCCGACGGCACCGTGGGATTCCGCCGACCCGATAGCGGTCCGTTGGCTCAGTTGCTCGCCCGCACCGGCCCGCTGGCCGTGACGAGCGCCAACGTGCACGCGCAGCCCGCGTGCACCAGCGCGGCGCAGGTGCTCGAGGTGTTCGCCGAACGGCCCGACTTGGCGGGCGTGCTCGACGGGGGAGCGTGCGATCGATCAGCCTCCACCGTCGTTGATGTCGCATCGCGCGAGTGGCGCCTCCTTCGCGAGGGCGCCATCGATCGCGCGGCGCTGGCCTCGGTGCTCGGCGAAACGACGCCCGTTTAGGTCGGTCGCCAGTCGTCGGGCAGGGACTGCACCCACGACGCGGGGCGCTTGTCCAAGAAGGCCGTCATGCCCTCCTGGGCCGCCTCGCTCACGAAGAGTTCGTTGATCAGCTGCGTCATCCGCAGGAACGCCTCCTCGCTCGAGAGCGACGGGACGAACGTCGTCAGCTGCTTGGCCAGGGCCAGGGCGCGTGGCTCACCGGCCAGCAGGTCGTTGATGACTGTCGCCAGTTCGCGGTCGAGGTCCTCGGCCGCCACGGCCGCGGTGATGAGGCCCATCCGGGCCGCCTCGGGGGCGAGGAAACGATTGCCCCGCAGGAAGGCCGACTGCGCGTCGGCGAGCCTCATCTTGGGCAGGCACACGACCGATATCGTCGCCGGGACCACGCCGACCCGGACCTCGCTGAAGCCGAACGTGGCGGTGTCGAGGGCCATCGAGATGTCGAGCACCGCGGCCAGCCCGACGCCGCCGGCGACGCAGTGGCCGGCGATGCGCCCGACGAAGGGCTTGGGGGAGTTGCGAAAGCGCTGCAGCAGCGTGCTGAGCTCGACCGAGGCGCCGCCCTCCTCGCCCTCGCTGCCCGAGGTCCGCTCTCGCAGGTCCGCTCCGGCGCAGAAGGTCGATCCGCGGTTGGTCAGTACCGCCACGCGGATCTGCGGGTCCGCGTCGACGAGGTCGATCGCCGCCAGCAACTCGCTCACCAGTTGGCGGCTCAAGGTGTTGTGGCGTTCCTCGTCGTTCAGCGTGATCGTCAACACGCCGTGGGCGAAGTCAGTCTCGACGAGTTGCACGAGTTCTCCTTGGTGGGGGTCCATTCGACGCGGCGCCGGCGAAGGCCTGGGCGCGCAGCAACCAGTCCCGTCCCAGGTCGCCGCTCTCGAGCGACGTGTCGTCGACGTGGCGCCGTTGGGTGACGACGAGGCAGAACTCCTCGGCCGAGCCGCGCACGCAGTCGGCGTCGCTCTCGTCCCCCCACGACCAGACGAGGCCGCTCGGGGCCCGCAACTCGACGCCAACGTTCCCGTCGGGCACCCCTTCGCCGCGCACCCGGTAGGACCAGGCTCGGGTCCGGTGCCCGAGGCGGGCCACGTGCTCGAGGCGATCGGTCGCGACGGGCGTCACCCCGAGCGCCTCGGCGACGTCGGTCCCGTGGGCCCACGTCTCCATGAGCCGTGCGCTGACGAACGAGGTCGCGCCCATGGACGGCCCGTACCACGTGACCCGCGTGTCCTCGCGCAGAGTCGTCGTCGCCTCGGCGAGCGCCGCGCGATGCTCGCGCCAGGTGGCGAGCTGGCCGCGATGCGAGAGGGCGCGAAAGGGGGCCAACGTGTACTCGTCGATGCCGTCACGGGACGCGGCCCGCACGAGGTCGTCCAGGCCGGCGCGAAAACGCTCGGGGTCGAGGATCGCCGTCGTCGCCGAGGCGTCGAAGTAGGTGAGGTGACCGATCTGGTCGGCGACGCTCCAGCCGGGACTGGGTGTCGCCAGTTCCCACCGAGCGTCGTCGAGGTCAGCGACGAGGTCGTCGAGCGCGGCCTGTTCGTCGGCGAGGTCGTGACGCACCGTGCCCAGGCGTGTCCGCCGTTCGACCACGGCGTCGCTCACGCCTGATCCAGCAGCGAGACGGGGACCGTGACGATGCGGCTGCGCAGCCACTCGCCCAGCCCCTTGGCCTGGGCGTCCTGGCGCGTCGAGGCGGCGACGCCCTCCTCGAGCAGGTCGTGGATGACGAAGTTGAGCGAGCGCAGGTTGGCCAGTCGGTAGCGGTCGACCTGTAATGGCGCGGTCTCGGGCAGCAGCCGTTTCAGTTCCTCGACGCTCAGATACGAGTCGAGCCACGCCCAGGCCTCGTCGCTGCGTGCGAAGATCCCGACGTTGGCGTTGCCGCCCTTGTCGCCGGAACGGGCCCCGAAGAGACGTCCGAGCGCCACCGGCGCCGTGGGGCCGGTGGGTACCGGGAGCGTCGGCCCTTCGTCGACGATGACGTCAACGTGGCCGCCCGGCGCGACCGAGTCGACCACCGTGCGTACGCCGTCCAGTACTACGACGTACTGGGGCACGAGGTGCGAGGGCACCAGCGCCGGTCGGTAGACCCCGAAGGGTCCGCCGGGCGACGCGCTCGAACCGACGTTGAAGAACCCCGGGATGGTGGCGAGCGCGATCTCGACCGCGGCGTTGGCGACGTCGCGCCCGACCTTTCGCTCGTCGCGGTCCTTCAGGGTGAGGTGCCACAGGGCGACGGCCTCCTCGTTGGTCGCGGGGTCGGCCTTGTCGGTGCGCAGCAGCCGGGTCCTCACCGTGTCGTACTCCTCCGGTCCGTAGGGGCAGGCCAGCCAGAAGGCCTCCTCGACGAGGTGGGCCTTGGCCGCGATGTCGAGGCCCGTCAGGGCGACGAAGAGGTCCTTGCGGAATCCGCCGACCTCGTTCATCGCGACCTTGAGCGTGGCGGGCGGCGGCTCGCCGCGCGTGGCGCTGATCGACACGCGGTCCCGGCCCCGTTGCTCGAGATGGATGGTGTCGAAGCGAGCCGAGACGTCCGGACCGAGGTAGGTGGGGCTCGCGATCTCGTAGAGCAACTGCGAGGTGACGGTGCCGATCGAGACCTCGCCGCCGGTGCCGTCGTGCTTGCCGATCACCGACGAGCCGTCCTGGGCGATCTCGGCCCACGGGAAGCCGACGTGCTCCATGCCGGCCACGTCTTTGAAGAAGGAGTAGTTGCCGCCGGTGGCCTGGGCGCCGCATTCGATCACGTGGCCGGCCACGACCGCCCCGGCGAGCTGGTCCCAGTCGTCGCGGCGCCATCCGTGATGCCAGGCCGCCGGACCGCAGACGATGGCCGCGTCGGTGACCCGACCGGTCACCACGACGTCGGCGCCCAGCGTCAGCGCCTCGACGATGCCGAAGCAGCCGAGGTAGGCGTTGGCCGTGATGAACCGCGAGACGTCGCCGACGGCCTCACCGGTGTCGAGGTGGCGCAGGTCCACCCCGGCCGACTGCAGCTCGCCCAGGCGGGGCAGCAGGTCGTCGCCATTGACGTAGGCCACCGTGGCGCGCAGCCCGAGGGTCTGGGCCAGTTCGGCGACGGCCTGTGCGCAGCGATCGGGGTCGAGGCCGCCGGCGTTGGAGACGACCTTGATGCCCCGGTCCAGGCAGGGCCCGAGCACCTGCTCCATCTGGACGAGGAAGCTCTTGGCGTAGCCGGTGCCCGGCCGCTTGGCCCGGGTGCGCGCGAGGATCAGCATCGTCAGCTCCGCCAGCCAGTCGCCGGTCAGCACGTCGATGGGCCCGCCTTCGACCATCTCCGCGGCCGCGGAGAGCCGGTCGCCGTAGAAGCCGGAGCAGTTGGCGATGCGCAGGGGGTTCGTCACCGGTCCGCCATCTCGTCGGGGTCGATGCTGAGCAGGGACGCGCCGCCCTCGACCTGCTGACCGGCCACGACCATCACGGACGTGACGGTGCCGTCACCCCGCGCCGCGATCACGTGCTCCATCTTCATGGCCTCCATCACCACGAGCGTCTCCCCGGCGCTCACTCGCTGTCCCGGCTCGACGCGCACGTCGATGATGAGTCCGGGCATCGGGGCCGTCAATCCGCCGTGCGCTATCTCGACACCGTGCACCTCGAAGCGCGGCACGATCTCAAAGGCGACGGTCCCTCGCGGGCACTGCACGTAGAGGCTGGCGCCGTCGCGGGTGACGCGGGCGTTGGCGCGAAGGCCGTCGACCTCGAGCTCGATCCCCGTCGGGCTCCAGCGGGCGAAGCGCACCCGGCCCCCGGGCACCGAGAACGTCCCGTCGCGATGTCGGCGGTAGTCGACGTCGACGGTCGTGTCGCCCCAGCGAAGGGTCGTGCGCTGGGGCGGTAGGCGGGCGTTGCGCCACCCGCTCGGGGCGTCGCCCAGCACGGGGGCGTTGGCGCGATGCTCGCCCTGGAGCCAGAGCGCCCCGGCGATGGCGCTCGTGCGCAACTCCGTGTCGCTGAGGTCCAGCGTGCGCGCCGGACCGTAGCGGTCGATGAAGTCGGTCGTCGTGTCGCCCGCGAGGAATCCCTCGTGGCGAAGGGTCGCGGCGAGGAAGTCGCGATTGGTCACGACGCCCCCCAAGTGCAGCCTCTCGAGCGCGAGCGCCAGCACCGCGGCCGCCTCGGCCCGCGTCGGGGCGTACGAGATCACCTTGGCGAGCAGCGGGTCGAAGGCCACGCTCACGACCGAACCCCGTTCGACGCCGGACTCCCAGCGCACGGAGGGCTCGTCGGGCGCCTCGAAGGCCACGATCGTGCCGGTCGCCGGCAGGAAGCCCGCGGCCGGGTCCTCGGCGCAGAGCCGCACCTCAATGGCGTGGCCGTCGAAGTAGACGTCCTCCTGGTCACAGTCGAGCTCCTCGCCGTTGGCCACGCGGAACTGCTCGCGCACGAGGTCGACGCCGGTCACCTCTTCGCTGACGGGATGCTCCACCTGCAGTCGGGCGTTCACCTCGAGGAAGTAGAAATCGCCGGTGTCGTTGTCGACGAGGAACTCGACCGTTCCCGCCGACTCGTAGTCCAGGGCCCGCGCGATCTTCAGGGCCGCCGACGTCATCTGGTCACGCATCTCCTGGTCGACGTAGGGCGACGGCGACTCCTCGATCAGTTTCTGGTGGCGGCGCTGGATGGAGCATTCGCGCTCGCCCAGGTGGATCACGTGGCCGTGGCGGTCCCCCAGGATCTGGACCTCGACGTGACGCGACGACGCGACGTAGCGCTCGAGGAAGACCCTCTCATCGTCAAAGCCCGCTCTCGCCTCGCGCCGGGCCGCGGCGACGGCGTCGTCCAGTTCCTTTTCACCTTCGACGATGCGCATGCCCTTGCCACCGCCACCGCCGACGGCCTTGACCATCAGCGGGTAACCGACGGCGTCGCCGTTGGTCGCATCCTCGCTCGACGGCAGCGTCACGACGCCGGCCTTCGTCGCCATCTCCTTCGCCGCCAGCTTGTCGCCCATCGCGGCGATCACGCGCGACGGCGGCCCCACCCAGGTCAGTCCGGCCTCCTCCACCTGGCGCGCGAACGCGGCGTTCTCGGAGAGGAAGCCGTAGCCGGGGTGCACGGCCGTCACGTGGGCGCGCTTCGCGGCGGTGAGGATCGCGTCCGCGTCGAGGTAGCCCGTGGCGAGCCTGACCGCCTCGTCGCACTCGGTCACGTAGGGGCTGTTGGTGTCGGCGTCGACGTAGACGCCCACGCAGCGAATGCCCATCGAACGGGCCCCGCGGATGATGCGCCGAGCGATCTCGCCGCGGTTCGCGATGAGCACGCTCGTGATCACAGTCGAAAGACCCCGTAGCTGGTGGCCCCCTCGACGGGCCGGCTGCGCACGACCGACAGGCAGATCCCGAGCACGGTACGGGTATCGCGGGGGTCGATGATGCCGTCGTCGCTGATGGCCCCGGTGGCGGCGAGGGCCAGCGAGCCCTTCTCCTGGGCCTCCTCGACCGACGCGACGACCTGGCGGTCCTCCTCCTCGTCGAACTCGAGACCCTTGCGCTCGGCCTGGCCCCGGCGCACCTGGGACATGACGCCGGCGATCTGCTTGGGTCCCATCACCGCGATCTTGGCCGTGGGCCACAGGAACGTGAAGCGGTTGCCGAAGGCCCGTCCGGACATGCCGTAGGTCCCCGCGCCGTAGGAGGAACCCACGATGAGGGTCAGATGCGGGACGTTCGAGTTCGCGACGGCGTTGAGCATCTGTGAGCCCTTCTTGATGATGCCCTCGGCCTCGGCCTCCCTGCCCACCATGTAGCCGGTGATGTTCTGTATGAAGAGCAGCGGCACGTCGATCTGGTTGCAGAGCTGGATGAACTGTCCGGCCTTCTCGGCCGCGCGGGGGTGGATCACGCCGTTGTTGCCGAGCACGCCCACCGGGTAGCCGTGGATGCTGGCCCAGCCGCAGACGAGCGTGGGGCCGTAGCGGGCCTTGAACTCCTCGAAGCGCGAGCCGTCGACGACACGCGCGATGATGTCGCGCACGTCGACGCTCTGGCGGAGGTCGCGGCTGACGATCCCCAGCAACTCCTGCGCGTCGTAGACCGGTTCGCTCGCGTCGAGCGAGGGCTCGGGCCCGGCCTTTCGCCAGTTGAGGTGGGAGACGACCTCGCGGCACAGCCGTATCGCGTCCATCTCGTCCTCGGCGAAGTAGTCGCCGAGCCCCGAGACCTCGGCGTGCATCGCGGCGCCGCCGAGGGTCTCGTCGTCGGACTCCTCGCCGGTGGCCATCTTCACGAGTGGGGGGCCGGCGAGGAAGATCTTCGACTGGTCCTTGACCACGATGTTGTAGTCCGACAGCCCCGGTTGGTAGGCGCCGCCGGCGGTGGAGGAGCCGAAGACCACGCACACGGTCGGCACGCGCAGCTTCGAGAGCTCGATCAGGTCGTAGAAGAAGCGTCCGCTCTCGGCGAAGTGGCCCGTCTGCATCCGTCCCCCGCCGCCGCGACCGACGCGCAGGTCGGCGCCGGCCGACTCGACGAAGCTGACGTAGGGGATCCGGTTGTCGCGGGCGATCTCGAGCGCGCGCATCCACTTCTTGGCCGAGTAGGCGGTCAGGGCGCCGCCCAGCACCGACGGGTCGTTGGCCATGAGCAGGCACTCCGTGCCGGCAATGACGCCCAGTCCCACGATCATGCCGCCGCCCATGGCGTACTCCGAGTCGTAGCCGGCCAGCGCGGAGATCTCGAGGAACGGTGAGTCGGGGTCGAGCACGTTGGCGATCCGTTCACGCACGGGCAACTTGTGGCGTTCGCGCATGCGGTCCATGGCCTTTTGGCCGCCTCCGGCCTCGGCCTCATCGAGCAGAGCGTCGATCACATCAAGCTGCTCGAGCATGTCGGAGCGGTTCTGGAGGAACTGGACCGACGTGGGGTCCAGGCGTGACACGAGGGGAGTCGCCAACAGGGATGGCTTCATGTTGTGATACTAGTTAGGGCGTCGATTCGTCCCCGAGGGCGTCTCGCGTGCGACCGGCGACGAAGCGCGTGTCGAAGTTCCGTCAGAGCGTGTGCGCCGGCTGCAGTCCCGCGATCACGATGCCGACGAGGCGCTGGAGGGAATCGGCGTCGACGCCGGAGTGGCCGGCGGCGTGACAGCTGCCCACCACGAGGCTGATGATGTCGGTGGTGGCGACGTCGGCGCGGATGGCCCCGGCTTGAACGGCCCGCCGGCGCAGCTGGTCGATGCTCGCCATCAGCGCTTCGACGAGGTCGGAGAACTTGGACTTGAAGTCGATGCCGGACTGGTTGAGGGCGTCGAAGAGATCCTGCTTCGCCGACGCCTGCCTCGCGAACTCTCGCAGGAACGTGCACAGGGCGGCGCCGGGGTCGGGGTCGTGGCTGAACTCGTCGGCCGTCGCCACGAGCGCGGCGAGGCGGGTGCTGACGATCGCCTCGTAGAGCGACTCCTTGGTCGGGAAGTGGCGATAGAGGGTGCCGATGCCGACCCCGGCCCGTTCGGCGATGAGGTCGATCGGGACGGCCACCCCGTCCAGGGCGAAGATCTCCTCGGCCGCCTCGAGGATCTTCTGGTGATTGCGAGCGGCGTCGGCGCGCATCGGGCGTGTCGAGTCGGGGTCGCCGTCGCGGGGCGTCACGGCGCCACGAGGATCGGTCGACATCGAGTCCTCAGCCATGAAACAGGTCTCCTGACGAATAGTTGACAAACGGAACCATCGTTACTATAGTAGTCGATATCCGGAACTCTAGTTCCGATTTATCCCCGGTCGAACCCAGTTTACCAGGGAGAACAGCCGTAGGACCGTTGTGCAGTCGCTCAAGAGTCGAGCAGAAATGGAGTGTCAGATGACCACCGAGGTTCGAATCCCCCACAGTACCGACGAGGCCGAGGGCCTGGACCCGAAGCGCTACTGGGCCCTGGCCGTCATCGCCGTCGCCCAGCTCATGATCGTGCTCGACGCGTCGGTCGTCGTCGTGGCGCTGCCGTCGGCCCAGCACGCCCTGCACATCTCCATCGCGAACCGCCAGTGGGTGATGAGCGCCTACACCCTGGTCTTCGGCAGCCTCCTGCTGCTCGGTGGGCGCATCGCCGACTACCTCGGGCGACGTCGGATCTTCATCGTGGGCCTGCTCGGTTTCGGGGCGGCCTCCGCGCTGGGCGGTCTGGCCCAGAACTCGGCCATGCTCTTCGGGGCCCGGGCCCTACAGGGGGCCTTCGCCGCGTTGATGGCGCCGGCGGCCCTCTCACTGCTCACCACCACCTTCACCGAGGCCCGCGAGCGGGCCCGCGCCTTCGGCGTCTACGGCGCGGTCGCCGGCAGCGGCGCCGCCATCGGACTGGTCCTCGGGGGCATCCTGACCGAGTTCGCTTCGTGGCGCTGGACGCTGCTGATCAACGTGCCCATTGCGTTGGTGGCCGCCGTCTCGGCCCGCCGTTTCATCAAAGAGAGCAGCGCCGAAGTGCGACACAGCTACGACCTGCCCGGCGCGATCACGGCCACGGCCGGTTTCTTCCTGCTGGTCTACGGCTTCACGATGGTCGCCTCGCACGGCTGGACGTCAGCGTTGACCGTGTCACTGCTCGTCGGGGCGCTCGTGATGTTGAGCGCCTTCGTCGTCGTCGAGATGCGTTCGGCCCACCCGTTGCTGCCCCTCAAGGTGATCCTCAACCGCAACCGCGGTGGCTCCTTCCTCGCCTCGTTGCTGGTCGGCTGCGCGTTGCTCGGCACCTTCTTGTTCCTGACCTACTTCCTCCAGGGCACCCTCGGCTACTCGCCGCTTCGCACCGGCGTCGCCTTCCTGCCCTTCTCGGGCGGGATCATCATGGGCGCGACGCTCTCGAGCCGCCTGCTGCCCCGACTCGGGGCGCGCCGCCTCATGGTGACCGGCCTGTCGATGGCGGCCCTGGGCCTGCTCTGGTTCACGCGAATCGGCGTCGACAGCACGTTCCTCGCGCACGTGCTCGGCCCCGAGATCCTGGTGAGCATCGGCATGGGTCTGACCTTCGTGCCGATGAACAGCACGTCGCTGTCCGGAGTCGATCCCGAGGACGCCGGCGTGGCCAGCGCGCTCGTGAACACGACCCAGCAGGTCGGCGGCGCCCTCGGCACGGCCTTCCTCAACACGGTCGCCGCCTCGGCGACGACGGCCTACCTGGCCACGCGCGTCGTGACGGCACCGGTCGTGGAGTCGGCCAACGTGCACGGCTACACGACCGCCTTCGAGGTGAGCGCCCTGCTGGTGGCGCTCGCGGCGATCGTGGTCGGACTGTTCGTTCGTACGGTGGGACCGAGTGTCGCGATGACGCCGATCACGTCGCCTGCGCCCGACGGGGCCCAACTGGCCTTTAACGTCGACTGATCGGCGACCTAGGCCACGCGCGTGATATGCACGACCACCCCGAGGGCGCTCGAGGGGCCGCCGTGGTAGATGCCCTTGAGCGGCGGCACGTCCCCGTACTCGCGGCCCTTGGCGACGATGACGTGGTTGGTGCCGATGCTCGACGCGTTCGTCGGGTCGATGCCCGACCACCCGTCGGCGAAGTACTCGACCCACGCGTGGCTCTCGCCCAGGATCTCCTCGCCGACGGTGGCGTCGGGATTGGAGTGGAAGTAGCCCGACACGTATCGGGCCGGTATGCCCAGTGAGCGCAGCATCGAGATCGTGACGTGGGTCAGGTCCTGGCAGACGCCCGCACCCTGCTCCCAGACCTCTTGCGCGGTCGAGGAGACCTGGGTGGATCCGCGCACGTAGTCGACGTGGTCCTGGACCCGGGCCACCACGTCGCGCGCCGTCGCGTGCACGTCGGCACCGTCCCCGGTCGAGGAGCGAAGGTCCTCGAGCACCTCGGGAGCCATCGACGTGCGTGTCGTAGGCGCCAGGAACTCCGCGAAGCGTTCGACCGCCCGGGGCTCTCGCAGTGACTTGACCGTCACGTCGTGGCCGTCGCGCGCGTCGACGAAGGTGTGCACGGTCGCCTCGGCGACCACTTCGAGCCGCTCGTGGGGCTCGTGCAGGTCGAAGGTCGTGACGATGGTGTCGAAGTAGTCGCGGTAGGTCGACTGCACCGCGACGGGTGTGATGGCGAGCGTCGCCTCCACGACCGACTGGTGCGGCGACTGCTGGGGGGTCATGCGGGCCTCGTTGTAGGAGGACTCCGCGTTGCCCAGGTAGCTGAAGCCCGTGACGTGGCGGATGCGCAGCACCTTGGACTCCGCGAGGCTCACGTCCCGTCCTCGGCTTCCCATGGCTTGGAGACGACGTGGCGAAAGAAGTAGGCGGTGACCTGATCGTTGGCGACCGCGCTCGTCTGTTCGAGCATGTCGAGGATCTCGACGAGCTCGGCGATCAAGGAGTTCGGCTCGGAGTACTCCAGGCGGGTCTGGGCCATACGGATCGTGCGTCGGGCCTGGTTGACGGCCTGGGACTTGGCGCCGGCGTTGGTCAGCTCCTCGAGGCAGTGGTCGGCCACGTTGAGCGAATGGAAGGCCGAACGGGGGAAGGCCCGATCGAGCAGCAGGAAGGCGGCGATCGCCTCGGGGTCCGACCCCCCGGCCGAGGCGCGCAGGTACGACTCCATCGCGCCCGCCGCGCGCAGCAGGGTGAGCCAGTCGGGGGAGTGCTCGCCGGCCAGCAGTCGGCTCTCGAGCAGGCGGGCCGTCATGTCGATGCGTTCGAGGCTGCGCCCGAGCACGAGGTACCACCAGGTCTCGTCGTGGCTGATCGTGTTGTCGGTCAGCCCGGCGAAGAGCGCCGAACGTTCCCGCACGAACTTAAGGAAGCTGGCCGGGCCGATTCGCCGGGCGACGGCCCGTTGGCCCGAGAGCTCGTTGCGCGTCGCGTTGAGGCAGATCCACATCTCCGAGGAGATCACCTCGCGGGCCCGGCGCGCGTTCTCGTGGGCCGCGAGCACCGCGCCGGTGATCGAACTCGGGTTGGCCTGGTCGAAGACGAGTTGGTGTAGGACGTCTTCTTGGGTGACCGGGGTAGCGGCGTCCACCTCCATGCCCAGGGTGGCGAACAGGGAGTGGCAGGCGGCGTCGGGGTCGCCGAAGGGGTCCTCGGCGATGCGGTGGATGTAGGCGTCGACGATGCGCGAGGTGTCGTCGGCCCGCTCGACGTAGCGCCCGGTCCAGTAGAGCAGCTCGGCCTGTCGCGAGAGCATCCCCCGGGTCACGCGTTGGTTCCCGACTCGTCGTGCGGTGCGTTCGTGCGTTCACTCGCGTGCGCCGGTGCGCGCGCGCGATCGGGCGTCGAGCTCGTCGAGGGCGGTACCGCCACGACCGACGGGTCGGCGAGCACCCACGTGTCCTTCGATCCGCCGCCCTGACTGGAGTTGACGATGAGCGCCCCGTGCGACAGCGCGACCCGGGTGAGGCCGCCCGGCAGCACCCAGACCTCCTCGCCGTCGTGGATGGCGAAGGGCCGTAGGTCCACGTGTCGCGCCGAGAGGTGGTCGTCGACGAAGGTCGGGATCGTCGACAGCGCGACGGTGCGCTGGGCGATGTACCCCCGGGGATTGGCCACCACCGTCGCGCGCAGGCGCGTCAGGGACTCCTCGTCGCTCTGGGGTCCGATGACGATGCCCTTGCCGCCCGACCCGTCGACGGGCTTGATGACGTAGCGCTCGAGGTTGTCGATCACCTGGGCCAGCGCGTCGGGGTCACCGAGCCGGTAGGACTCGACGTTGTCGATCAGGGGCTCCTCGTTCAAGAAGTAACGGATGAGCTCGGGGACGTAGGTGTAGAGCAGCTTGTCGTCGGCGACGCCGTTGCCGATCGCGTTGGCGATGGTGACGGTCCCGGCCCGGGCCGCGTTCACGAGGCCGGCGACGCCGACCAGCGATTCGGGCCGGAACTGCAGCGGGTCCAGCCACTCGTCGTCGACCCGGCGATAGATGACGTGCACCGCTCGCTCGCCCTGGGTCGTGCGCATGTAGACGTTGTTGTCCAACACGACGAGGTCGCTGCCCTCGACGAGCTCGACGCCCATGAGGCGCGCGAGCAGCACGTGCTCGAAGTAGGCCGAGTTGTGCACGCCCGGGGTCAGCACGACGATGGTGGGGTGGCGCACGCCCTCTGGGGCCGATCGCCGCAGCGCGGCCAGCAGTCGGGCCGGGTACTCGTCCACCGGGTGGACCCGGTAGTGCGCGAAGAACGTGCCGAAGCTCTGGGTCATCGCCCGCCGGTTCTCGATGACGTAGGAGACGCCGGACGGGGTTCGCACGTTGTCCTCGAGCACCCGGAAGTGGCCCTGTTCGTCGCGCACGATGTCGATCCCCGACACGGTGATGCGCGCGGCGTTGACCGGCACGACGCCCTTGGCCTCGCGGCGGAAGTGGACGCTGGAGGCGACCAACGTGCGCGGCACGATGTCGTCGTCTAGGCAGGCGCCGGCACCGTAGATGTCGTTAAGGAAGGCTTCGAGGGCGAGCACGCGCTGGCGGATGCCCGCCGCGAGCGCGTCCCACTCGACGGCGGTGACGATGCGCGGGATGAGGTCGAGCGGAAAGGGCCGCTCCTCGCCGCCGAGGGCGAAGGTGACCCCGCGCTCGGCGAAGGAGCGCCCCAGTTGCTCGAAACGCGACTGCAGGTCGTCGGCGTTGAAGTCCATGAGCGTGTCGACGATCTCCTTGTAGATGGGCCGCGGCACGCCCGGCGCCGAGAAGACCTCGTCCCACGCCTGCGAGGTATCAAAATCGATGAATGGTGATGTGATGGCCCTTTCCTACCACGCCGATGTTTCGCACGAGTTTCCTCGCCGGTGCCCGCGACGGGTTTCGCCGCGCGGGGCGAAGTGGCGATCGGCCACTCGCGTGCAGCGGCCCGTGAACCGTTCTCGCACCACGAAAGGGGCCAGGTAGGGTGGGGACGATGCGCGCTGATCTCGAACGACCTCGTCGGCGACGGGCGATGGTGGCCCGGTCGGGGGTCGAGGGGTACGGCCCCGAGAGGCCGGCGCAGCGTTCAGCGGCCGAGACAGGCACGGCCCCGGGGGAAAGGCAGTGTTGACGTGAGCACTTCACCATTTGACGCGTGGATCACCAATGACGACGAGGTCGCCTCGTTGTTGCACCAGGAGTGGGATCGACAGACCTCGACGCTGCAGCTCATCGCGAGCGAGAACTTCGCCTCACCGGCGGTGCTGGCGGCCACGGGGTCGGTGCTGACCAACAAGTACGCCGAGGGCTATCCCGGACGGCGCTACTACGGCGGCAACCAGATCATCGACGAGGTCGAGGACCTGGCCCGGCGTCGACTGACGGCCCTCTTCGGCGCCGACCACGCCAACGTCCAGCCCCATTGCGGGGCGAACGCCAACGTCGCGGTCTATCAGGCGCTGCTCGACCCGGGCGACACCATCATGGCCATGCGACTGGACCAGGGCGGCCACCTCACGCACGGCTCGCCCGTGTCGATCACCTCCAAGTACTGGAACTTCGTCTCCTACGGTGTGCGTCCCCGTTCGGACGACCCCGCCGAGCACGGGGAGTACATCGACTTCGACAACGTGCGCGACCTCGCGCTCGAGCACCGGCCGAAGCTGATCGTGGCCGGCGCGACGGCCTACGCCCGCGTGATCGACCCGGTGCCCTTCCGCGAGATCGCCGACGAGGTGGGCGCGAAGCTGATGTTCGACTCGGCGCACGTGGCCGGGCTCATCGCCGGGGGGTCGCACCCCAATCCCGTGCCCTACGCCGACGTCGTCTCCTTCACGACCCACAAGACGCTGCGCGGTCCGCGCGGCGGCGCCATCCTCTGTCGTGAGGAGTACGCCAAGGCGGTCGACATGGCCGTCTTCCCCGGCCAGCAGGGCGGACCGCTGGAGCACTCCATCGCGGCCAAGGCGGTGGCGTTCAAGGAGGCGGCGCAGCCGAGCTTCTCGACTTACACCGACCAGGTCGTCAAGAACGCCCAGGCCTTCGGCGATGCGCTC
>JBEKKW010000043.1:0-17983 GCA_050010495.1 Acidimicrobiales bacterium
GCTTCGCCGGGGGCTACAGCGACCCCACGGGGCTGTTGTACCTGATCAACCGGTACTACGACCCCTCGACCGGCCAGTTTGCCAGCGTGGATCTGATGGTGAATCAGACCAACCAGCCCTACGCCTACGCCGGGGACGACCCGGTGAACGGGCTGGATCCAAACGGGCTCAGACCTGTTTTGACGACAGGAGCCTGGTCAGATTCTGTAGGTGTATCAATGTCACCTTGCGCAACAACCACGGCTTCGGGTGATCAAGCTTCAGCCAAGAAGGATGTGATCATTGCTAAATATGACCAAAGTGAAGCGAAAAAATCACTGATGCAAGCATTTGGAGACTTGAAGTCACAGCAGCAATACGAAGATGCATTCAACGGATACTGCATGCTTCATAATCCGAGTGGCGCTTGCGATTCGATTTACAGCAACATTGGATCGTATGGGGCTAGCGCCCTCGCAGGTTTCGAGAACGCTCTTCAGTTCAGCGCAAACGCTTCTCAACTGTATGAAACTGCAGTCAACATCACGGAATCAGGACCAGCCTGGCTGCAGGCCTACTCCGAGCTACAGGCATCTATTGGTACTGACTCATTTGTCGAAAACTTCATCAACTACATTCAGACTACAAATGTGGTCGCCTCAGATCTCGTTAACTTTACAAATGCCGTTGGTAATTTGATTGGAAATGGGCTCAGCGATCTTAACGTCATTGGAGAAAATGTCGCGGCCGATACGGGCGAGTGAAGGCGAGTGAGCGACAGTAACCACCACATCGATATGCCACTTCTCATATATCATGTGCCGTTAACGCAAGGGATGTCATTGCAAAGTGGAGCGGCGTTGTTATGGCGCGAACTATTTGAATGAACCAAGTGCAAAGGTGCAGAACCGGCGTCTATATGAGGAGATGAACGTGGCGGATGACGAGAACGCTGTCGCTTCTGATCTAAATGAACTTGCACAGGGAGTTCAGAACAAGACGCTCCCTTTGCTGGACAAAGTAAAGGAACTCATGCAGATGCGAGTCATCCTCGAAAGAGATTGGAGGAAGGGTGGCCCCCAATCTAAGGAAGCTTCAGTCTCGTTCGAAAGCAAGTCAAGTGATGTCGACACGATCTTGGAATCGTACGGAGCCTGGATCGAGAGGAACAAGGAAACACCGCTTCCAGAACTGATAAGCATTGCGGAGAAAGAAATTCCTGAATGGGGAACTCCAAAAGCGAAATTAATATTTCTCACAAGACTTCGCGACGACCGAAGTCGCCGATTGAATGAAGAAATTCCTATTCTTAGATCGATAGTCAGTGATCTTGACGCTTCCATTCATGCACTTACGGAGATTGTTAAAGCCAATGAGGTCAAAAAGGGCCATCGGTTCGGAAAGCTTGGGCGCAGATAAGTTTTCTGGAGAATCTGGGCCGCTTGATTGACGTATAGAGGAGTTCATCACGCTCTGCCTATTGAACTCACTGCCCTGACAGGCCATAGTGGCCGGGGACGGCGGGCGCGAAGCGCCAAGCCGGCCGTTCGGGCACACTGGGTGATCCCAAAATCGTTGAAAATAAAGGTCCGTCGATAAATATTTGGTCTCGTCGCTCAAGTTTTTGTTCGATAACGCCATTTCGGAGTGGCTACTTCTTATAGAGGGCGAAGGTTTGGGTCTGCTCAGACTTCCGGTGACACCGGTTTTGACAATCATGCCGCCTCGGTGGCGGCAAAGGCAAGCTCGAACTCGATCGGCGTGAGCTTGCCCAGAGCGCGTTGACGACGTCGGCGGTGACAGCTGTGTTCAATCCAGAGCACGATCGCGTAGCGCAGTTCCGAGCGGGTCGCCTAGGCGCGTCGTTGGTCGAGGACGTTCTTCTGGAGCAGCGCGTGGAAGGACTCCATGGCCGCGTTGTCCGCGGCCGAGACGACTCGTCCCATCGATCCATTCAGCTGATTCGCCTTCAAGACCCGCTGGAAGGCTCGGGACCTGAATTGACCGCCTCTGTCGCTGTGAACCACCACGGTGCCCTTGGGTTGGCGCCGGGCGATGGCCTGACGAAGGGCCGAGCAGGCGAGATCGGCCGTCTCCCTCGAGTCGATCGCGTAGCCGACGATGCGGTTCGAGAAGACGTCCTTGATCGAGCAGAGGTAGAGCTTGCCCTCGGGTACTCGGTAATGTCGGTCAGCCAGACCAGGTTGGGGGCGGGGGCGCGGAACTCGCGTTGGACGAGGTCGTCGCTGACCGCCGGCCCCGGTGTCTTACCCGACGCCCTGCGGCCCTTCTTCGTGGTGGTGGACCAGATCCGGTGGGTCCGGCAGAGCTTGTGGACCCGGGTCTCACTGACGAGATGCCCGCGGTCCTTCACCTCGTCGGCTAAGAACCGGGAGCCGAATGTCGGATCGTCGTCGTGCAGGTCGACCAGCTCGTTCACGAGGTAGGCGTCGTCGAGGTCACGTTGACAGATGGGGTCCTTGAGCCAGCGGTAGTAGGGCTGGGCAGCGACTCCGAGCACCCCGCAGGTCAGCCGCACCGGGAAGCCCTGGGCGGCCAGATCACGGACCAGCGGGTATTTCATTTTGGGAGGGCGTCCTTGGCGAAGTAGGCCGCGGCGCGCCGCAGGATCTCGTTCTCCATCTCGAGGCGACGGTTGGTCCGGCGAAGCTGCACCATCTCGTCCTGCTCGGCCGACGTCAGACCATCCTTGACGCCGTCGTTAACGTCGGCCTGGCGCATCCAGCGTCGAAGTGTCGTTTCGGAGATGTCGAAGTCGGCCGCCACTTCGGGGATCGGGATCTGACCCCTTCGAGCGATGGTGACCACGTCACGTTTGAACTCGGGTGGGAACTTCTTGGGCATAGGGACATCCTTCCAGCACGGTTGCTCCGTGCAATAAGGATGTCACCGGAAGTCTGAGCAGACCCACATGTCTACCTCCTGGTAGGACACGACCAAACTCTCACATACGTGGTCCAGTTTTTGGGGTTCAAGTCAAACCAAGACCTCGCGAAAGCCTCGTGATGGCGTCGGTTCTCACTTGCGAGCGATAGCCAATGCACCCCTGGGGCCCCATCGGCTTTAGCCCCGTCAGTCACGGGTCCAACTCGCTGCGCGAGTCGCGCTCGCCGTGCTGGACACCTGACACCCGTCAGCGGACTTCTCCTGGGGCGAAGGAGATAGAGAGGACGCCCGCGCCGTCGGCAGACGCCGATCGCCTCGGCCACCACCGGCGCCCCCGCGACAGGTCCGTCGCTCGGTGGGGCGAATCTTGCCCGTGGTGGGCGCGGCCATCGCCTTTCGGACCACTAGCGCTCGACGGGGCCCGGTCCACGGGTCTGTCGCCGCCTCGACACAGTCGTCGGGGTTCGTCGAGCGGTCAGGACCTGACCGACGCGCCCTGACGTTCCTTGTTATGCTCACGCTCGGACAGACGTCCACGGCGTCAAACGGGGTCAACGGCTTCGCAAGAACCGTCCATTAAATCCAAAGGGGAGAGTAATGAATTCAATCGGAAGAGGCCGCCTGGGGCGCGTCGCACTCGCGGCCAGTACCGCCTGTCTGCTGTTCACGGGACTGACCATCGTCGCGGCCGGCTCAGCTGGCGCGGCGACGTATAAGAAGACGTTGGCCTGCGAGGTCACCGACACCGGTGGCATCAACGACCGGTCGTTCAACGCCTCGGCCTACCTTGGACTCGAGCAGGCGAAGAAAGTCGACCCGAGCGAAATCAAGACCGAGGTGCAGTCGACGCCCTCGAACGGCACCGAGTCCACCTACGAGACCGAGATCTCGTCGTTCGTCTCGCAGCACTGCAGCATCATCATCACGGTCGGATTCTTGATGTCCGACGCCACGTGGAACGCGGCCCACCAGAACCCGGCGGACCACTTCGCGCAGGTCGACAACAGCAACTCGAGCCCCGGCAAAGACGGTGTCGCGCTGCCGCCCTACAAGGGAACGGCCAAGAACATCCTGGGACTGACCTACGAGACCCAGCAGGACGCGTTCCTCGGCGGGTACGAGGCGGCGGCCTACGCCGTGGCGCACAACCCCACGGCGCCCAAGGTCGGAACCTACGGTGGTGAGCAGTTCAGCTCCGTCACCTACTACATGGACGGCTACTACGACGGTGTCCAGTACTACAACACGAAGATGAAGCCGAAGGTCCCGGTGGCGGTGCTCGGATGGAACGAGAAGACCCAGAAGGGTACCTTCATCGGCTCCTTCACCGACCAGACCACCGCGGCGTCCGACACGACCGCCCAACTGTCACAGGGCGCGACGACCATCTTCCCGGTGGCCGGCTCCGACGGCCTCGGCACGACTGCCGCGGTGAAGACCTGGAACGCCTCGCACTCGCTCAAGGCGAACGTGGAGTGGGTCGACACGGACGGCTGCGTCAACGACCCGGCCGACTGCAACCTGTTCCTCAGCTCGGTCACCAAGGGCGTGACCGCGTCGGTGAAGGCAGCCGTCCTGGAGCAGGCCGAGGGTAAGTTCACCGGTGGCGACTACATCGGCACCCTGAAGAACGGCGGCGCGGCCTTCATCGAGGATCACGGCACTGCGGGCAAGGCGAACAGCGCGGCGACCCTCGCGGCCATCGCGACGCTCAGCACGGACATTGAGAATGGCACCATCACGATCCCGGTCGGTGGCAAATAGTCCTCACCACGTGACACCCGCCAACGGGGGCCGAGTCTTCGGATTCGGCCCCCGTTGGCGTTCGCGTCGCGATTAGGTTTGAGATTCATGAAACTGGAACTGCGAGCGGTCAACAAGAACTTCGGTTCGCTCGCGGCCAACCGGGATGTCAACCTCG
This sequence comes from Acidimicrobiales bacterium, assembly GCA_050010495.1. Lineage (GTDB taxonomy): Bacteria > Actinomycetota > Acidimicrobiia > Acidimicrobiales > RAAP-2 > RAAP-2. Next base: position 4,808 of record JBEKKW010000043.1, read on the forward strand.
TCGTCGAGCCAGGGCAGATACACGGCCTGCTCGGAGAGAACGGCGCGGGCAAGACCACGCTCATGAACGTGCTCTACGGCATGATCACGCCCGACAGCGGTCAGATACTCATCAACGACGAGGTCGTGACCATTCGCGACCCCAAGGACGCCGTGACCCAAGGAATCGGCATGGTGCACCAGCACTTCATGCTCATCCCGGTCTTCACGGTTGCCGACAACATCATCCTCGGCAGCGAGCCCGTCAAGCCCTGGCCCTTCATCGACCACCGCAGCGCCACCGAACGCATCGTCGCCCTGGCCAATGAGTACAACTTCAACATCGACCCCTCGGCTACGATCGAGAACCTCCCCATCGGCACGCAGCAACGCGTCGAGATCCTCAAGGCCCTCAGCCACGACGCCGAGATCCTCATTCTCGACGAGCCCACGGCCGTGCTCACCCCTCAAGAGACCGACGCCCTGATGATCGTCATGCGCTCGTTGAAGGAGCAGGGCAAGTCCATCATCTTCATCACGCACAAGTTGAAGGAGGTCCTCGAAATCGCCGACGTCATCACCGTGATGCGCCTCGGCGAGGTCGTGGGCACGACCACGCCGACGGAGACCAGCGAGGCCGAGCTCGCCTCGATGATGGTGGGCCGCGACGTCAACCTCGTCGTCGAGAAGCCCCCGGCCCGCACCGGCGACGTGGTCCTCGAGGTCACGAATCTCTTCGTCCAGGACGATCGGGGCCTGACCGCCGTCAAGGGAGTCTCGTTCGACGTGCGGGCGGGCGAGATACTCGCGTTCGCCGGAGTCCAGGGAAACGGACAGACCGAACTCGTCGAGGCGCTCACCGGGCTTCGGCGCGTGACGGCGGGCTCTCTGGTGCTCAACGGGATGGAGTTGGTCGGGCGATCCGTGCGCGACATACTCAACGCCGGCGTCGGCCACGTCCCCGAGGACCGCCAGCGCCACGGCCTCGTCCTCACCTTGTCGGTCGCGGATAACCTCGTCCTCGACCAGTTGGGCAGTTCCCAGTACAAGGCGTGGTGGGGCCGCAAGCTCAAGGCGATCGTGGAGAACGGCACTCGCCGCATCACCGAGTACGACATTCGCGCCCAGGACGAGTCCGAGCCGCTCAGCTCCCTCTCGGGTGGCAATCAGCAAAAGGTGGTCATGGCGCGCGAGCTCTCGCGCGAGCTCAAGGTCCTGATCTGCTCCCAGCCCACCCGCGGTCTCGACGTGGGCTCGATCGAGTTCATGCACCGCCAGATCGTCGCGATCCGCGACGCGGGGGTGGCGGTGGTGATCATCTCGAGCGAGCTCGACGAGGTCATCGCCCTCGGGGACCGCGTGGCCGTCCTCTACGACGGGACGATCCAGGACATCGTGCCTCCGACCACGAGCCGCGAGGACCTCGGACTCCTGATGGCCGGTTCGCGTCCGTCCGCGAGCGCGGGGCTTCGATGAGCGACGTCGCCACCGAGACGCCGCGCTCGAGTCAGCTGCTCAAGATCGCCCTGCGCGTTCGGCGCGCCAACATGGCGCTGGTGCTGGCGCTCGCGCTCTTCGTCGGACTGACGATCGGAGCGGTCATGATCATCGTGACCACTCCGGCGCTCGTGCACTCCTGGAGCACCTTCTTCTCCCACCCGGGCGCCACCATCTCGCAGAACTTCAACACCGTATGGTTCGCGTACGAGCAGATCTTCCAGGGGTCCCTGTTCAACTTCCACGCGATGCGACTACTCATCGACCACCCCGACAAGGCCAACCTGGCTTCGGCCCTCGGACCGATCTCGCTCACTCTCCAAGACGCGACCCCCCTCATCGTCGCGGGTCTGGGCCTCGCCATCGGCTTTCGCAGCAACCTCTTCGACATCGGCGGTCAGGGACAGGTCATCGTGGGGGGCCTCGTCGCGGGCCTCATCGGCTTCAGCCTCAACTTGACACCCATCCTCCAGGTCTCCCTGGAGTTGGTAGGGGCCATGATCGCCGGCGCCCTGCTCGCCTCCCTCGCCGGGGTGCTCAAGGCGTACACCGGCGCCCACGAGGTGATCGTCACCATGATGTGCAACTACATCATGCTCCTGTTGCTGGGATACCTCCTGATCACCAACCTCTTCGCCCGACCCGGCGTGCGGGACGGCGCTTCGAAGGCCGTGACGCCGACCGGCCAACTGCCCTACTTCTTCTCCCACCTGAGTTCGGGGCTCTTGGTCAATGTCGGATTCCTCATCGCGCTCGCGATGGTGTTCGTCGTCCAGTGGTTCTTCCAGCGCTCCAAGACCGGCTTCGAACTGCTGATGGTGGGCCAGAACGGTGAGGCGGCGCGCACCGCCGGGATCAACGCCAAGCGCACGACGATCATCACCCTGTGCCTCGCCGGAGCGTTCTGCGGGCTCGCGGGCATGCTGGAGCTGACGGGCGTCGACCATTTCCTCTCCCCGAACTTCGGCGGATCCTACGGATTCGACGCGATCACCGTGGCCCTGCTCGGGCGCAACCGGCCGTGGGGGGTCTTCTTCGGGGCCATCTTCTTCGGCGCGATGTACGCGGGCGGAGAGGCCATGCAGGCCTTCACGCCGACCAACATCCAGTACTCCCTCGCCCAGGTCATCCAGGCGGTCGTCGTCTTCTGCGTCGCGACGCCCGCGCTGATCGTCGAGATCTTCCGCCTCACCGACAACGGGCGCTTCCGCTCCTCGGGCTCATCGGGAAGCTGGACGAAATGACCGTCACCTCCGAGGTCGTCACGCCCCAGGTCGTCACCCCCGAGATCGTCACGCTCGAGAACCTTCGCCGCATCACCCGTACGCGCTCCCTCGGCTACGGCGTCACGCTCGTCCTGATCGGCGTGCTCGAGGTCATCTGGTTCGGCGGGGCGAGGTCCGCCCTCCAGACGACGATCGAGCTGGGCTACAACAGCTCGACGGTCATGCCCTCGATGGCCGCCCCGGTGCGGGTCATCGTTCTGCTCATCGGGCTGCTGGCGCTCACGCCCGTGGTCGCTCGCCGCACACGCCAGTTCCTCCCCAAGCGCGTCAACTTCACCAAGGGCGTACGCAACCTCCTCATAATCGTCGGGGGCTACCTCGTCCTCTGGCCGGTCGTGCTGTGGCTCGGGGTCAACAGCAACGGGGCGCTGCGCGCGATGACCATCCCGGTCTCCACGACCGGCTACGTCGTCGGGATCCTTTCCATCGTTGCGGGAGCCCTCCTCGCGTGGCGACGCTTCGACCGCAGCGCCTCGGCCATGCTCTACGGCGGCCTGATGGTCTTCATGCTCGGTTTCCTCGTCTGGGTCGCGCGCGGGTCCAACGTGTCGGGCCTGCACCTTCAACTCACCGGGATCCTCGCCGCCGCCGTGGCGGCCGCCACCTTCCTCATCTTCGGCTCGCTGTCGGGAACGCTGTGCGAGCGCTCCGGCGTCGTCAACATCGCGATCGAGGGTCAGTTCATGACCGGCGCGATCTCCTCGGTCATGGTCGTGAGCGCCATGAACGGTTCGGGGATCTCGCTGGTGCTCGGTGTCGTCGTCGCGGGGCTGCTCGGCGCCCTGCTCGGCTGGGTCCTGGCGGTGATGTCCCTTCGCTACCAGGCGAACCAGATCATCGTGGGCATCGTGATCGTCGCCTTCTGCACGGCCGTCACCCAGTTCATCATGTTCCAGGTGCTCGACACCCACGAGAACCTCAACGGCGCCTACGCCCTGCCCGTGTGGTCCATTCCGTTCTTCTCGCGTATCCCGATCGTCGGTCCGGTCCTGTTCGACCAGAACGTTCTGGTCTACGTCGCCATCCTCGGGGTCATCGTCGCCAACATTGCGCTCTTTCGCACCCGCTGGGGCCTGCGGGTTCGCTCGGTCGGCGAGAAGCCCCTCGCCTCGGAGACCGTGGGGGTCAGCGTCACCCGGATGCGCTACGGCGCCGTCGTCCTGGGAGGATTCGTCGCGGGACTCGGTGGCGCCGCGTTCACGATCGGTCCCGGGACGAATTTTACCTTCGGCATGACCAACGGCTACGGCTACATCGCGCTCGCCATCATGATCTTCGGCCGCTGGCGCCCCTACGGGGCCCTCATGGCGTCGCTGCTCTTCGGCTTCACCATCGCGCTCAGCGCGAACCTGAACATCTACCTGAGTCAGCTGGTCATCCCCCAGCAGTTCATCAGCATGCTGCCCTACATCATCACGATCGCGGCGGTGGCGGGGCTTGTCGGTCGGATACGCCCGCCCGCCGCGGACGGCCTGCCGTTCAGTCGCGAGTAGGCGCCGGCTGTCGACGACAGCCCACGTCGCCCCAGCGAGCTCCCCGGGGCCCTCGAGGGGATGATCGCGCAGGAGAACCCGCGTTTCGATGAGCCACAGCGACCAGGGTGAAGCGGCCGGCCGCCATGCCCGTCGGGCAGCGACGACACCGGACGGTTCGTTCGCTCGGCGCCCGCCGCGGCTACGTCCTGTCGCGCACGTCGAGGGCCAGGTCGAGCGCCGGGCTCGAGTGGGTGAGGGCCCCTACGGCGATGTAGGAGACGCCGGTCTCGGCGACGGCGCGTGCGCGCTCGAGGGTCATCGAGCCGCTCGCTTCGAAGCACACGCCCTCGCCTCGCCCGAGCGCCACCGCGGCGCGCAGCGACTCGAGATCCATGTTGTCGAGCAGGATCAGCCGCGCGCCGGCGTCGAGCGCCTCGCGCACCTGGTCCAGGGTGTCGCACTCCACCTCGAGTTCAACGCCGGACGCCCGGGAGCGTAAGGCCCTGACGGCCGCGCCCACGCCGCCGGCACCGGCCACGTGATTGTCCTTGATCAGTGCGCCGTCGCCGAGGCCGAGGCGGTGGTTCACGCCCCCGCCGCAGCGCACCGCGTACTTCTCCAGTTGGCGAAGCCCCGGCGTGGTCTTGCGGGTGTCGCGCACGCGACAGCCGGTGCCGGCGAGGATGTCGGCCCACGCGGCGGTGCACGTGGCGATGCCCGACAGGTGCGTCATGAAATTGAGCATGGTGCGTTCGGCGAGCAGCATCAGGCGAAGTGGCCCGACGCAGTTCACCACGACGGTGCCCGGTTCGACCCGCTCCCCGTCGCGCACCGCGAGGTCGACGCCGTTGAGGGGAAAGCCCACGGTCTCGAGTACCGCGAGCGCGACCGGCGCGCCGCAGAGCACACCCGCCTCGCGCGCGACCACGTCGCCCGCGGCCTCGGCACCCGCCTCGATGGTCGCCTCGCTCGTCACGTCGCGCCCGTAGCGCAGGTCCTCCTCGAGGGCCACGCTGATGAGACGGCGAAGCTCGCCCGGCTCGAGGCCGGCTTGGGCGAGCAGGACCTCCACGCGGGTGCCGAAGCTCATTGCAGGGACTTCACCCGCATGTCGAACCGGCCGTCAATTCCAATCTGTTCGATCCGTCGCTCCCATTCGCTTCGGACCCGGTCGAAATCGTTGCGCCGGTGACAGCCCCGGCTCTCCTGTCGCCACAGGGCCGCGCGCACGACCATCGTCGACACCGTGTGCAGGTTCGTCGCCTCCAACGTCGCCAGGTCGAGTGCGCTCGATGGACCTTCGCGGCTCTCGCCGAGACGGCAGCGCAACAGTTCCAGGCCGTTGGCGCTGCGCAGCACTCCCGCGTGAAGCGACATCATGGTGGCCAGTTCGTCACGTTGCGCGGCGTCGACTCCGGCGCCGCTGTGCGCCGGCTCGGTGGTGCGACCAACGGGCCGACCATCTCCTTGGTCGCCGCCCGCGAGTTGGCGTCCGAGCCGCTCGCCGGTGATGAGGGCCTCGGTCAGCGAGTTCGAGGCCAGTCGGTTGGCGCCGTGCACGCCGGTCGCGGCAACCTCGCCGACGGCGTACAGGCCTGCGACACTCGTGCGGCCCTCCATGTCGGCGCGCACGCCACCGCAGGAGTAGTGCGCGCCCGGCGCCACCGGAATCGGTTCGCGGGCCGGATCGATGCCCACGGAGCGACAGATCGACGTGACCGTGGGAAAGTCACGCTCGAGACGGTCCGTCCCGAGTGAGCGGGCGTCGAGCCAGACGTGCGTGGTGGGGCCCACTCCCGCCGCCATCACGCGCTGCATGGCCGCCGCCACGACGTCACGCGGTGCCAGATCGCCCAGGGGATGCACCCCCGCCATGACCGACGCGCCGTCCACGTCGATGATCACACCTCCGGCGCCGCGCAGCGCCTCGGTCACCAGCGGACACTGTCCGCGCCGTCCCTCTTGAAACAGCACCGTCGGATGGAACTGGACGAATTCGACGTCGGTGATCGCCGCCCCGGCCCGGGCCGCCAGCGCGAGGCCGTCGCCCGTGATCTCGACGGGGTTGCTCGTCGTCGCGTAGGCCTGGCCGAATCCGCCCGTCGCGAGCACCAGGGCCGCCGTCGAGAGGTACCCGACCTGCAGCGGGTCGCCCGGCGTGGCCCCGACCCGACCGGCGCGCAGACCGATGACCCGTCGCGACCCGTCGAGCAGCGCGTCGATGGCGACGGTCCCTTCGAGGATCGTGATGTTTGCGTCGCGCACCGCGCGAAGCAAGGTGCGGTGCACCTCGACCCCCGACGCGTCGCCTCCGGCGTGCACGATCCGGCGCTGAGAGTGCCCCCCTTCGAGGCCGAGCCGGCCCCGGTCGAATCGTGCGCCCAGTTGCTCGAGCGCGCGCACGGCGTCGGGGGCGCCCTTGACCAGTTCGAGCACCGCCGATTCCCGCGCCAGGCCGGCGGCGGCGTTCACGGTGTCACAGAAGTGGCTGTCGATCGAGTCGAGCGGATCCATTACCGCCGCGAGACCGCCCTGGGCGAGCGGCGTCGAGCCCCCGTGCGGAGCGGCCTTGCACACGAGCAGGACCCGGCGTCCGCGACGTCGCGCCGCCAGGGCCGCCGCGAGGCCGGCCGCCCCGGTGCCCACCACGACCACGTCAGCCTCATCACTCCACGAAGACTCCGTGGGCGCCAGGTAGCGCAGCTCCGTCGTCACTCGCCGACCGGCGAAGGGTTGCCGACAGCGATCATGCCCTCGACGGAGCGTCGGGCCCGTCGGGCGATCTCGGGATCGACGTGGACCTCGCTGGTGCCGGTGCGCAGACAGCGCAGCAGGACCTCGGGCGTCGTCATCTTCATGTAGCGGCACTCGGCCTTCGCGTTGACGGGGATCCACCGGACCCTTGGGTTGGCGACCCGCAACTGGTGCAGCATCCCGGTCTCGGTGGCGACGAGCACCGACGGGGCCGTCGAGGTCCGCGCCGCCTCGAGCATGGCGCCGGTGGAGAGCACGTGCGTGCGCGCTGACGCCAGGTCGCCCGTGCCCGCCAGCCACATCGCCGAGGTGGTGCAGCCGCACTCGGGATGGATGTACAGCTCGGCTTCGGCGTGCTCGGCGACCTTGGCGACGAGGTCGCCGGGAGTGATGGCCGCGTGCACGTGGCACTCGCCCATCCAGATGTGCATGTTCTCGCGCCCGGTCACGCGCTGGACGTGGGCCCCGAGGAACTGATCGGGCAGGAAGAGGATCTCGCGGTCGCGGTCGATGCTCTCAACGATCTGCACGGCGTTGGCCGACGTGCAGCAGACGTCGGTCTCGGCCTTGACCTCGGCGCTGGTGTTGACGTAGGCGACGACCACGGCGCCGGGGTGCTGGGCCTTCCATTCGCGCAACTGGTCGGCGGTGATGCTGTCGGCCAGCGAGCACCCGGCGCGCGCCTCGGGGATCAGCACGACGCGATCGGGCGCCAGGATCTTGGCCGTCTCGGCCATAAAGTAGACGCCGGCGAACACGATCGCCGCGGCGTCGCTCGCGGCCGCGATGCGCGAGAGGGCCAGCGAGTCGCCCACGTGATCGGCGACGTCTTGGATCTCGGGCCGCTGGTAGTTGTGGGCCAGGATCATGGCGTCGCGCTCGTGGGCCAGCCGCTTGATCTCGCGGGACCATTGGTCGCGCCCCATGCGTTCGCTGGGCGACGTCGAAGCCATGTGCACTCCCCGTCCAAGGAACCAACGGAGCGAAAACCCACATTCTCGAACCGTCAGCAGGTTTTCGACTTAGAGTCGAAAACCATGAATAGAGACTACCATGCGACAATGAGCGACGTCCAGCCACCCTGCGATGGTGAAGAACGCCCCGGGGGGCACTTCCGCCACGAGGTGCTCGCCGTGGTGTTCCAGGTGAGGCAGGACGTCCTACACGTGCTGCTGTGGCAACGGGCGCAGTCTCCGTTCCGGGGGCGCTGGGCGTTGCCCGGTGGGCCCCTCGGCGCCGACGAACGTCTCGGCGCGTCCCTCGGTCGCCATCTCGCCACGAAGGTCGACCTTCGAAACGTCGCCTACCTCGAGCAGCTCGAGACGCGCAGCGACGTCGATCGCGACCCGCGCGAGCGAGAGATCGCGACGGCCTACCTGGTCCTGGTGGCGACGGACCTCAACCCCGACCTGCCGTCGGACACGACGTGGCTCGCGGTCGAAGATCTGCCCCCGACGGCCTTCGACCACGCCTCGATCATCGAGTCCGGCCGCGAACGGCTGCGCGCGAAGCTCACCTACACCAACGCGGGCTACGCCATGGCGCCCGAGACCTTCACGATCACCGAACTGCGCACCATCTACGCGGCCTGCATCGGCCACGCCATCTCCGCCACCAACCTGCAGCGGGTACTGCTTCGCCGCCAGATCATCCAGCCGACCGGCGTTACCTCGCACTCCACGCCCACCGGGGGCCGCCCGGCGACGCTCTACCGCTTCAGCGAGCGGGTCCTGCACGTGACGAATCCCTTCGCCGTGTTCAAGCCGCCCGTCGATCAGCCGGCGTTGAAGGGCCGCTCACCCGAGGGACCGAACAGCGACGTCGTGACGGGGGCGTAGGCCATCAGCTCCTCGCTCATGACCCGGGCCCGTTCGAGGGGCTCGCGCCACTGGGCGAGCAGCCTCGTGACCGAACCGGTCAGCCATTCGATGGCCGCACCGGGCGCCTCCGACGCCGCCGACAGGGTGAAGTCACGCTCGAACTTGACGCGCTGGGCGGAGAGGTAGGTGATCGCCTCGATCTGATCGTGCAGGTTCCCGAGGACCCCCTGCACGTCGGCTAGCACCGCGGCAAGGTCGGTGGCGCGCTGGCCGAGGTAGGTGCTCGCTACCTCGCTGCAGTAGCGGCCCCGCTTGGTCAAGATCCGTATCCGGTGCAGTTCGGCGCTCGTGGGCGCCGGGCCGAAGCGGTCGACGCTCTTGAAGAGGTTGGCCAACGTCAGGTTGAGCCCCGGGCGCAGCACGACGCTGGCGGCCTTGGCGGCGTTGGGGCGCAGCGGCGGCTGCACGACCGCGGCGCTGAGGCTCTGGACCAGCTCGCGGTAGCGCTTGGAGCGGATCATCGTCTGGACCCGCTGGCTCTCGCGATTGCGCAGGATGTCGATCGCCAGCAGCACCGACGCGTCGAGCGCCGTCGAGGGCTGGTCGCTCAGCGAGCTCAGCAGGATGTAGAGCACGTCGAGGTCGCGCTGGCGCCCGAGCAGCCCGCCGACCCAGCGCAGCTGCGAACGGAACTCCTTGAGGGGCTTCTCCTTGATCACCGGCGCGACGATCTCGAGCTCGGAGCGCAGACGGCGCGACTTCACGCGCAGTTGGTGCACCGCCTCGGGATCGTGGCCGAGGCTGGCGCGAGGCCCGTACCGCACCAGTCCGGCGACCTCTTGACCGAGCACGAGGCGCACCACCTCCTCCGAGCTGGGCGACGGGTTGTCGGGCTGCTGGCCAAATCGCACCTTCGCCACCTGATCCCCTAGCTCGATCGCACCCGGGCCCGGATGGCGCTGATCCACTCGGAGGCCGACTTCCTCGCCCGGGCGACCTCGTCACGCCGTCCGACCGCGTCGGCGCCGGTGACGGGGTAGGAACCGAGGAACTTGACCGTCGCCAGGTGGGCCTGCAGGTCGGCGAGGCAGTCGGCGACCACGTCGTCGACGACGTGACCCTCGAACTCGATGACGAAGCAGTACTCGCCCAGGCCCCGTTTCGTCGGACGGCTCTCGAGCTTGGTGAGGTTGATGTCACGTGCGGCGAAACGGCCGAGTATGCCGTAGAGCGAGCCGGGCCGGTCGGCGTCCTGGAAGCAGACGATGGTCGTACGGTCGTGACCGGTCGGCGCCGCGATGCTCTCACGACCGACGGTCACGAAACGGGTCTCGTTGCCGGGGTGGTCCTCCACGTCGCGCACCAGCGGGACGAGGCCGAACAGTTCGCCGGCCTTGAGCGACGCCACCGCCGCCCAGGGCTCGTCGCTGGCCGCGACCTCGCTGGCCGCTTGGGACGTCGAGGCCGTCTGTTCGACCGCAGCGTCGATCGAGTGCAGGAATCCGCGACACTGGGCGAGGGCGTGCACGTAGCTGAGCACCTTGGTCAGCTGACCCAGTGCGACCCCGGGCCGGGCCAGGAGGTGCAGGCGGATGGGGATGACGATCTCGCGCTCGATGAGCAGGTCGTGGTCGAAGACGAGGCCGTCGATGGTCGCCGAGACGGTCCCCTCGATGGCGTTCTCCAGGGGCACCAGGCCGAGGTCGAGCGATCCATCGGCGACGCCCACGAGCACGTCGGCGATCGAGGGGCAGGCCACGGCCTGCACGTCGGCCAGCGTGGAGACCGCTTCGTGAGCGAAGGAACCCTCGGGTCCGAGGTAGCCGACACGGGGATTTGCCATCTATGGATGCTACTTCGACCCGGTCGAAGCGCCCGCGGCGCCACCCGAGGCCAGTTCGCCATTGTCTACGATGGTCAGGGGGTCAACGAAAGGCAGTGCAATGGGGCACGACATGTTCAAGTACGACGCCGCACTCGTCGACGCCGTCTTCGACTACTGCCGCGAGCGGCTCGCGATGGACCCGGTTCCGCTGGACTACGGCAGCCTGGCCGCGATCCCCGAGCACGCCCTCGACGGGCTGATCTCGCGCGACGGCCACGACCCGGCCAAGATCCTCAACTTCTTCAGAGAGGAGCTGGCCACCTCCGTCGTCTCGATCGACTCGCCGGGCTTCCTCGCCTTCATCCCCAACGCCCCGACCAAGAACTCTTTGCTCTTCGACATGGTCGTCGCCTGCTCCGGCCTCAACGGCACCAGCTGGCTCGAGTCGGCCGGCGTCGTGGTGGCCGAGAACCAGGCGCTGACCTTCCTCGCCACCCTGGCCGGCATGCCCGACGGCTCGGGCGGCGCCTTCGTGTCGGGAGGCTCGATCGGGAACCTCTCGAGCCTGACCGTCGGACGCGACGTCGGGCGCACCCGTCGCCCCGACATCGCGCCGCACGAACTGCGCTTCGCGATCTCGGCCGACGCGCACTCGAGCATCGGCAAGGCCCTGCACGTGCTCGGCATCCACTCCCTCGCCGTCAAGACCGACGACCACCGCTTCACGCGCGCGAGCCTCGAGCAGGCCCTGGCCGCGGACCCGCGACCGGAGTCGGTCATCGGGGTCGTGGCGACGGCCGGCACGACCAACGCCGGCATCGTGGACGACCTCGAGGGCCTCGGCGCCTTCGCGCGCGAGCACGAGCTCTGGTTCCACGTCGACGGCGCCTACGGCGGGGCCTCGCTCTTCTCGCGCACCCACCGCCACCTGCTCGAGGGCGTGCGCCACGCCGACAGCTTCGTCGTGGATCCGCACAAGTGGCTGCTCGCGCCGCTCGACTGCGCCGCCCTCGTCTACCGCAACCCCACGGTCGCGCGCAAGATCCTGGCCCAGCAGGCTAGCTACCTCGACGTCCTGCACGCCGACGACGACGAGCACTACGAGTGGAACCCCTCGGACTTCGCGATCCACCTCTCGCGCCGGGCCCGGGGGCTACCCTTTTGGTTCTCGCTCGTCACCAACGGCACGCGGGCCTACGAGACGGCCATCCAGACCGCGATCGACCTGGCCCAGGTCGCCGTCACGATGATCGACGAGATGGACCACGTCGAGATGGTGCGCCCGTCGAGCCTGTCGGTCGTGCTCTTTCGCCGCAAGGGCTGGTCGGGCGAGGACTACAACACCTGGAGCCAGCAGCTGCTGCGCGACCAGGTGGCCTTCGTCACGCCCACCAAGTGGGAGGGCGAGACGGTGGCCCGCCTGGCCTTCCTGCACCCCGACACGCCCGTCGAGATGGTGCGCGCCATCCTCGAGTCGATGCGCGACTGACTAGCGACCGTCGAGCAAAGGATCATCAGGGTTGCGCGTGACGTCACCCCGCTCGGACTTGAGTCGCCACGCGATGCCGCCGAGGGCCTCGAGCACGACCCGGTTGCCCAGGTAGGCCGTGATCTCGGCGTGGTCGTAGGGGGGCGAGACCTCGACGACGTCTAGGCCGCCCACCGGACAGTCCATGGCGATGCGCCGCACCGCGTCGAGCAGCTGGCGGCTGGTGAGACCGCCCGGTTCGGGCGTGCCGGTGCCCGGCGCCGAACCGGGGTCGACCACGTCGACGTCGATCGAGAGGAAGACGGCGTCGCAGTCGCTCAAGGCGATGTCGATGGCCTCGTCGAGCACCTCGTCCATGCCGCGCGTCACGACCTCAGCCATCTCAAACGAGCGCATCCCCTGCTCGGCCATCCAATCGAGCGTCTCGGGCTCGGGCCAGTACCCGCGCAGGCCGATCTGCAGGAACCGGTCGCCGCGGCAGGCCCCCGACTCGATCAGGCGCCGCATCGGCGTGCCGTGGCCGTAGAGGGAGCCCATCTGGGTGTCGCCGGTGTCGGCGTGGGCGTCGAAGTGGATCACCGAGACCCGGCCCCACCCGACGTGACGCGCGACGCCCGTCACGTCGCTCAGCGCGATCGTGTGGTCGCCGCCCAGGATCACCGGGATGACGCCGGCCGAGGCGACCGTCGTGACCCGCTCCTCCAACGCCTCGAGCGACTTCTCGATCTCGCCCGGGGGCATCTCGACGTCGCCCAGGTCGACGACGCCCAGGTCGATCAGCGGGTCGACGCCCAGCGCGAGGCTCGGGCGCTGGCCGTTGTGGGGCAGGTAGTCGCTCAGGCGCATGGCCTGGGGTCCGAAACGGCAGCCCGCCCGATGCGAGGTGCCGCCGTCGAACGGCGCGCCAATGATCGCGGCGAGCGCGTCGGACCACTGCGCGGGGATGTCGGGATCGGCGCCGGGCACGCCGAGGAAGGTGGCGTCGGGTCCGTAGAGGTTACCTATGCGCATCGCTCTCCTGCCCTGTGGCGCTCGGTCGTCGCCCCCCAACC
>JBEKKW010000044.1:0-17861 GCA_050010495.1 Acidimicrobiales bacterium
AGGGAACGGACTTCGATTCGGCTACCATGGTTGGCCAACAACATTGCGGCTGTAGCTCAGCGGATTAGAGCATCGGTCTACGGAACCGAGGGTCGGGGGTTCGAATCCCTCCAGCCGCACCAGGCAAATTTGAGATTCGCGACAGGGCGGGCTCAAGGGACCATTGCCGATTCGACGCTCGCTATTGGCTGCGCTAGTCACTGTTCGCAGTTGTCTAGGTCGCTGCCGCCGTTCACCTCGTTGCGTGTGCCGCGACCCAGTGACGCTCCGAACCAGTCACACGTAGCGGATCGGAGTGTCTCTCGCCCATACGGCACTCGATTGGTCCCCGTCATCGCGAGCGAAGGCCGGTCATAATGTCTAGGTCATCCATGGATAGCGATTCCGAGGGAGCAACTGATGGCTGAAGATGCGAAGGTCGCCGTTGAAGGGGCGTTGCACTCCGCCGATGGGGCTGGAGTGGTACACATCAAGGCGCATCTCAACAACAGCATCAATGACGTGTGGTCGGCTCTCGTCGATCCCCGGCGCCTGGCCCTTTGGTTTGGGAGCGTCAAAGGCGAACTCCGTGTCGGTGGTGAATTCGCGGTACTCGTCCTCTCCAGCGGATTCGATGGCCGCGGCCGTATTGGCGAGTGTCTTCCCGGTCGGCGGTTGCGCGTGCGAATGTGGGAAGAGGAGGGCAAGCAACACGTGGTGACAGCTGCGATTTCCGCCGACCGCGACCTCACAATGCTCGAGCTTGAGGTCCGCGCGGTGCCGCTTGACCTGGTCTGGGCGTTCGGCGCTGGATGGCACGAGCACGTGGAGGATCTTGGCGCGCATCTGCGGGGTCAGGACCGCGCGACGATGCCCAGCGGATCAGACGCGCGATTCGAGGAACTGGCGCCGCGCTATCGCGCGATGACGGTCGAACCACTGGCGCAAGTGCATGTAACGAGAAGAATCGAGGCGACGGCCGACCGGATCTTCGACGTCGTGGCGAATCCCCAGCGCCACCCCCTCTTCGATGGTTCAGGAATGTTGCGCGAAGGTGAAGACGGATCGCCCGTGGCGAACGTTGGGGATCGATTCGTCATGCACATGCATAACGAGGAGTTTGGCGATTACGACATGGTCAATCACGTGGTGGAGTTCGAGGTGAATCGACTTATCACCTGGGCCCCTACGCGAGGTGACAACCATCCCGAAGGCGCTTCGGACCTCCCCCAGGACGGGCACGCGGAGATCACCTGGAGCTACGACCTGGAGCCACTCACACCCACGACCACTCTCGTAACGGAGACCTACGACTGCTCGAACGCCCCCGACGACCTTCGTCGGGTGCTCAGGAACGGCGAGCGCTGGAGGGAGAGCATGATCGCCTCACTCGAGAAACTCGATGAAATGTGCGGCGCAGGTGCATCCAGTCAACGAGATCTCGCTTGAGGCACGTCTTTTGTTATAAGTCCGGCTGGGACGCAAGTGGGGCCCGTAGGTCCTCAACTCGTACGGCTACGAGCGTCCGTCGAAGAGGCGCGTCACGATGAACCACTCCGAGTTGGCCCTGCACACTGACCGTTACGAGCTCACGATGCTCAATGCTGCGCTGATCGACGGGACCGCACAGCGTAAAGCGGTCTTCGAGGTCTTTGCTCGGTTCTTGCCCCCCGGGCGTGATGTCGGCATCGTGGTTGGCACCGAGCGCGTGGCGGACGCCATCGTCAATTTTCGTTTCACGCCGTCTCAAGTCACGTGGCTCGTTGGCGAGGCCATCGTGAACGAGCGATTCGCCGACTATCTGTTCGGGTTCAGTTTCAACGGCTCGGTGTACGGGTACGCCGAGGGCGAGACCTATCTCGCCCATTCACCGGTGCTGCGCGTCGAGGGGAGTTTTGCCGAGGGGGTCGTGCTGGAGACCCTGGTCCTTTCGATTCTCAATCACGACACCGCGGTGGCGTCCACGGCGGCCCAGATGGTCCGGGCCGCCCAGGGCCGGCGCCTCATCGAGATGGGATCGCGTCGGACCCACGACGAGAGCGCCGTGCACGCCGCGCGGGCCGCCTACATCGCCGGTTTTGACTCCACCTCGAACCTCGAGGCCGGCTACCGCTACGGCGTGCCGACCGCCGGTACGGCCTCCCACGCCTGGGTGCTCGCGCACGAAAACGAATACGACGCCTTCGTCGCCCAGATCGAGGCGCAGGGTGTCGCGACCACGCTGCTCGTGGACACGTTCGACATCGACGAGGGCATCGTCACCGCGGTGAAGGCCGCCAACCACTTCGGCTCTCCCGGGCCCGGGGCGATCCGGATCGACTCGGGTGACCTCGAGACGGGAGCGTTCGCCGCCCGGGCGCTGCTCGACTCGCTCGGCGCGCGCGAGACGGGGATCGTGGCGACCGGTGACCTGGACGAGCGCCGGATCGCCGATCTGGTGGGCGCCGGCGCGCCGGTGGACGCCTTCGGCGTGGGGACGCGAGTGGTGACCGGAGCGAACTGCCCGAGCCCCGGCTTCGTCTACAAGTTGGTAGCCATCGGGGCGTCGGAGGGGACGATGAGACCGGTCGCCAAACGTAGCCTCGAGAAGCAGGACCGCGGCGGCACGACGTACGTGCGACGTCTCTCGGCGCGAGAGGCCCGGCGCATCGGATTGGCGGTCGACGACGGCTCGAGCGAGGTCGAGGTCCTCTTCGTCGATGATCCCGTCGACGACGACAACCCGTCGTGGTCGCAAGTGCAGCACCGACTCATCGACGGGGGCACTCGCGTGGGCGCCGACACTCCGGTCGCGATGCTGCGCGAACGAACCGTAGGTCGACTGAACGACCCGGCCGGTTTCGTCCAGCGCCCGCGCTAGCGCCCGGTCGAAACGGGTCAGGCCGTCGGCTCGTCCGGCGTCAATGCTGCGTGAGCCTTCGCCAACGGCAGCGTCACGTTCACGCAGAGACCCCCCAGGTCGCTCGGTCGCAACTCGATCGAGCCATCGAGATCAGTGACGATCGCCACGATGATGCTCATGCCCAGCCCCGAGCCGCCCGACTCGCGCGACCTGGAGCGGTCGAACCTCGTGAAGCTCTGCGGGTTGCGCTCGTAGGCCGACTCGGGGAGGCCGGGGCCGCCGTCCTCGACGCAGAACTCGATCGACCCCTCACGTTCGTGCAGCGCGACGTGCACGGGGGCGTCGGCGGGGGTGTGTCGGCGAACGTTGGAGAAGAGGTTCTGCACCAGTCGCTCCACGTTGGCACTCGAGCCCACCACGCGCACCCCCTCGTCGACGTCGCCGCGGACGTCGCGGCCAGGGTCGAGCGCGCGCAGGTCGCCGACGTGGGTGCTCACGATGGCGCTCACGTCGACCGATTCGCTCGCCCGGACCTGCTGCTCGCCCAGTTCGGTGAGCAATAGGAGGTCGCTGATCAGGAGTTCCATGCGCCGAACCTCGTCATTCATGCGCGCGAGCGCCCGTTGCTGCACCTCGAGCGACGGCGGCTGTTCGCTGCGCAGCAGTTCGGAGTAGCCGCGGATCACCGTGAGCGGCGTGCGCAGTTCGTGCGAGGCGTCGCCGAGGAACTCCTGCATGCGCTGGGAGATGCTGCGTTCGAGCAGGACGGCCCCATTAAGTGTCTCGACCATTCGTCCGAGCGCGCTCGAGAGCTGGTCCATGTCGGAGCGGCCGCTGGATTCGGGCAAGTTCACGTCCTCGATGTTGTTGGCGATGTCGTTCGCGAGGCCGATCAGCTGCTCGATCTTCTTGGTGTCGCGCCGGATCACGACTTGAACGGCGCCGCTGAGGAGCACGTCGGCGATGACGATGAAGAGCAGGAGGCGCAGGATCAACTGGTGGGTCGCGTGTTGCGCGTCGGCCGACGACACGGCGATGAGCAGGTAGTCCCCGCCGGCCAGCTCGACTGTGCGATAACGGATGCCGCCGCCGAGCGGCGACGTCTCGATCGTGTGCCTCGAGGCGGCCAGCTGGGACTTCGCCGGCAGGCTGGAGATCGAGAACGTCGCGAGCGACAGCTGGGAGATGCTGGAGCCGTCGACGAAGTCGACGATAGCGTTGAGGTTGTTCTGGTGCACGGCCAGCAGCGCCGAAGCGATGGCGTCGCTCGTCGGTCCCTTGGTGCTGAGGACGATCTCGTCGAGGTTGCGATCGATCAGGGCCAACTGGGAGTTATTGGTGGCGATGACGGCGTAGCCGCCAATCAACAGCGAGATCAGCGTGGTGGCGACGATCATGACCAGGGTGAACCTGGTGCGCAGCCTCACAAGCGGCCCGTAGTGTCCAGGATTCGATAGCCGACCCCGCGCACCGTGGTGATGCCCTCGAAGCCGTCGCGGTGCAACTTGCGCCGCAGGTAGGAGATATAGGTGTCGACGATCGAGGTGTTCGACTCGAAGTCGATCCCCCAGACCTCGTCGAGGATCTGTGACTTCGAGACGACCCGGTTCTGGTTCATCATGAGGTACTCGAGCAGCCGGAACTCGGTCGGGGACAACTCGACGAGCGTCTCGTGGAGATAGACCTCGTGCTGGGACCCGTCCAGGGTCACCGGACCGCAGGAGACCGTCGACTCGGCGTCGAGGAGTTGCGTGCGCCGCAGTATCGCGTTCACCCGCAACAGCAGCTCCTCGAGGCCGAAGGGCTTGGTGACGTAGTCGTCAGCGCCCAGGCGCAGTCCCTGGACGACGTCGCTGCGGTCGCCGCGGGCGCTCAGCATCAGCGCCGGCGTCAGGTTTCCCTTGTCGCGGATCTGCGCCAACAGCTCGAAACCGTTGAGAAACGGCATGTTGACGTCGAGGATGAGCAGGTCGGGCTTGGCACCGCGCAGGGCCACGAGCGCCGATTCGCCGTCCTTGGCCGCCATCGTGTCGAATCCGGCGATTGACAACGCGTCGCAGATCAGGTCGCGCACGCCCTGTTCGTCGTCGACCACGAAGACAAGGGACTTGGTCGAGTGCGCCACGACTTTAAGGGTACCGGCGAGGGATACGCCGTCGAAGGAACTTTCTAGTTAACATGCGATGCACTGAGCTTTCACAGAATATTCACATGTGATGGTCGTAGTTTTCTTCCAGAAGTCAGCGTGACTTCGATGCCAGTGGATGAGAAAGAATCATGAAGAGCAAGTTGATGCGGTGCCTCAGCGTGGGCCTGATCAGCGCGGGAATGCTCGCGGGGACCGTGAGCGTGGCCGGAGCCGTCCCCAAGCGCGCGATCGCCGCGTATGAAGCGCAGCTCAAGACCTATCGCGGCGAGTTGCAGCTGATCAATTTGACCTTCCAGGACGCCATCAAGGCGGCCACCGCGACTTACAAGCTCGCCCTGCGCCCGCCCCTCGCCACCCAGCACACCGTGGTGGCCGCTGCGGAAGCGCGCTACGCGATCGCCCTCGCCGCCGCGACGACCCCGGCCGAGCGCAGTGCGGCCCGCACGGCCCTGGCCGAAGCCGTCGCCGCCGCCTGGCAGAACTACGGCAAGGCCTTGGCCACGTCGAACACCGCCTCGATGAGCGCTGCGCTGGCCGCCTTCAACTCCGCCGTGACCGCCGCCGTCGTGGCCCAGCAGGACGCCATCACGGCGCTGGGCCCCCCGCCCGTGTACCCCACGAAGTAGGAAAGTCGCCCCACAAGCCCTTCCGCGCCGTTATTTCAACGCGAATCCCGGAGTTGGCCGCGATTTGATTGACCTGGCGGCCCCGGCCCCCCAAGATGATGGCTAGTTTTGGCAAGTAGTTGAGCGGCCCGTGGCCGTGATTGGACGGTTTCCTCACCGCTTTCACAGGCTTTTCACAGTTTGGTCCGAGAGACTTGAAGGGTTCGAGAGCATCTTGGACGAAGTGCAATGAAGGGAATGTATGACCAATATCAAGACCAAAACATTTAGACGGGTCGCGATTGCGACGGTCCTCAGCCTGGGCTTGGCCGCCAGCGCCGCTTCGATCGCCGTCGCGTCGCCCTATGGCCATCATTCATCGAGTCACTTCGGTGCTCGCTCCGCGTGGTCGATGAACTTCGCCGAGGGCACGGTATCGAGCTACACCGCCGGCACGTCGATTTCGATCCTGAGCAATGGGTCGACGACCCCGACCCCGTACACGCTGACGAGCGCCACCACGATCAAGGGCCTCGGCTCCGGCGACACGCTGGCCAGCCCGGACCGCGTCGTCCTGGCGCTGTCCACGGTGACGCCCGCCACGACGCCGCCGACCGTAACCGCGATCTTCGTGTTCGCTCCCAAGCCCGTGTGGGTTGAGGGAACCGTGTCGAGCTACACCGCCGGCACGTCGATCTCGATCCTGAGCAAGGGCTCGGCCACCCCGACGCCGTACACGCTGACGAGCGCCACCACGATCAAGGGTCTCGGCTCCGGCGACACGCTGGCCAGCCCCGACAGCGTCTTCTTGGAGCTGTCCACGGTGACGCCCGCCACGACGCCCCCAACCGTGACCGCGATCTTCGTGTTCACTCCCAAGCCCGTGTGGGTTGAGGGCACCGTGTCGAGCTACACCGCCGGTACGTCGATCTCGATCCTGAGCAAGGGTTCCACGACCCCGACGCCCTACACGCTCACTGGTTCCACCACGATCAAGGGTCTCGGCTCCGGCGACACGCTGGCTAGCCCGGACCGCGTCGTCCTGGAGCTGTCCACGGTGACACCCGCCACGACTCCGCCGACCGTGACCGCGATCTTCGTCTTCGCCCCCAAGCCGGTCTGCGTGACGGGCACGGTGTCGAGTTACGTCGCCGGTACCTCGATCTCGATCCTGAGCAAGGGTTCTACGACCCCGACGCCGTACACGTTGACGAGCGCCACCACGATCACCGGACTCGGCTCTGGCGACACGTTGGCGAGCCCGGACCGTGTCTCGTTGGTGCTGTCCACGGTGACACCCGCTACGACGCCTCCGACCGTGACCGCGATCAAGGTTCTCGGTTCCTGGGGCGGTGGCTTTGGCCAACACGGCAACGACCGTTCGCACGGTCGCGGTTTTGGTGGTCTTGAAGGTGGTCACGCCTCGTTCGGCCACTCGCACGACAGCGGACACTTTCGCCGGTAACACCGTAGGTTCGTAACAACCGTCCCACCCGGTTCGGTCGTCGTCTCGTTGAGGCTATGGCCGAACCGGGTGGGACGTTCTACGTCACGGGCGTCGGTCGGTCGTGGTCACCCCGATCTCATCGTCACTCCAGGCATCTCGGTGACGTTGGTCCCCATTGCGCCACGGGCGTGATAATTGGCTGCTGGTAAGGTCTTTGGGTTGCATACGTGCGACGCGACGCAGTGACGGGAGAGACATGAAGGTATTAGTTCTTGGCGGCGACGGATTCTGTGGCTGGCCAACCTCGCTACACCTGTCCGACGCCGGCCACGACGTCACCATCGTCGACAATCTCAGCCGCCGAGAGATCGACCTCGAACTGGAGGTCGAGTCACTGACGCCGATCCGCCCGATCGGCGAGCGTATCCGCGTCTGGAAGGAACTCACGGGCAAGGAGATCGGCTTCGTCCACCTCGACCTCGCCGGCGAGTACGAGCGCCTCGCGGTGCTCTTGCGCGAGCTGCAGCCTGACGCCATCGTGCACTTCGGTGAGCAGCGCGCGGCGCCCTATTCGATGCGCAACACCGAGGCGAAGCGCTACACCGTCGACAACAACGTGCGCGCGACGCACAACGTGCTGGTGGCGATCGTGTCGAGCGGTCTGGACATCGCGTTGGTGCACCTGGGCACCATGGGTGTCTACGGCTACGGCTGGTCCGGGTCGGCGCCCATCCCCGAGGGCTACCTGACCGTCAAGGTCCCCACGCCCGACGGCGACCTCGAACGCGAGATCCTGCACCCCGCCAACCCCGGCTCGGTCTACCACCTCACCAAGACGCTCGACCAGCTGATGTTCTCCTTCTACGCCGCGAACGACCAGCTGCGCATCTCCGACCTGCACCAGGGCATCGTCTGGGGGACCCAGACGCCCCAGACGTCGCTCGACGAGCGCCTCATCAACCGCTTCGACTACGACGGCGACTACGGCACGGTGCTCAACCGCTTCTTGATGCAGGCGGCCATCGGCCACCCGCTCACGGTGCACGGCACCGGCGGGCAGACTCGTGCCTTCATCCACATCCGCGACACCGTGCGCTGCGTGCAGATCGCGCTCGAGAACCCGCCCCAGCGCGGTGAGAAGGTCAAGGTCTTCAACCAGGTCACCGAGGTGTATCAGGTCCGCGACCTGGCCGAGCTGATCGCGAAGTTGACCGACGCCACGATTGCGAACCTGCCCAACCCGCGCCGCGAGGCCGTCGAGAACGACCTCAACGTCAGCCGTGACCAGTTCGTCGCGCTGGGACTTGACCCGACGTTCCTCTCTGAGGGACTGCTGGAGGAGGCCCGCGACATCGCCTTCAAGTACCGCGACCGCGTCGACACCACCAAGATCATCGCCCGTTCGGTATGGCGCCAAGGCATGGAGACCTCGCCCGACCTCGTGGTGGGGTAGTCCAACGGCGCGTCGCCCGCGCCGCGTCGTCAGATGGCGCGCCGGGGGTGCAGGGCGTGTGAGAATTCGGACATGCCCACCTTGTATGAATACGTGCGCCACCCCCGGGCGGCCGAACTCCGGCACCACGGACCGGTCAAGACCCGGGACCTGCGCCACATCGACAGCCCCAATCCCTTCGTGCGCTTCAACGCGCGCTTCGGCCTGCGCATCACGCTGGTGGTGGGCACCATGTGGGCGGCCTACGTCTTCACGATCATCGCGCTCTTCGCGCTGCCCTCGGCCATCAAGCAGGGGACCTACTTCGTCGTCGTGTGGCTCTCCAGCAGCTTCCTGCAATTGGTGCTGTTGCCCATCATCATCGTGGGTCAGAACATCCAGGCCCGGGCCGCCGACAAGCGGGCCGAGGAGACCTACAAGGACGCCGAGGCCGTCTTGAGGGAGGCCGAGGAGATCCAGAAGCACTTGCTGGCCCAAGACGAGGCGATCTCGAACATCCTGGACCGGATCGAAGGAATCGTCGGGGGCGCCAGCACGCACTGACGGACTCACCGTCAACGGCGTGCAAGAGTTGGGTGTGCGCGCTCCTTTTACGACCGTGCGACTCTGGGCCTCGACGTCGACGACCGTGGCGCACGTGCACAACGGCGCCGTGCTGCCCTACGCGCGCGTCGTCGTCGTCGTGATCCCGCTGATCATCCTGAGCGGCCTGTGGTGGCTCGTCGTGCACCGTGGACGCTGATCATTCGCCCGTCGCGGCCGGACCCTCACGAACCTGAGTCGAGCAGGTCCTTGGCTATGGCCACGACCTGCATCTCGTCGGTGCCGGCGTAGATGCGCAGCACTCGGGCGTCGCGGCTCAGCTGCTCGACCCGATACTCCGCGACGTAGCCGTTGCCGCCGAAGATCTGGATGGCGTCGTCGGCGACCTGACAGGCGGCCTGGGCGGCGTAGAGCTTCATCGCGGAGGCCTCCGCGAAGCTCGGGACCGCTCCGGCGAGGGAGCGCTCGATGTGGGCGAAGACCATGTTGCGCACGTTGACCCGCGCCACCTCCATCTGGGCCAGTTTCAGCTGGATGAGCTGGAACTCGCCGATGGGCCGGTCCCAGAGCGTGCGGTGACGGGCGTAGGCCACGCTGAGCTTTAGGCACTCCTCGATCACGCCGAGCGACATCGCGGCCACCCCGGCGCGCTCGGCGACGAAGTTGTCCCGGGCGCTCTGGCGCCCGCCGCCGCTCGGATCCTCGCTCTCGCCGAGGAGTCGGTCGCGCCCGACTCGCACGTCGTGCAGGAAGATGTCGCCGGTCGGCGAGGCGTGCTGACCCATCTTTCTCATGGGCGTGGACTGCTCTAGGCCCTCCATGCCGCGGTCCAGCACGAAGGTGAGGACCTTGCGCTGGCGCATCGCGGTGGCGCTGGCGTCGTCGAGCTTGGCGTAGAGCACGATGGTGTCGGCGTAGGGGCCGTTGGTGATCCACGACTTTTGCCCGTTGAGCACGTACTCGTCGCCGTCGCGCACGGCGCTCGTTCGCATGCCGCCCAACGCGTCCGAACCGGAGTCGGGCTCGGTGATGGCCCACGCGCCGACCTTGTCGAGCGTCATGAGGTCGAGGCTCCAGCGCACCATCTGGGCCGGGGTGCCGAGCTTGTTGATCGTGCCCGCCGCCAGTCCCGTCGACACGCCCAAGGAGGTCACCAGTCCCGGGCTGACCCGGCAGAGCTCGATGGTGGAGATCAGCTGGGCCGAGGGGTCCGACACCCGTCGCTCGTCAGTCGCCGAGCCGGCGGTCTTTCGTTCGAGCTGACGCTCGAAGTTCTCGCGCGCCATCTCCCTGAGGCCGAACGTCTCGTACATCGTTCGCATGATCGCGAAGGGGGGCACGCCGTTGTGCTCGAGGTCGTCGAGGTGCGGTCGGATCTGCTCGTCGACGAACCGGCGCACCACCGCGGCGATCGCCCGGTGCTCCTCGGACCACTCGAACACGGCTAGGCCAGCCTCACGAGGGTGTTGCGGTCGGTGTGCATGATGACGGTCTGGCTCTTGCGATGCTCGACCATCGTCGTCTGGTCGTAGGAGTAGGAGTCGTCCGTCACGCTGAGCGTCATCTCGAACCGTGTCGTGCGGGCCGCCTCGTCGAGGTGGCGGCTGGACAGGATGCCGTAGGTGTTCGACCCGAGCACGGCTTCGAGCTGAAACGTCGTCGCGTCGGGCTCGACCGTGGCGCCGGCGATGAGGGCCACCGCGAGGGGGAAGGTGAAGCAGCGCATCACCTGGCGGTTGTCGCCGTCCCAGATCCAGTAGCCGACCTCACGGTGGAAGGGGATCTCGTCACGGTCGCGCCAGGCCAGTGTGCGGTAGTCGAGTCCGTAGAGCTGGCGTTCGCCCTGGTCGACGGGGCCAAAGGGCTCGAAGGTCGTCGCTTCGCGGTACGTCGTCTCGGCGATCTTGCCGCTGTCGTTGTGAAAGGAGAGGTCCAGGCCGCTCAGACCCGACTGCCACGAGCCGATCAGGCCGGCGAGGGGTCCCCACGCCCCGCGGGTCTCGCCCACGCTAGGGACGGCTCACGAGAGGGCGGCCGGCGTCGCCGGCGTCGCGACCAGGCGGTCGAGCAGCGCGCCCGTCCAGCGCATGTGATCCAGCGCCACCAGGGCCGGCGCGATGCCCAGCCAGGGATCGGCGTGGGACTGGGTCACGTAGATCGCCACGAGGATCGTCTCGGACGCCACGCGCCACAGTGGCGAGCGGCCCCCGAGGCGCTGGGTCACCAGGGCGCTGACGATGACGACGTTGACGCCGGGGACGAGGGCCTCGAGCGTCCAGCGACCCTGCAGGGTGCGCGCCGCGACGGCGTAACAGGCCGAACCGATGGCCAGCAGGCCAATGCCGGTGTCGAGCGCGGCCATGGCGAACCAGAGCGGGGTGGGGTGCGCGGTGCCGGGCCAGTGCGCGAGCACGCTGACCACGAGGCCGAGGCCGACGAAGAGCGCGGCGATGCCGTAGCGCACCACTCGATTGATGGCGTCGATGAGCTCCAGCGAGGACGACGTCGACGGCGGTGCCACGGCGGGCGCCGCCGGAGAGGCCGCGCCGTAGGGCCGGGTCAGTTCGGACCAGGTGGACCCGGTCCAGACGCGCCACTGTCGCGCGCCGCTCGGATCGGGGTACCAGCCCGGCGGAACAGTGCTGGGCGACGTCAGACTCACCGCACTAGCCTGCCATAGAACCAAGGGAGGCAACAGTGAGCCAGCTGCGCGGAGCGCTCGACGCGCCGTCGGGTTCCCAGGATCACATTGCCTTGAGCGAGTTCGCGCTGGACCAGGTCATCGCCGTCGTCGCGGCCAAGGCGCAGACGTGGGCCGCGACCTCGACCCTGGCCCGCGCGCAGCTGCTCGAGCAGATCGTGCGCGATACCTTCAACATCGCCGAGGAGTGGAACGACGCCGCGTGCGAGGCCAAGGGCTACGACCCGCGCGGTGCCGAGGGGGGCGAGGAGCTCTTCGCCGGCATCGGCACCTTCGTGACCATGGCGCAGGCCCTGCGCCGCTCGATGCTCGATCTCGCTAGTTCGGGCCGGCCGAACTACCCCGGACCGGTGTCGCACAAGCCCGGGGAGCGAATCGCGGTCGGCGTGGCCCCCGCGAGCCTCCTCGATCGGGTCCTCTTTCCCGGGGTGACCGGCGAGGTCTGGATGGAGCCGGGCGTCACCGAGGCCGACGTGCGCGCGACCCAGGGCGAGCTCTACCGCGACCCGTTCGCGCACGCGGGCGTCTCGCTGGTCCTCGCCGCCGGTAACGTCGCCTCGCTCGGGCCGCGTGACGTGCTCACCAAGCTCTTCGTCGACGGCAAGGTCGTCGTGCTCAAGGCCAATCCCGTCAACGATTACCTCGTGCCGTACTGGGAACTGGCGATGGCCTCGCTGCTGGACGCCGGCTTCTTGCGCATCGTCAGCGGCGGCCCCAAGGTGGGCGAGTACCTCACGCGCCACGAGGCAATACACGACATCCACGTGACCGGTTCGGACAAGACCCACGACGCCATCGTCTTTGGCTCGGGCGAATCGGGGCAACGTCGAAAGGCGTCCAATGAGCCACTGGTGACCAAGCCCGTCACCTGCGAGCTGGGCAACGTCTCGCCGGTGGTGGTCGTGCCGGGCCGGTGGTCGAAGAAGGAGATTTCCTACCAGGCCAAGCACGTGGCCACGATGCTCGTCAACAACGCCGGTTTCAACTGTCTCACCCCACGCGTGATCGTCACCCACGCCGGGTGGGACCAGCGCGAGGAGTTCCTCGCGGCCGTCGAGACGGTGCTGGGCGGTTGTGCGCCGCGGCGGGCCTACTACCCCGGGGCGCGCGAGCGGCGCGACGGTTTCGTGCGCGCCCACCCCGACGCCCGACGCGTGGGCGAGGACGGTGACGACACGATGGCCTGGACCGTCATCCGCGACGTCGATCCCCACGACGTCAACGACATCTGCTTCAACGTCGAGGCCTTCTGCGCGCTCACCAGCGAGACGGCGCTGGTCGCCGACTCACCGGCTGACTTCGTGCGCGCCGCCATCGTGTTCTGCAACGACGTGTTATGGGGCACGCTCTCGATGACGATCCTGGCCGACCCGCGGACCCTGAAGGACGCCGAGACGGGACCGGCCATCGAGCGCGCCGTCGCCGACCTGCGTTACGGGTCGATCGGGGTGAACCTGTGGCACGCCTTCGCCTACGCCTTCGCGACGACCGTGTGGGGCGCCTACCCCGGTCACCCGATCACCGACATCCAGTCCGGGCGCGGCTTCGTCGGCAACGGCTACCTCTTCGCCCGTCCCCAGAAGTCGGTGGTGCGCGGATCGTTCGTCTCGTCGACGGCGCCGGCGTGGTTCGCCACCAACACCAACGCGGGCGACGTGATGCGCAAGCTGCTCGCCTTACAGGTGCGGCCCTCGTGGACCAGGCTGCCGGCTCTGATGGCGGCGGCCCTGCGGGGTTAGGGGCGCAGCGCCATCACCGTGGCGTCGCCGATGGCCGTGCAGACCTTGGCGCCGCAGGCGACGTCGACGAGCGCCGCGGGCACGTACTTGAGGGTGATGTTGGTCACGTGCACCCCCTTCAAGGTCGCGAGCCACGGACCGCGCGACGGCGTGTGGCCGACGACGACGCAGTGCGTCAACGTCGCGCAGGCGAGCGAGCTGGCGTCGTCGGCGAGGGCCAGATCCTTCCATTCGCGAAAGAAGGAGCCGGTGCGAACGACCAGCGACGTCGCCGAGGTGCTGGCCAGCGCCACGCAGTGCGACTGCACGCACGTGAGCGACGTCAACGTCGTCCAGGTCGACGGCACGGCCAGTGGGCTCCAGGTGAGCCCCCTGTCGTGGGTCACCTCGAGCAGCACGTGGCTGCGCGCGTTCGTCGCGGCCGCGAGGCAGTCGAAGCCGTCGTAACAGGCGAGGGCCGTGACGGCCGTGTCCGTCGTCCACTGCATCGATAGCGGCGTCGACCAGGTCGTTCCCCCGTCGTCACTGAAGGAGATCCGCGAGTCTCCGGCGACGCCGGTCGAGTCGACGACGGCGCACGACCCCGGGGCGAAGCAGCTCACCGCGCTCACCCCCCGCCCGCCGTGGGGCGCGGGCGACACCGACACCGAGAGGCTCTTCGGGTCGTACGTCCACAGCGAATCGCCGCTCGACGTCGAACCGGCGATGAGGCACTGACTGGTCCAGCAGGCGGAGGCGGTGATCGTCTGCTGGGGAGCGTTGGGTACGACCAGTGGCGTCCAGCGTCCGCCGCCCTGGCGCAGCTCACCGGCCGCCACCGGGGTTGGCCCGGCGTCATCGACGCCGACGGCCAGGCACGAGCCCGCGGCGGTGCAGGCGACGTTCTCCAGCGGCGCGTCGATGCTGAGCGACGGCTGCCCGGTGACGACGTAGGGGTGGATGACGGCAGTGCGGGCGCAGCCCGCGAGGCCCACCGCCGCCAGGATGACGGCCGCGACGACGGGCCAGGTCGGTCGCGCAGTCCTCGTTGCTCGGCTCATGGCCCTCGGTCTTCTCTCGGCCTCCACCGTGTGCTCGATCGTACTGGGGGCACCGCGTCGCGCGGCGCCGTTCACGCTTCGCCGCCCAGGCGACGGACTAACTGGCCGCCCGTACTGCCGCGCTGAGCACGCCCAGCCCGTCGGCCAACTGCTCGTCGGAGATCGACAGCGCCGGCAGCAGGCGGATCACGTTGCCCCACGTGCCACAGGCCAGCACCACGACCCCTTGCTGGTTGCAGTAGTTCACGATGGCCTTGGCGGCGGCGGCGTTGGGCGTCATCGTGCCCGGCTCGATCAGCTCCATGGCGACCATCGCGCCGCGACCGCGCACGTCGCCGATGATGGCGACGTCCTGTTGCAGGGTGCGCAGCGACGCGAGCAGCGTCACGCCGATCTCGCGGGCCCGCTCGGCGTAGTTGTGGTCTCGCAGAGTCTTGATGGTCGCGATCGCCGCGGCCGCGGCGACGGGGTTGCCGCCGTAGGTGCCGCCCAGGCCACCCTCGTGCACCGCGTTCATCAGTTCCGCGCGGCCGGTCAGTCCGGCGAGCGGCATGCCGCCGGCGAGGCCCTTGGCCGTCGTCACCAGGTCGGGGACGACCCCCTCGTGGTCCACGGCGAACCAGTCCCCGGTGCGGCAGAAGCCGCTCTGGATCTCGTCGGCGATGAAGACGACGTTGTTCGCGGTCGTCCACGCCGACAGCGCCGGCAGGAAGCCGTCGGCCGGCACGACGAAGCCGCCCTCGCCCTGGATGGGCTCGATGAGCAGGGCCGCCACGTTGTGGGCGCCGACCTGGGTCTCGATCTCCTTGATGGCGAGGGCGGCCGCCTCGGCGCCGCTCAGCCCGTCGCGGTAGGGGTAGCTCATCGGCACGCGGTAGATCTCGGGCGCGAAGGGGCCGAAGCGGTCCTTGTAGGGCATGTTCTTCGCGGTGAGGGCCATGGTCAGGTTGGTGCGTCCGTGGTAGGCGTGGTCGAAGACGACGATGGCCTGGCGCCCGGTCGCCAGTCGCGCGACCTTGACGGCGTTCTCCACGGCCTCGGAGCCGGAGTTGAACAGGGCCGAGGTCTTGGCGTGGGAGCCGGGCGTGAGCGCGGCCAGCTCCTCGCAGACCTCGACGTAGCTCTCGTAGGGCGTGACCATGAAGCAGGTGTGGGTGAACGCGGCGACCTGGGCGCTCACCGCGTCGATGAGTTCGGGCACGGCGTGGCCAATGGAGGTGACGGCGATACCCGAGCCCAGGTCGAGGATCTGGTTGCCGTCGACGTCGACGAGGATCGAACCCTCGGCCCGTTCGATGTAGATCGGGAAGCCGGTCGTCAATCCGGCGCTCACGGCCGCTCGGCGACGTTCGTGCAGGGCCCGCGACTTGGGCCCGGGAAGCTCGGTCACCACCTTGCGCTCGTTGCCCACTGCGGTTTGGATTGACGAAACCATGCTCACTCCTCGGTTGCCGGTCCAACAATTGCCGGACACCACCAGATTAGTTCTGTGAGGTCGGGCCGTCCCCGACGAAAGAACGGGTGACCGGAGTCACCCGTTCCACGTTGGCGGAGGAGGTGGGATTTGAACCCACGGTGCCCGTAGACACAGCAGTTTTCGAGACTGCCCGATTCGGCCGCTCTCGCACCCCTCCGTCGTCCAGCCTACTGCGGGCGCCGCGGAGCCCCCGGCGTCGCACCACGGCGGTCGGTGTGAGACTGTCGAGAGGACAGTAGCGGGGAGGTCGCTCGACGTGGCGCAACTACAGGACGACGAGGCCTTCATGGAGGTGGCGATCGAGGCCGCGCTGCGCGCCGGCGTGCACGACGACGTTCCCGTGGGCTGCGTGCTGGTGCAGGACGCAACGGTCATCGCGGTCGGCGAGAACCGCCGCGAGGTCGACCATGATCCCAGCGCGCACGCCGAGATCGTGGCCCTGCGCGCGGCCGCGGCGCAACGTACCTCGTGGCGCATGGACGAGGTGACGGCCTACGTGACGCTGGAACCGTGCGTGATGTGCGCGGGCGCACTCTTGAACGCCCGCGTCGCGCGCGTCGTGATCGGCGCGATGGACGAGAAGGCCGGGGCCGTCGGTTCGCGTTACAACGTCTTGGGCGACCCCCGTCTCCTGCACGAGGCCGACGTCACTTACGGCGTGATGGGTGAAGAGTCAGCACGGTTGCTGTCAGAGTTCTTCTCCTCCCGGCGCTTGTAGCGTGAGCATCGAAGATGCCTTCACGCCAGAAGACGTATTGCGGGCATCAAGCGAACTAGAGGAGTTCTCATGGCACGCCACAACGAGTTGGCCGGCCAGTCGGCCGTGGTCACCGGCGCCTCGAGCGGCATCGGCCGCGCGATCGCCGAACGGCTCGGCGCCGAGGGCCTCTTCGTCGTGCTCGCGGGACGTGACGAGGCGTCACTCGCACAGAGCGCGCAGCGCATCACCGAGTCCGGCGGCCGCGCCCTCGCCGTGGCCACCGATCTGCGCAGCGCCGCGGCCGTGCAGGGCCTCGTCGACGAGTGCCTTCGCGAGACGGGCCGCCTCGACGTCTTCGTGAACTGCGCCGGCGTCATGTACCTCGGCACGATCGTCGACGCCGAGCTCGATCAGTGGCGCACGATGCTCGACACCAACGTGTTCGCATTGCTCGTCGGCTGTCAGGCGGCGATCAAGGCGATGCGTGCCGGCGGCCGCGCCGGCCATATCGTCAATCTCTCTTCGGTCGCCGCCCTGAGCCCGTCGTCGGGCGTCTACGGCGCGACTAAGCACGCGGTCAACGTCATCACCGAGACGTTGCGGGCCGAGCTGTTGAACGACCCGATCAAGGTGACGACGATCATGCCCGGCGTGACCGCGACGAACATGGCGCGCCATATGGATCCCACCGTTGTTCAAGGCTTTATCGCGATGAGCGGCGTCGATGCTGAGTTCCGTCCGGGCGAACGGCTGCCCGAAGAGGTGTTGGAGAAGGGCCAAGCGGCGTTGAACGAGCTCATGATCAAGCCCGATGACGTCGCCGAGTCCGTCATGTTCGCGCTTAAGAGTCCGGTTGGGGTTCACATCGCCGAGATCGTGGTGCGCCCCAATAAGGACCTCGATATCGGCTGACTCGACGCTGGCGCAGTGGTGGGCGCGGAAGTTCCGACGCCAAGTCTCGTTGACGATTCGGCACCGAGATTTAGGGTTGTTACCGCTTGTGCCTCGTCCACTGGGCGTAGAGGGTGGTGCTGGCGCTGAAGGGGTAGCTCGCGTCGTTGGCATAGGCGGTGCCCGTGCCGTTGGCGGCGGTGTTCCAGCCGGCGAAGGTGTACCCGGTCCTGGTGAAGGCGTTGGCGGTGAGGGCCGTCGCCACGCTGGCGGTCTCGTTGGCCATCGATCCGCC
>JBEKKW010000045.1:0-17232 GCA_050010495.1 Acidimicrobiales bacterium
CATTTTCGCCAACAACCTCTACGGCATCACCGGCGGGTCGGAGGGGACCAACCAGATACCCCACTTCTCGATCCACCTGGGCCCGATCAACTACGCCTGGGGCCTCGGGCCGGTGCCCTACTACTACCTGACGCTGGTCTTCGTCGTGCTCTTCATCGTCGCCTTCTCGCTGTTGGAGCACTCCCGGGTGGGCCGGGCCTGGACGGCGATCCGCGAGGACGAGGTGGCGGCCGAGTCGATCGGCATCAACCCCCTTAAGTACAAGGTCATGGCCTTCGCCATCGGCGCGGCGAGCGCCGGCTTCGCCGGGGTCATGACCGCCGGTCAGACCTTCTTCGTCAATCCCTCGAGCTTCGTGCTGCCCGTGTCGATCCTGATCCTGGTGCTGGTGATCTTCGGCGGCATGGGCTCGATCGCCGGCGTGGTGCTCGGGGCCATCGTCATCCAGGGCGTCACCCTCTACCTGATCCACTCGGCCCCCGGCTGGTACCAGTCGTCGGACCAGTTGATCTACATCGGCGCGCTGCTCGTGGTGATGATGATCTTTCGCCCGGCCGGTCTCCTGCCCTCGCGTCGGCGCAAGCGTGAGATCGGCATGGCCGAGGCCGGTGAGGGCCACATGGACGAACTGTTGACGGGTGACACGCCGTGAGCGACCTGATCTTCGACGTCGACCACGTCTCGTTGCGCTTCGGCGGGGTGATCTCGCTCAACGACGTGAGCCTGCACCAGAACCGCGGCGAGATCCTCGCCGTCATCGGGCCCAACGGCGCCGGCAAGACGTCTCTGTTCAACTCCCTGACCGGCGTCTACCAGCCCCAGGAGGGCACGATCACCTTCTACGCCAAGGACGCCAAGGCGATGTCGGTCATTGGCAAGAAGGCCCATCGCGTCGCCGGCGCCGGTGTCGCGCGGACCTTCCAGGCGTCGCGCATGTTCAGCGCGCTGACGACGTTCGAGAACGTGAAGATCGGGGCCGAATCGCACCACGGCATCGGGGCGGTCGGCGCGATGCTCAAGGGACCGGCGACGCGCCGCGACGAGAAGGCCTCCGACGAGCGCACCATCGACCTGTTGAATTTCGTGGGCCTGCGCGACAAGGCCAACACGCTGTCGGCGTCGCTCTCCTACGGCGACCGCCGGCGCCTCGAGATCGCGCGCGGACTGGCCACCCAGCCCCAGGTCCTGCTACTGGACGAGCCGGCCGCCGGCACCAACCCCTCGGAGAAGCTCGGGCTGGCCAACCTCATCCGCAAGGTCCGCGACGACATGGGGGTGTCGATCCTGCTGATCGAGCACGACATGAAGTTGGTGATGTCCCTGGCCGAGCGGCTCTACGTCTTGAACTTCGGCAGCGTCATCGCCGAGGGGTCGCCGGCCGAGATCCGCTCCAACCCGGCGGTCATCGAGGCCTACCTCGGCTCGTCGGTCGAGGCCATGGACGAGCAGGCCTGATGCTCCAGGTCCACGACGCCGTCGTTCGTTACGGCGCCATCACGGCGCTGCACGGGATCTCCTTCGAGGTCAACCAGGGCGAGATCGTCACCTTGCTCGGCGCCAACGGCGCCGGCAAGACGACGACGCTGCGCATGCTGTCGGGCCTGCACGCGCCCTCGAGCGGATCCATCGCGTTCGAGGGCCTTGACGTCACGACCACCAAGGCCCACCGCTTCACCTCGCTCGGCATCAGCCACGTGCCGGAGGGGCGACGGATATTCCCCCAGATGACGGTGGAGGAGAACCTCGAGATGGGCGCGTTCAACCGCCGCGGCTCCTTCAGCGACGACACCGAGCGGATGTACACGACCTTTCCCATCCTCAAGGAGCGCCGCAAGCAGCTCGGCGGCAACCTCTCGGGGGGCGAGCAGCAGATGCTGGCCATCGCCCGGGCGCTCATGGCGCAGCCCCGGTTGCTGCTGCTGGACGAGCCGTCGATGGGATTGGCCCCGATGATCGTCGAGACCATCTTTCGCATCATCGGCGAGATCCGCGACGGGGGGACCACGGTGCTGATCGTGGAGCAGAACGCCTCCCAGGCGCTGCGCCTGGCCGATCGGGGCTACGTCATGGAGAACGGACGGATCGTCTTCTCCGACACGGCGTCCAATCTCCTGCGTGACGACCGCGTGCGGGCGGTCTACCTGGGAGAGTCCACCGAGGGGGAGTGACGCCACTGAGCGACGAGCCGATCCATCCGAGCGCCCGGCGGGTGGTCGACGCCTTGCGCGCCCGCGGTGTCGAAGCGACCGTTCGCCAGTTCGACGTGCCCACCAAGACGGCCGCCGACGCCGCGGCGGCCCTCGGCTGTGACGTCTGCGCCATAGCGAGCACCCTGGTGTTCATGCTCGACGGGGAACCGGTGGTCGTGATCAAGAGCGGCGCCTTCCGCGTCGACGTGGAACGGCTGCGGATCGACGCCGGTGCGACGTCGGCGCGCCAGGCCACGCCGGACGAGGTCCGTGTCGCCACGGGCCAGCCGATCGGCGGGGTCTCGCCCGTGGGCTGGCCCCGGGAACTTCGCACCTTCATCGACGACCGGCTCGATCGCTACGAGGTGGTCTGGGCGGCCTGCGGCACGCCCCATGCGGTCTTCGCCAGCACCTACGACGAACTGATGTCGTTGACGGGAGCGGCGCCCCTCTCGCTTCGCCTCCACTAAGGGCCTGTTTTCGGGCTTTTCGCGCCCGCCGGGTGGCAAAACCGCCACGGAATCCCGTCGAGGACCCAAAAAACCACTTGCATCCGAACACCTGTTCGCTTTACTATAGACGAACAGGTGTTCGTGAGAGTCGGGAGTCGGAGATGGCGGCAATGCGAATCGAGCAGATGAATTCGGACGAGACCCCGTCTCGACCCCACCTTCGCCTCGTGCGCGTCGAGACGTTGCCGGAACTGCGCCGCGGCCGCCCCCTGGGCGAACGCCGCGCCGCGCGGGCACGCATGATGAAGCGCCGTCGACGGACCCTGGTGCTGCTCGCGCTGCTCGCCGGTCTCGTGATCCTGTCGTTGCAGGGCGTCGCGTTCGGGGGCATCGCGAGCGCGGGCCTCTCGAGCGATCTGAGCAACGGCGCCGTGCTCGCTCCGGGCATGTCGTACGTCGTGCAGCCCGGCGACACGCTCCACTCGATCGCGTCGATGGTCGATCCCTCGAATCCCGCGCGTGAGCGCGTCGCACTGGAGCGCGAGCTCGGCTCCACGGTCGTGGTGACGGGCGAGCACGTCCTAATTCCCTGAAATTTCAAGGATTTAGGTGTATCGTGACGTGCATGCGCTGTCCCTTCTGTTCCGCAGATGACGACCGCGTCGTCGACTCGAGATTGGCCGAAGACGGGGTCGCGATCCGCCGTCGCCGGGAGTGCTCGGCCTGCAGCCAGCGCTACACGACCTTCGAACGGATCGAGGAGATCGGCCTCTACGTCATCAAGCGATCGGGCGAACGCCAGCTCTTCGACCGCGCCAAGATCCTCTCCGGGGTGCGTTCGGCCTGCAAGAACCGTCCCGTGGACGAAGAGGCCATGGAGGCGCTCGTCATTAGCATCGACGAGTCGATGCGCCTGCTCAACCGCGACGTCACCACCGAGGAGATCGGCCTCGTGACCTTAGAGGCCCTTCGCCCGATCGACGAGGTGGCCTACGTGCGATTCGCCTCGGTCTACAAGGGCTTCGAGGGGACGGAGGACTTCGCGAGAGAGATCGGGATGCTGGTCAAGACGACGGCTCCCAAACTGCACGGCTGAGCATGCGGTTCCTGCGCCTGACCCCGAGCGTCGCGATGGCCATCTACGCCCACCCCGACGACGCCGACGTCGCGGCCGGGGGCGTCCTGGCCCAGTGGGCCAGCGAGGGCTGCGCGGTGCACCTGGTGGTGGTGTGCGACGGGGCGAAGGGGTCGCACGTGCCCAAGGCCGACACCTCGTCGCTGCGCGAATCGCGCCGGGGCGAACTGCGCTTCGCCGCCGACCTGCTCGGCGCCAAGACCGTGCTCGGACTGGACCGTCCCGACGGTGAGGTCGTCAACGACGTCAAGCTGCGCGAGCAACTGGTGGGCCTGGTGCGCAAGTACCGTCCCGAGGTGGTGCTGGGACCCGACCCCACCGCCACGTTCTTCGGGGGCGTCTACGTCAACCACCGCGACCACCGCGAGACGGGCTGGGCGTTACTCGACGCGGTGGCCCCGGCCGCAGCGATGCCGCTCTACTTCCCCAAGCAGGGCCAGCCCCACCAGGTCCAGCAGCTGCTCCTGAGCGGCACCCACGAGCCGGACGTGGTGGCGGACGTGACGCGCACCATCGACACCAAGGTGAAGGCCGTGCTCGCGCACGCGTCGCAACTGTCCGGTGACGACGACGCCATTCGCGACATGGTCTACGGTCGCGCCGAGCAGGCCGGGCGACCGGTGGGGGTGGCCTTCGGCGAGGCCTTCCGCTGCGTTGAACTTGACTTCTGACATCCCCTCGGTCGACGAGGCCCCGATCTTGCACATCGACATCGACGCCTTCTTCGCGTCCGTGGAGATCCTGGATGACCCGTCGCTGCGCGACAAGCCGGTGGCGGTCGGTGGCGCGGCCAGCCGCGGCGTCGTCGCCAGCGCCAGTTATCAGGCCCGCCGTTACGGGGTGGGCAGCGCGATGCCCACCGTCGTCGCGCGGAGGCTCTGCCCGGACCTCATCGTCCTGCCGGGCCGTTTTGACCGTTACGAGGTCTACTCGCGCCAGTTCCACGACGTCATCCGGGACCTGACGCCGGAGTTCGAGCCACTCGGCCTCGATGAGGTCTTCGCCGACCTGCGCAGTTTGCGCCGCTTGCGAGTACGGCCGATAGAGGCGGCCGAGGCCCTGCGCCACCGCCTCAGCGCCGAGCTCGGGCTCGAGTGCGGCGTCGGTCTCGGGCGTAACAAGCTGTTCGCCAAGCTGGCCTCGAAGCGGTCGAAGCCCCGCGTGGAACAGGGCCGACTGGTGCCCGGGGCCGGCGTCGTCTGGGTCAGCCCGGCGCTCGAGGCGGCCTGGCTGGAGGAGCTGCCGGTGCGGGCCCTGTGGGGCGTGGGGCCGGCGACGGCCGCCAAGCTGGAGAAGCTCGGCCTGCGCTGGGTGCGCGACGTGGCCCAGGTCGACGAGGCGACGCTCGCGAGCCACGTGGGACCGGCCCTGGCGGCGACGCTCTGGGCCTTCTCGCACGGCGAGGACAATCGCGAGGTCGTGGTCGACCGGCCGCTCAAGTCCATTGGTCACGAGCAGACCTTCGCCCGTTCGCTGCACGGCTTGGCGGAATTGGTCGTGGCGGCCCGCGCCCACTCGGCGGTCGTGGCCCGGGCCCTGCGCGATCAGAACCGGGTGGCCCGCACCATCTCGATCGTGGTCCGTTTCGACGACTTCACCGGCGTGAGCCGTTCCCAGACCCTCTCGTTCGGTATCGACGACGAGTTCGCGATCACCGCCATCGCCGAAGCGCTGCTCGCGTCGGTGGAACTGGCGAACGCGGTGCGGCTGCTGGGCGTGCACGCGTCGTCCTTCCTCGAGCGCAGTGACAACCATTTGCAATTGAGCTTCGGGCTCGAGACGTCGTCGCTCGACGTGCGCCAACAGGCCCAGCTGCTCTCACGGGAGCGCCAGATCAGCCACGAGGCGCTGCGCGACGCGGTCGACGAGGTCCGCCAGAAGTACGGGCGCGCGGCCGTGGGCACCGCGAGCGAGCTACGCGACGGGGCCGTCGAGATCGAGACCCAGCGCGGGCGCCACGCCTTCGGCCCCGAGGCCGGCCCCTAGCTCAAGCCGGTTCGACCGTGACCAGCGTACCGATGGGCGTGTAGGGCCAGACGACCTGGGCCGAGGCGAAGGGCATCTCCACGCAGCCCAGGCTCTGGGGCCAGCCGTAGGAGGAGCGGATGAAGCCGTGCAGCGCGTCACCGCCGTGGAAGTACGAGACCCAGGGTATGCCGGGATCGCTGTAGCGCGAGCCGTCGGGGTTGAATCCCGTCATGGTGGTGGTGACGAAGCGCTCGTAGACCGGGTAGGTACCGGTCTGGGTGGGGGCCACGGAGATGCCGGTGTTGACGAGCGTGTGGAAGGTCTCTCGACCGGCGACGTAGAGGTGCAGTGTTTCGGGCGAGCCCTCGCTCACCGCGACGTAGTTGTAGCTGTTCGGGTCGACGGTGTCGTGGCGCACGGACCTCACGAGATCGTGCCAGGTCGTAGTGTCCAGCACACCGGTCGTGGGCAGGTTGTTGTTGTTCTGAAAGGCCATGACGGCGCCGCGCACGATGACGCCGTCGTCGCCGGTGGACCAGAGCGAACTGAGCGACGTGGGCAAGTGGGGGTAGGCCCAGGCGTACACGCCCGAGGCTGGCTGGGCCGGGTCGGTCGTCGGCGTGGTCGGCGTGAAGCTCGCCGGTAGGTAGTGCAGTTGGGCGAGCAGTTGCTGGGCCCACCCGTCGCTCGCGATCGAGGCCACAGACTCTGATCGAACGGCCCGGAAGGTGCAACGTGACGCGCAGGCCATCGCCTCGGGTACGCGGAGCGAATAGGTGGTCGCGGAGACTGTCGCCGTGTTCGTGACGGCCTGGACCTCGCGCGGGCCGATCTGTTGCCAGGAAGCGTTCAACGCCGGGGTGCTCGTCAGGGGCGGCAGGTGCGACGCCGTCACGTCACGGCTGAAGGAGAGGCGCAGGAACGGTACCGAGGTGGAAATCGAGCTAGCCACGGTGCTCGTGATGCGCAACGTGCTGAAGGTGTCCGTGGCGTTCGAGGCACTCGCGTGGGGGGCGGGCGCGATTGACATCACGATGAGACCCAGCGCGAGCACCACGGTGTATCGCCAGCGATGTGTCACCTCACAACACTAATAAATGGCAGCTAGGGCATCTGCGCGTACGATTGGTCTGGACCAATGAAGGAGTTCTGGTGGGTGTCTTGGGTGTCGTGCTGCTGGTGATCCTCGCCATCCTGGTCGTCACCACGATCGTCTCCATCATCGGGACAGTCGTCTCGACGCTGACGCTGGTCATCGAGATCGTCGTCGTGGTCGGGCTCTGTGTGGTGGTCTGGCGCTTCTTTCAGAAGAAATAGCCGATAGGTCGCCCGAGTAGGATGGTCACTTCTGGCGGCGTGGCCGAGTGGTTAGGCAGGGGCCTGCAAAGCCCCGTACTCCGGTTCGAATCCGGACGCCGCCTCAATTTGGGCTTGACCTCATTCAGGCGACCACCCCTATGGCAATTGGGCCGGACGTCGCAGTAGCAGCCTCCCCAAGATCGTCGGTTCGAGGACGCCGGCCAATCGATAGACGAGTGGTCGCAGCAGGGATATGGCGAGCACCACGATGGCGCCCAAGAGCACACCGGCGACGACGTCGCCCGGGTAGTGGGCGCCGACGTAGACCCGCGCGAAGCACAGCAAACCCGCCAGGACGATGTCGAGCGCGGCCAACGAGACCATGCTCTTCGTGAAGCGCGAGCCGTTCGCCACGTGGTCCGGTGGCGTCGAGGGTGCCCGGCGCGTCACGAGCAGCACTGCCGCGACCAGTCCACCGGCGACGACGGCGTGATCGGAGGGGAACGAGTAGTCGTTGGCCCTCGGCACCAGTACCAGCACGTGATGCAGCGTGTCGTAGGGACGTAGCTCCTTGACGGCGTGACCGACGATCTGATTGAGCCCCAGGGCAACGACGGTCCCGAGGCCGCCGAGGACCATCAGCGCCGCCGCTCGAACGTCGCGTCGCCGCCAGATGACGCCGTAGGCGGCGAGAAAGACCGCCCCGAGTAGCACGACGCCCAGCCAGAGGGCGTACGCGTGCATGAACCCGTGGGCCCACGTCGTGCGGCGCGCGAACCGGTTGATGACGAGAAAGAGGCTGGTGTTGAGGCCCCGGGGCACCACGACCTTGACGCTGGCGAACAGGAAGCGGGAAGTCGAAAGGGTCGCCATGGGCGAGGTCATGCTATACCGCACGACGTCGGGGGATGAATCGCGATGGTGGTTCTTTGACCTGTGACGGCGTGGTCGCGCCGTTCGAACGTTTCGATCATCTGCCGCGCTGAGCCTTCCTCGCTACTACGAATTGGGCGATCGTTCATCTTCGCTGTCACTGGCCGCGATTGGGCCGCGGTGCTGCCGCGGTGGCGTATGCATTGACTTCGCGATCAAGGGAATCAGATAGCCAAAGAACGCCACCGTGACACCGACGAACATCATTCCCATTCCCACCAGTCGAAGGGAGTGGTCGTAGCACAGGGTTCCGCCGAGGGCCCCGAGCGCCACGCCGATCAAGCCGGACCAGGCCGCCGAACGAAGAAGTCGGTCGTGGCGCGCTACGAGCACCACGATGGCGATCGCGGCGATGCCGAGGAAGCCTCCCAACAGGGCGTGTACGAGGGAGATGGCTTCGCCCTTCGTCGAGATCCAACCGTTGGGCCGGTTGTAGGGAACGTAGAACAACTCGCCCAGGCCGATGAGGAATTCGACGCCGACGGCCGTGGCCATCGCCGTCCACGCGCGACGGCTCAACGGTGCCAGTGCGTGGGGTTTCTCGGGACGTGCGCGGTTGTTCGCCGACGGCCCCGGCGAAGTCTCTACGTCTACGTGAGATTCACTGTCGCCGATTGCAATCGGGCGCGCGCTCGACGGCGCGAGATGGACCAAAAGGTTGTAGGTCAGGAGAGCCATCGCGAGGTGCATGGTCATGAGTACGGCGACGGCTCGAATCGGTTCGTGCTTGACGATCAGCCACACGTCGGGCAAGAGCAGCACGACGCTCACCGCTACGGCCAGTCGCAAGAACAGCCAGCGGGGCGACGACGTGATGCGCACGACGACGAACCAGGCCACGCACGCGCCGACCACGCCGAGCAACGTCAA
This sequence comes from Acidimicrobiales bacterium, assembly GCA_050010495.1. GTDB lineage: Bacteria > Actinomycetota > Acidimicrobiia > Acidimicrobiales > RAAP-2 > RAAP-2. The sequence continues at coordinate 8,847 of JBEKKW010000045.1, forward strand.
GGAGCCGTAATCGATGAGGCGAAAGTGCGAGTACTGCCTCAGCGACGGGCGCCAGGACGTGGCGATCTTGACGAGGGCCGCGTTGACGGCCAGCGACGCGCCCACGCACAGCGCAGAGACGAGGACCCAACGCCGCATCGTGGCCGGGTCCTGGGTAGGGGTCCAATCGAGCCGGGTTCGCGCCAGTGTGCGATTTAGTGGGGGAGGTCCAGTCATGGCGTCTTCATTCTAATTTTTAACCCCGCCCCGAAGGGATGCGTCCCACGCCCACGTCTTAGCGTCACCGGGTCAATTACTGTGATGGGGATGACGGGACCGGGTACGTGCACTGAGCAACGGGGTGTCACTCGCGTGGGGGCCGTTCGCACGATCCGTCGACGCGGTGAGTGAGACCCCGTACACGTCGTACGGCTATCTCGAGGCCGGCGTGGACCTGGCGACCTTCTCACTCTCTGCACAATTCGGTCGGGTGGCGCCGTACGTCGACGGATTGAGTCCCGAAGAGAAGGCCCGTGCCGGGAGGTTGTTACGCGAGAACGTCGTGGTCAGTCTGCACGATCATCCCGTGCTGTTTCCGAGCGACATGCGCGAGACACCCCAGTACAACCGCACCGGTCGTCAGCACACCGGGTTCGCCGGGTTACGGGCTTCGGGGATGACCGTTGTCTTCGACAACATGATGGACGGCACCGCCTGCGTCACGGGCAACGCCCCCTGGCGGTGGCTGGACATCATCACCGACTTGGGCATGCGTCAGGCTGACGTGGCGCACCAGAGCGACGTCGTCGTCATCCGCAGTGTCGCCGATATCCACGACGCCCACCGCGAGGGCCAGGTCGGTCTGGTCTTCGGCCTCGAGGCGGCGACGCCGATCGAGAATGAGATCGACCGCCTCGACGTGCTCTACGGGTTGGGCCTGCGCCAGATCGGCATTGCCTACTCCGACGCCAACGCGCTCGGCAGCGGATTGAGCGAGGAGACCGACGGGGGCCTGACCGGGTTTGGTAGGCGGGCCGTTCGCCGAATGAATCAGCTGGGACTGGCCATCGACATCTCGCACTCGTCCGACCGGACCGGCATCGACGTGTGCGAGGCGAGTGAGCGTCCAGTCTTCATGACCCACGCCGGCGCCCGGGCGGTGTGGGAGACCAGGCGGATGAAGTCCGACGAGGTGCTGCGTGCGGTGGCAGACAGTGGGGGAGTCATCGGGATGTCGGCGGCGCCGCACACCACGATCTCGCACGCCCATCCGCGTCACAGCATCCTTTCGGTCATGGATCACTTCCTCTACTGCGTGGACCTGGTCGGGATCGACCACGTCGCCTTCGGACCGGACACGCTGTACGGCGACCACGTCGACCTGCACACGGTCTTCGGTCCGCTCTTGAACCTGGGCGCCATGGTCGGTCCCGCGCACGACAAGGTCGACTACGTGGACGGCCTGGAGAACCCCACGGAGAACTTCGAGAACATCTGCGGTTGGCTGGTCCATCGAGGCTTCTCCGACGACGAGATCGTCCGAGTCCTCGGCGGCAACATCCTTCGTGCGCTGGAACTGATCTGGGTCTAGCGACGGTCGCCTTCACGCACCGTTGCGACGAGCGGGCGCTGCGCTCGAAAGGCGCTCAGGAAATCCTGAAAGTTCTCCTACTGATTCTTCAGTTGCTGGCTCGCGAAGAGGCCCGACGCAATGAACTCGGTCTGGACCTCGTCGAGATCGTCGTTGGACGTGCCGGACCAGAAGGTGCACGAAATCGTGAAGGGACCGTGCCCGTCACTCGAGCACTCGCGAAGTCCGATGCCGGGCGTGATCGAGGGAGGTTGGCCGTTGGTGTCGAGGTTGAACAGCTGGCGTAAGAACGTGTTGACCTGATCCTGCGACGTCGATCCCTTCGTGGTAGCGACCAGGGTTGGGCAGTCCGTGGAGTCGGATGGGGCGCAGATGCCACCGGTAGAGGGCGAGAACTCTTGAACACTTCCTCTGGACGAGCCCGAGAACGCGGTCAGGGTGAGTGCGAGCATCAGGGCCAACAAAATGATGCAGGCCAGGGCCGCCATCGCCTGATTGTCAGTTCGCCAACGCATCTGGTCATCCCTTCGCGACGCGACGTGCCCCGTGCGAAGACTACTCGTGGGGTTCTGGCGCGGACCAACGGGAGGTTCCTCTCGGTGGTCCGATCCCCGGCGGCGGACTGGGGTTCCCTAGTTGGAGCGGGGCGGACGTTTGGTGCCGGTGGCTCGCATCGGTTCGAGTATCTGGTGTTCCAGGATGGTCGGTTCCAGGGGCCGCGAGAAGAGGAAACCCTGGACCTCGGCGACGTTGCTCGCGCGCAGCAGGTCCATCTGGCTGATCGTCTCGACGCCCTCGGCCAAGGTCTTGAGCCCGAGGTCCTTGCCGAGCTGGATGAATGTCTTGACGAGGGCCTTCGACTCCGACGACGTGTCCATGGCGTTCGTGAAGGATTTGTCGATCTTGATGCAGTCGACCGGGAATTGGCGCAGGTAACCGAGCGAGCTGTACCCGGTGCCGAAGTCGTCGATGGCGATGCGCACCCCGAGGTCCTTGATGGCCTGCAGCCGTTTCACCGAGGAGTCGACGTCGAGCATCAGCGCCGTTTCGGTCACCTCGATGATGAGTGACGTGACGTCGAGGCCACTCGTCGAGATGGCGTTGTGGATCTGACCAATGATGAGATCGCTGTCGAGCTGCTTGGCCGAGACGTTGACCGAGACGTCGATGGTGTCGCCGCGGGCGTGCCAGTGGGCCATCTGCTGGCACGCCTCGAGCAGGACCCACGCTCCGACCTCGCGAATCTGACCCGTCTGCTCGAGGATGGGAATGAACTCGTCGGGTTGCACCACGCCCAGGGAGGGGTGCTTCCATCGCAGCAGCGCTTCGACACCGACGATCGTGAGGTCCTCGAGGTTGTAGATCGGCTGGTAGAGCAGGAAGAACTGGTCGCCCACCAGCGCTGAGCGCAAGTCGAACTCCAGCGAGATCCGTCGTCCCAGGTCGGTCTGCATCTTGGGATTGAAGAACATGTACTGGTTCTTCCCCGCGGCTTTGGCCTGGTAGAGGGCGACGTCGGCGTCACGCAGGAACTCTCCACCGGACTCGCAGTCTCCAACGGCGATGCCGATGCTGGCCGTCACGACGAGCGGCATGATCGCACCCTTGATGTCAAAGGGGCGCCGCATCACCTTGAGCAGACGCTCGGCGACCAGTTCCGGGGCGAGGCGGTTCTCGCCACCGTCGATCAGCACGACGAACTCGTCACCACCCATACGGCCAATGGTGTCCGCCCCTCGAAGGGTGTCGGTCATCCGTTCGGCGACCAGCCCCAACAGGTGGTCGCCGGCCTCGTGACCGAGCGAATCGTTCACGTTCTTGAAGTCGTCGAGGTCGACGTACAGGGCCGCGCCCAACGTGCCGTTGCGGCGATTGCGCATCAGTAGTTGTTCGATCCGGTCGACGATGAGTGCGCGATTGGGCAGTCCGGTGAGGGAGTCGTGCATGGCCTGGAAGAGCAGTTGATCGGTGCGCTCCTTGACGAGCACCAGGCTGCGAGCGCGGCCGGTTCCCAGGGCGAAGATCAGCGCGCCGAGCAGCAGGTTGAGCGCGATCAAGCCAAAGAGCAGGGCCACCGCGTCGGCGTCACCGAAGAGGCCGCCGCCCTGTCCGTTGGCGTAGGTCTCAATGGTCCATCCGTCGTGGAGGTTCACCGTGGTCGACATCGCACCCTTGGTTATCGTGCCGCTACGAAAGACGTCCCGGGAGTCCTTGCCGCCGAAACGAAAGGCCAACGCAATACCGGGATGTCCGTCGCGGGCGGTGTCCAACAACACGCCCGGCTCGAGCGAGAGTCCGATGATCTCCACGAAGTTTTTCACCCGCGCGGCCGCGGTCGCGGGCACGTCGTTGCCGCGGTAGATGGGGGTTTCGAGGCCGATAGTCGCGGTGTCGAGGAAGGTGTAGGGAATGACGTCGTCCTGGCCGGTGCTGCGGGCGCTGAGGATTATCGAGCGGGCCGAGCTGTCGCACAGGTCGATGTCCTTGGAGAGCGGGTTGGCGTGGGGGCGGTAGATACCGAATTCGGCGAAGCAGTAGAAGCTCCGATTACCGGGCGGTGAGATCATGAACGGTGTTGACTGACCGAGCGATTCGCGACGAATGTACGCGTCCAGCTGTCCGAAGGGCACGATCTTGATGACGCCGAGACCCAGAAGTTCGGGGTAGCGCTTGAGCACGTGCAGGTCGGCGATCCATTTGGCGAACTGTGACTGGGAGGTGTTGGGGTTGCCGATGAGGTACGACTGAGTGCTGGTGATGAGATCGCGCTCGGTCTGGATGGCCAACTTGAGCGTCGCCGAAATCTCCGTCGAGGCGCTGAGGAACTGGCGGTGCGAGCGCTGGTCCGTGGCGCGGGCGACGGCGTCGGCGCCGATCAACGACCCTAGGGTTCCCGCGACGACGATGAACGCGGCGACGAGGGACCACGTGCGGTACTGCGTCGAACGACTCCCCTGCACAGTCTCACGCGTCTTCCTGGTTAGCTCGGTCCCTCACGATCCCGCGCCGGGTCGGGGCGCACGAAGGTTCGGCGAGTACGGCCCAATAAGTCTCCCAAAAAGACCGCCAAATGGTGACTAACTTGTCACAATTGTGACACAACAATGGGGTGAATTAATTTGCAACATACCCATACCTCAATTGAGGCGCGGGAGGTGACTATAAATTATATAACTCTCACTTCGACCGAGCCCTATGCGAAAAGTAATCTACTTCTTGGCGGCCTCGTAATAGGGATTGGTACCGGATGCATGGTCGGTGACGTCGACGATCCTCGAGATCTCGCGAACCGACTCTCGAAGGGCGACTTCAATCCCTTGGCTGAGGGTCACCGCGGCCATGCCGCAGCCCGCGCATCCGCCACTGAGGCGCAGATAGGCCACGTCCTCCTGCACGGCGACGAGGTCGGCCCGTCCACCGTGGGCGGCGATGCTGGGGTTGATCTGCATCTCGAGCACCTGCAGGACCCGTTGGGCGACGTCGCCGCTCAGATCGGGCGGTGGACCGGAAATGACCGGACTGGCCGCGGCCGCCCGGGGGGGACGGTTGGGATTCTCGATGAACATGCCGCCCTCGTCGTCAGGGTTCACGTCGAGCACCGACCCGCGAATCTTGGCCAGGCTGGCGGCCGGGACGACGATCGTCAGTCCGCCCTGGTCTTCGGACCAGTCGCCCTGGCCCACGTCGCTCAGCGCCTGGAAGTAGATGTCGTAGGTGTAGGCGTTGGCGCTGGCTCCGGTGACCTCGATCCACAGGGCGAGCGACTCGCCGTTCTCCTCGCTCGCGCGCAGGGCGAGGACCATGTCACGCGCGGCCTCTGAGGCGTGCAGGACGTCGGATCGCGGTGTGGTGTGGTCGGTCATGGTGTCTCGTTACAAGTGGTGAGTTGCGGCCATCATAGGGGGGTGCCCCGGATTCTCCTGCTTCTGCCCACCGCGACCTATCGGGCCCCGGACTTCCTGGCGGCGGCGGCGCGAATGGGCGTGGACGTCGTCGTCGCTTCGGAGCATCGTCAGGCGCTGGCCGAGTCGATGGGTGACCGGGCGATCGTGGTGCCCCTCGATGACGTGGCTCGGGCAGTCGAGCAAGTCGTGGCGTTGAACGAGCGCCGGGTGCTCGACGCGGTGGTCGCGGTCGACGACCAGGGCGTCGCGGTCGCGTCGGCCGCGTCGGCCGCCCTCGGTTTGCGCCACAATCGGGCCCAGGCCGTGGCCGCGTCGCGCGACAAGCGACAAATGCGCGGTCTCCTTCGAGATGCTCGGTTGCCCCAGCCCGATTATGCGGTGGTCAAGCCCGACGACGACGTGGTCGCGGCGGCCGACGTTCTCGGATACCCCTGCGTGATCAAGCCGGTCTCGCGGGCCGCCAGTCAGGGCGTCATTCGCGTCAACGACGGCGACGAGGCGCAACGGGCCGGCGCGCGGATACGACGGATACCCGGCGTCGCCCGTGAAGACCTGCTGGTCGAAACCTTCGTTCCCGGCGCCGAGGTCGCGGTGGAGGGCCTGCTCGATGCCGGTCACTTCGAGGTGCTAGCCGTCTTCGACAAGCCTGACCCGCTGGACGGTCCGTATTTCGAAGAGACCATCTACGTCACGCCGTCGCGCCAGCCCGACTCGGTCCTGGAGGAGGTCGGTCGACTCAGCGCCCTGGCGGCCGCCGCGCTGGGGCTGGTCGAGGGTCCCGTGCACGTCGAGCTGCGTATCGGCGCCGACGGGGCCGTCACGATTCTTGAACTAGCGGCGAGGTCCATCGGCGGCCTCTGTGCGCGAGCCCTGAGGTTCGGGGCCGGGGTGAGCCTGGAGGAGTTGATCATCCGCCACGCCCTGGGGCTTGGGCACGAGGGTCTCACCCGTGAACGTGGCGCCTCGGGAGTGATGATGCTGCCCATCCGCGCGGGCGGCGTGCTGGAAGAGGTCCGGGGTCAGGAGCTCGCCCAGGCCGTCGAGGGCGTGGTCGGCGTCGAGATCACGGTCGCCCCCGGGCGGCCCGTCGTGCCGTTGCCGGAGGGGGAGCGGTACCTGGGCTTCATCTTCGCGCGCGGATCAACGGCCCAGGAGGTCGAACTGGCCCTTCGCCGTGCCGAGGCGTCGTTGGACGTTCGAATGCGCTGAGTCAACTACGGCACCGGAGCGGTGTCCGAGGCAGCGCTCCGTGTCGATATGGAACATCGAGTGCGTCGACGGACACGGTCGTGGTTCGTGCAATAGTATCGGGCAAGTTCTGTGCAGGGTATGAACAGCGATGTGGGGCTCGCCCCCTTCGTTAAGGGGGGAATGTGTCCGTAACCGTAGAACCAGCCAACCGGGCTCAGGAGAAGGGGCTCAAGACCGGTGCGCTCGGGCTGATCTCGAGCGTGGTGATCGGCATCGCGTCGACCGCGCCGGCCTACAGCCTGGCGGCGACGCTCGGGTTCGTGGTCGTGGCCATTGGCCTGCAGGCCCCGATCGTCACGATCCTCGCCTTCGTGCCGATGTTCTTCATCTCGATCGCGTTCCAGCAGATGAACCGGGCCGATCCCGACTGCGGCGCCACCTTCACCTGGGCGACGCGCGCCTTCACGCCGCGCGTTGGATGGATGGGCGGTTGGGGTGTGCTGGCCGCCGACATCATCGTCATGGCGAGCCTCGCCCAGATCGCCGGTCAGTACGTGTTCGACCTGTTCAACGCCAAGGGCATCGGTGACAACGCTTCGAGCGTCTTCGTGCTGCTGGTGGGGATCGCCTGGATCATCGCCATGACCTGGATCTGCTACGTCGGCATCGAGATCTCCGCGAACTTCCAGAAGGCCCTGCTCGGTATCGAGTTCACGATGCTCATGGTCCTGTCGATCTGGGCCCTCATCCGCGTAGGCAACGGTACGGCCCCGGTCGGGCACCTGACGCCCTCGTTCACGTGGTTCAATCCCTTTGACATCAAGCATTTCAATGACTTCGTGGTCGGTCTGGCCGACATGCTCTTCATCTACTGGGGCTGGGATACGGCGCTCAACCTCAACGAGGAGACGGCCGACGCCGAGACGACGCCCGGCAAGGCCGGGGTCATCTCGACCTTCTTCCTGCTCGGGATCTACGCGCTGGTCATCCTGGCGGTGCAGTCCTTCGCCGGGATCGGCACGAAGGGGATCGGACTCGGCAATGTCAACCACATCGGTGACGTGCTCTCGATCCTCGGACCGGCCATCTTCGGCCATTCGACCTTCGCGTCGGTGCTGTCGCATCTGCTGTTGCTGATGGTGCTCTCCTCGGCCGCGGCCTCGACGCAGACCACGATCCTGCCGACCGCCCGGACGGTGCTCTCGATGTCGGTGCACAAGGCCGTGCCCGACATATTCGCCAAGATGCACAAGCGCTTCCTCACGCCGACCGTGGCGACGGTGACTTTCGGGCTGGTGTCCATCGCGCTGTACGTGTCGATGAACTTCATCTCCGCCGGACAGGTCATCTCGGACTCGGTGGACGCCCTGGGCGTGATGATCGCCTTCTACTACGGGCTCACCGGGTTCTCGTGCGTGTGGTACTACCGCAAGCAGGCGACCGAGAGTGTGCGTAACTTCTTCGTGCTCTTCTTGATGCCGCTCATCGGGGGTCTCATCCTGTACTTCATCCTGGGCTGGTCCTTCTGGTACTACTGGAACCCGGGCAACAGCTACACGGAGTGGCACATCTTCGGGCACGTCTACGGCGGGACCTTCCTGCTCGACGTGGGGACCCTGGCGATCGGCGTCATCTTGATGATCTTGATGAACACGTTCCGTCCCGCGTTCTTCCGGGGCGAGACGCTCAATCGCGACTCGCCGACCCTCGTGACCGAGGA
>JBEKKW010000046.1:0-15858 GCA_050010495.1 Acidimicrobiales bacterium
TGACCGGGGTCGAGTCGGTCGTCTCACGGGTCATGGGGGCCCTCAACACGCCGGCCTTCCTGGTCGACCGCCGGGTCGTGGTGGTGCGCGACGCGCAGCTCTTCCTCGCCGACGAGGTGGCGTTGCTGCTCGAGTGGATCGCCACGCCGACGCCCTCGACGACCCTCGTGGTCGCCGTCGTCGGTCCCAAGTCCAACAAGCTCGTCAAGGCCGCCTCGGACGTCGTGGAGGTCAACGTCGGCTCGCGCTCCGCCGAGCGGGTTGCGTTCGTGGCCGACAAGCTGGCCGAGTACGACGTCACGATCGACCGTGCGACGGCCCAGCAGGTGGCCGACCAGATCGGTGACGACGTGGCGCGCGTCGACGCGCTGGCCCGCTCCCTTCAGGCGATCTACGGCACGGCGCCGCTCAATTTCAGCCACATCGAGCCCTACCTCGGCGACGCCGGGGACGTGCCCGAATGGGACCTGACCGACGCCATCGACGTCGGTGACGCCTCCAAGGCCATCGTGGTGGCGCGGCGCATGCTCGACTCCAAGGGCCGCGCCGGCCTGCAGATCGTCAACATCCTCCAGCGCCACTATCTGCGCATGGCCCGCCTCGAGGGCAGCGGCGTGCGCGGCGAGGAGCAGGCGGCCGAGCTGCTCGGGATCAACAAGTACCCAGCCGGCAAGGCCCTGCGGGTCTCGGAGCGCCTGGGGGCCAAGCGCATCGCCACGGCCGTGCACTGGATCACGCAGGCCGACATCAATCTCAAGGGTGGCGTCAGCTTCGGCGGCAAGGACCTCGACACCGACCTCGACGTGACCGACCTCACGGTCATCGAGGTGCTGGTGGCGCGTCTGGCCAAGATGACCCAGGGGGCCCGACGGGGCTAGCCGCGCCCCGTGTCGTGGACCCGGTCGATGACGCGCACGACTCCGTGGGTGTCGACGCCGACCACTCCCGTGAGGTCCCAGAAGAGTTGGGTCATGCCGGGTGAGGCGTGGCGTGGGATGGCCATCTCCATCTGGTAGCGCACGTGAGCGTGCGCGGCAATGGACTGCACCTGGTCACAGTTCAGACGGTAGGGCAGCTTGACCCCGACGGACGGCGAGAACTCGAGGTAGACCGGACAGGGCGAGAGAGCGATGGTGTGATCCGTGGGATTGGACAGTACGACCACGTAGTGCAGCGTCGTGCCGGCGCGCACCGTGGCCGGTGACCGCAGCTGGAGCGTCAGTCGGGCGAGCGGGTCAGCGGGGTAGGTCGGTTGTGGCTTGGGCGAGAAGAATGGCGTCGTCCACAGCCCGCACGGCAAGGCCAGGTGCAGGCCCTTGATGGCCCGGTTGACGCCGCCGAGCGAGACGCGCAACGTGTCGTAGGTCGCCAGACCGGCCGTCGAACCACCGGGGTCGGTGCTGCAGAGGTCCGGGACGTCCACTTGCACGTCAACCGTGGCCCCGGGAGCCGTGTCGGTCACCTCGTCGATGAGCGGAAGGCGTTCAGGCTTCGCGTTGACGTTCAGCGCATCTGGCGATCCGGCGACGACGCGGGGCGTACCGCGCAGCAGGCAGGCCGACGCGCTGACGTTGCGAAACGAGATGGAGATCGCGTCATCCTGCATGATGCCCAAAGGTTCGTAGTGCGTCAGGGCGAGTTGACGAGTCGTGCATGGAGGCGCCCCGAGGTGCGGAGGGGGAGTGGGTAGCGGTTTGGGCAACAGCGACTCCATCAGCGCGCTGGAGGCGGGGTCGTAGAGCCAGGGCACGACGCCGTTGGTCTCGCGCAGTTGCACCACGATGACGGTGGCCGCTACCACCAGCACGGCCGAGACGCCCGAGATGAAAAGGGTCCACAATCGATGTGTCGTGGCGTGACGGATGGGCTCCATTGGCGCGAATCCTAGAGCCGGGGCTCCTTAGAGGATGCGGCCGCGGGGATGGTGCTGCGGCCGGGGAGAGACTCTGGCGGGGCTTAGGCCTCGTCGCGAAGCGTGGCGATGCGGTGCATCAGGCCACTCTTCTTGTTGGCGGCCTGGTTCTTATGGATGACGCCCTTGGAGGCGGCCATGTCGATGCGCCTGATGGCGGCGCGCAGGGCGCTCTCCTCGTCTTCGGTGCCCACGGCGGCCACGGCGTTCTTGGTGCGGGTGCGCAGTTCGGACTTGACGGCCTTGTTGCGCTCGCGGTCGACCGCGGTCTGCTTGTTGCGCTTGATCTGGCTCTTGATATTGGCCACGAAAAACCTCGTTCTCAGTGCGCCGAAACTGTCCGGCGGGCTGCATAAGGCTAGCAGTCGACCTTCGATCGGCTCCACTCCGTAGGGCGTCGCACCACGACGGGTAGCCTTTTGACACCGTGGCCACTCAACAATCGTCCGTCGATTTCACCAAAATCAGGAACTTTTCCATCATTTCCCACGTCGACCACGGCAAGTCGACGCTCTCGGACCGCATCCTCGAGTTGACCGGCGCCGTCGACCCCCGACTGATGCGCGCGCAGTACCTCGACTCGATGGACATCGAACGCGAGCGCGGCATCACCATCAAGGCCCAGAACGTGCGGGTCAACTACGCCGGCCACATCCTGCAACTGATCGACACGCCCGGCCACGTCGACTTCGGCTACGAGGTCTCGCGCTCACTGGCCGCCTGCGAGGGGGCGGTGCTGCTGGTCGACGCCAGCCAGGGCATCCAGGCCCAGACCCTGGCCAACTGCTACCAGGCCCTGGAGCACAACCTCGAGATCGTCGCGGCGCTCAACAAGATCGACCTGCCGGCGGCCGACCCCGAGCGATGCCGCGAGGAGTTAGAAAGGGTCCTGGGCCTGCCGGGCGACGAGATCCTGCTCATCTCGGCCAAGACCGGCGAGGGCGTCGACGAACTGCTGCGCGCCGTCATCAGCCGCATCCCGGCGCCGGTCGGGGACCCCGAGGCGGCCCTGCGGGCGTTGATCTTCGACTCCTACTACGACCAGTACCGCGGGGTGATCAGCTCGATCCGCATCGTCGAGGGGACGCTGCGCGAGAAGACCCGCATCCGCATGATGCAGGCCGGTGAGAACCACGAGATCGAGGAGATCGGCATCCGCACGCCCGACATGATCTCGGTCACCCAGCTCGGACCGGGCGAGGTGGGCTTCATCGCGGCCGGCATCAAGGACGTGGGCGGGGCCCGTTCCGGCGAGACCATCACCGACGCCGCCCGGCCGGCCACCAAGGCCCTCGAGGGCTACCTCGACCCCAAACCGATGGTCTTCTGCGGGATCTACCCGATCGACGGCGACGACCTGCCGGACCTGCGCGATTCGCTCGACAAGCTCAAGCTCAACGACGCCAGCTTCACCTACGAACCAGAGTCCTCCAAGGCCCTGGGCTTCGGATTCCGTTGCGGGTTCCTCGGGTTGTTGCACATGGAGATCGTGCGCGAGCGCTTAGAACGTGAGTTCAACCTCGCCCTCATCGCCACGGCCCCCTCGGTCGTCTACCGGGCCTTCCTGACCGACGGGACGGAACTGGACATCGACAACCCGACCGACCTGCCCGACTCGAGCCGCATCGACCACATCGACGAGCCGATGCTCACGATCACCGTGCTCAGCCCCGCCGAGTACCTCGGCACGGTGATGGACCTCTGCCAGTCGCGGCGCGGCGAGATGGTCAAGATGGAGTACCTCTCGAGTGACCGCGTCGAACTGCGCTACACCATCCCCCTGGCCGAGGTGATCATCGACTTCTTCGACGCCCTCAAGAGCCGCACCAAGGGCTACGCCAGCCTCGACTACGACCAGAGCGGCTACATCACGTCGGCGCTCGTGCGCGTGGACCTGTTGATCAACCACGAGCCCGTGGACGCCTTCTCCACGATCGTGCACAAGTCCAACGCCGACTACTACGGACGGCGCATGGCCGAGCGGTTGAAGGAGCTCATCCCGCGCCAGATGTTCGACGTGCCGATCCAGGCGGCCGTCGGGGGACGGGTCATCTCGCGCGAGACCGTCAAGGCCCGGCGCAAGGACGTGCTCGCCAAGTGTTACGGCGGCGACATCACGCGCAAGCGCAAGCTCTTGGAGAAGCAGAAGGAGGGCAAGAAGCGCATGAAGAACATCGGGCGCGTCGAGGTCCCCCAGGAGGCCTTCGTCGCGGCATTGAAGCTCGAGGACTGACCCTAGTAGCCGGTCGCGCCGTCAACTAGTTCGCGCACCAGGTCGGCGTGGCCGCAGTGGCGCGCGTACTCCTCGAACATGTGCAGGTAGATCCATCGAAGGTCGACCTCGCGCCCTCGCCACGGCGTGGCACTCACCTCGTCCAACCCATGTCCCTGAGCGCAGGCTGTTGACACCTCAATGACGTGTCCGTAGTTGGACAGCACCTCGCCGAGTCCCGCGCTGTTCAAGTCGTCGAAGTCGCCGTCGCTCGCGGGCTCGTCCTTGTAGTACCGGGGTCGCTCGATGCCGGCGAAGATCCGTTCGAACCAGGTCTGCTCGACGAAGGTCATATGGCGCACAAGGCCGAGCAGTGAGAGCTTGGAAGAGGGTATCGGACGCTGCTTCATCTGCTCGATGTCGAGCCCGTCGCACTTCATGAGCAGGGTCTCGCGATAGAAGGTGAGCCAGGAGTCGAGCTGAGACCGTTCGTCACCAAGGTAGATCAGCGAAGAGCGTTCGGGTGCGGATAATCGGTCCACTACTTCAGGTTAGGAGGGAGTCGTAGTGGAACGGAGGAGATTTCTATCCACACCCGGTGGTGGGGGAAGCATTGATACTCCCAGGGCACCACATGAAGGCCACACTGGATGTCACACGGCCCTCGTTGTCAAACCCGATTATTCGTCCGAGGCTCACGCCACCGCGGGTCCAATTGGTGCGCCAGTGTGGCCACTGCGCCATCGAGACACGCAGCACCTCGAAGCCGTCATCACTTGCGAGCACATTTGAGCGCGACGTCGCCGTGGTCACCACAACGGATGTGGTGCGCCGAGCGAGGTGCACCAGCATCAACACGTTGCCTTTAAGACTGCCGTCAACGACAGCGACGGGCGCACTGAGGGATGATCGCATCTGGGCCCGGGAGATCGGCCCCGTAGCGAGCCCCATCCCGTCGAAGCACCAGCGCAATCCCGAGGGCGTGGTGAAGGTGGCGATCGCCGCCACCGAACCCAGTCCCACGATTCCCGGTTTCAAGTTCGCCGTCGACTGGGCCGTCGTCGATTCCTCCAGTGCTCGAGAGCAGTCGGTCACCGTCGCTCGAACGGTCGGTCCGGTGTGGCGAGAAAATCCGTACCACAGGCACCCGACGACGGCGATGGCGATCGCCAGGGCCCACACGGCCCAACGGCGGGGGCGAACGGGAGCGCCGTCGCCGGTGTCCACCCGCTTGGTCGCCTCGGCGTCATCCCTCGTCATATCCGCCTCGGTCACCAATGTCATCTAAACAGGTACAGTGAAAGGTCGCCTTCACGTCGTCGAGTGGGGATTCGCCATCTCACCATCCCGATCCGCAAACTTGTGGAACGTGGGTCTCGCGCCTGACCTACGTACTCACCAATGTGGCCCTAATCATTGGGCCGGCGAGCGCTTGCCCGTGAACCGATGGGCGTCGAAAGGGAGGACGATCCGCGCCTAGCACTCGGTAGAATCGAGTGCTAACAGGAGGAAGCATGGCCCGTCGCGCCACCACCAAGCCCCAGACCGCGCCCGCCGACCTCGACGCGCGCAAGGCGACCATCCTCGAGGCCGTCGTGGCCGAACACATCAGGACAGCCCAGCCGGTCGGCTCCTCCTCGGTCGCTTCGGGCGTCGACCTGGCCGTCTCGCCCGCCACGGTGCGCGCCGAGATGGTCACCCTCGAACGCGAGGGCTTCCTGGTCCAGCCCCACACTTCGGCCGGGCGGGTCCCGACGGACAAGGGCTATCGCTACTTCGTCGACCACCTCAAGTCCGGCGTGCTCGGCTCGGCCCAGCAGCACCAGGTCAAGGAGTTCTTCGCCAACGTGCGCGGCGAGGTCGAGGACGTGCTGGAGCAGACCTCGACACTGCTCACCCAGTTGACCGACTACACCTCGGTCGTCGTGGGGGCCGGCCACAGCCACGCCTCGATACTCTCGGTCCAGCTGGTGAACCTCGACGCCCGCCACCAACTGCTGGTGACGGTCTTCTCCGACGGCGCGGTCGTCAAGCACAGCGTCATGGCCCCCTTCGACGTCACCCACGAGGAGGTCGCCGAGGCCTCCAAGCAGTTGAACGCGCTCTTGATCAACACCTCCCTCGACAGCCGCGTCCAGGTGCCCTCGCGCAGCGACCACGTGGCGACGCTGGTGCGCGAGGCGGCGAGCATGCTGCACGCGCAGAAGCCCACGACCGACGGCGAGCAGGTCTTCATCGGCGGCTCCTCGCGCGTGGCCGAGGCCTTCTCGGGCGTCGAGACCGTTCGCAAGGTACTCGCCATCCTCGAACAGGAGCTGCTCGTCGTCTCGCTCGTCCAGGACATCCTCGACCAGGGTCTCTCGGTCGCCATCGGGGCCGAGAACGGCTACGAGCCCCTCTCGGCCTGCGCGGTGATCGTCGCCCAGGTGACCGTCGACGGCCAGCCGGCCGGCGCCGTCGGGCTGCTCGGGCCGACGCGCATGAAGTACCGCGAGGCCCTCGCCGCGGCCCAGGTCGTCTCGGAACAGCTGGCCAAGCGCTTCGGCAGCGAGGAACAGAGTGCCTAATCCCGACCTCTACGCCATCCTCGAGGTCGACTCCTCGGCCTCGCAGGAGGAACTGAAGAAGTCCTATCGCCGTCTCGCGCGCCAGTACCACCCCGACAACAACCCCGGCGACGGCCAGGCCGAGGCTCGATTCAAGGAAGTGAGCCAGGCCTACGAGATCCTCTCGGACCCCGAGCGGCGCGCCAACTACGACCGCTTCGGCTCCGACGCCGGACCGGGCAACCCCTTCGGCGCCGGGTCGGTCCAGGACATCTTCGACATGTTCTTCGGCAACATCAGCGGACGGCCCCAGGGACGGCGCGGGCCCCAGAGCGGCCCCGACGCCGAGGTGACCGTCGAGATCACCCTCGACGACGCGGCCTTCGGCTCGACCCAGAGCGTCTCGGTCACCCAACCCCAGCGCTGCACCACCTGCGACGCGACGGGCTGCGCCAAGGGCACGTCGCCCGTGACCTGCCTCGAGTGCGCCGGCCAGGGCGAGGTGCGCCGCGTGCGCAACTCGATCCTCGGCCAGATGGTCACCTCGATGCCCTGCCAGCGCTGCGCAGGGTTCGGTACCCGCATCGAGACGCCCTGCCCCGACTGTCGCGGCGACGGACGGCGGCGCACGACCAGCACGATGACGATCCAGGTCCCGGCCGGCGTGGAGGACGGTTCGACGATGCAGCTGAGCGACCGCGGGCCGGCCGGACTGCGCGGCGGGCCGAACGGCCGTCTCTTCGTGCACCTGCGCGTCTCCCAGGACCCCCGTTTCGAGCGCTCCGGCGACGACCTGCACCACCAGGCCCACATTGCCTTCACCCAGGCGGCCCTCGGCACGACCATCCAGGTGCCGACGCTGCGCGACACGGTCGCCATCGAGGTGACCCCGGGCAGCGCCAACGGCACGGTGCACAAGATCCGCCACGAGGGCGTCGAGCACCTGCACGGTCGCGGTCGCGGGGACCTCTACGTCCACCTGGTCGTGGACGTGCCGACCGAACTGGACGACACCTCGTCGGACCTGCTGCGTCAATTGGCCGAGCACCGCGGCGAGGTCATCCAGGAGCACGGCGGCGGACTCTTCTCGCGGCGTCGCGCCAAGCGGTGATGCTCGAGTGGCCGCGCCGCGTCGCGGCGCTGGCCCAGTTCCGCGTCGACGACCTGCGTCTACCCGTGCTCTCTCAGTCCGATCACCACCACCTGCATCGCGTGCTGCGCGCCAAGGACGGCGAAGAGGTCGTCGTCACCGACGGCGTCGGCTCCTGGTCGATCTGCGAGGTGGTCGGCGAGGTCCTGGTGCGCGTGACGCCGGTCCACCTCGACACGCCCGTCGCACCCACGACCCTCTACCTCGCGCCCCTGAAGGGCGCGCACAGCGAGTGGGCCGTCGTCAAGGCCACCGAGCTGGGCGTCAGTCGCATCGTGCCGCTGGTCAGTCGCTACGTCGTCGTCAAGTTCAAGGGCGAGTCCCGTGACAAGATCGTGACGCGTTGGCGACGGTTGGCCGAAGAGGCGAGCGGTCAGTGCCGGCGCACCTACGACGTCATCGTCGATGACGCCCTCGACGTCATCGACGTGCCCGAGGACGTCGCCGTCGCCGACTTTGGCGGCGCCGGCGACTGGGGCGGCGTGCGTGCCGTGGCGATCGGCCCCGAGGGCGGCTGGGCCCCCGACGAATGGGCGCCTCATCACCGTCGCCTCTCGCTCGGGCCGACGGTCCTGCGCGGGGAGACCGCCGCGGTCGTGGCGGGCGCGCTGCTCGCCTTCGGCGCCGGGGGCTGGGGATTTACCCTCGACGGCCAGGGCGCTCGGTAAGGTGGGGGCATTACATGGTTGACTGTCCGTTTTGCAAAATCGTCGCCGGGGATATCCCGTCGAAGCCCGTCACCTCGAGTGAGCGGGTCTACGCCTTCTACGACATCGCTCCCCAGGCGCCGGTGCACGTGCTGGTGATCCCCAAGGAGCACATCACCAGCGCCGACGACGTCACCGCGCTGCACGAGGGCATCGTCGACGAGATGATCCTGGTCGCCCAGGAGGCGGCCGCGCTCGAGGGCGTGCGCGACAGCGGCTACCGGCTGGTGATGAACGTGGGCGTCGACGGGCGCATGACCGTGCCCCACCTGCACCTCCACCTGCTCGGTGGCCGGCGAATGGAGTGGCCCCCCGGATGATCTTTGATGCCTCGGCCCCGGAGGCCCTGACGGCGACCACCTTCGTTCCCAATACCCACCTGATGTCGGGGTTGCTCGGTCCGCGCGACGAGCACCTGCGCGTCGTGGAGGCGGCCTTCCCCGACTCCAAGATCCGGGTCCAGGGCAACCAGATCTCAGTCACCGGGCCCGACGCCGCGAAGATCCTGCGCCTCTTCGACGAACTGGTGCTGGTGCTCGAGAGCGGCCAGTCGCTCGACGGCCAGAAGATCTCGCGCACCATCGACATGGTGGCCGACGACCTGCGCCCGAGCGAGGTGCTGCGCCACGAAGTGGTGCGCAGCGCCAAGGGCCGCACCGTGCGCCCCTCGACGGCCGGCCAGAAGCGCTACACCGACGCCATCGACAACTCCATCATCACCTTCGGCATCGGCCCGGCCGGCACCGGCAAGAGCTACCTCGCCGTGGCCCAGGCCGTGCAGGCCCTGCACCGCCGCCAGGTCCAGCGCATCGTGTTGACCCGCCCGGCCGTCGAGGCCGGCGAGCACTTGGGTTTCCTGCCCGGGGACCTCATGGCCAAGGTCGACCCCTACCTGCGCCCGCTCTACGACGCGCTCTTCGAGATGGTGGGGGCCGACGGCGCGCAGCGCCTCATCGCCAACGGCACCATCGAGGTCGCGCCGCTCGCCTTCATGCGCGGGCGCACGCTGAACGACTCCTTCATCATCCTCGACGAGGCCCAGAACACGACGCCCGAGCAGATGAAGATGTTCCTCACGCGCATCGGGTTCAACTCCAAGGTCGTCGTCACCGGCGACGTCACCCAGATCGACCTCAACGGCCGCCACAGCGGGCTCGTCTCCATCGAGTCGATCCTCGGGGCCGTCGAGGGCATCAGCTTCGTGCACCTGGGCGCCAAGGACGTCGTGCGCCACCGCATCGTCGCCGACATCGTCTCGGCCTACGAGAGAAGTCAATGAGCATCGACATCTACGCGGCCGACGAGCAGGGCGACTTCAGCGTCGACCTAGAGCGCTGGATCGACCTGGCCAACCGCTCCCTGATCGACGAGGGGGTGCGAGGACTGGCCGAGGTCTCGCTGATCTTCTCCGACGAGGCCTCGATCACCGCGCTCAACCAGCAGTTCATGGGCAAGGCCGAGGCGACCGACGTGCTGAGCTTCCCCATCGAGTACGAACCGGAGCCCTCGGGACGGGTCCCCGACGCCGGGGGCAGCGGGCCGGGGGAACCGCCGCTGTCCGAGATCCCCCAATTGATCGGCGACATCGTCATCTGCCCCGCGGTCGCCGCGCGCAACGCCCTCGAACACGAGTGCTCCCTCGACGACGAGCTGGCCCTGCTGGTGGTGCACGGGGTGCTGCACCTGCTCGGCTGGGACCACGAGATCGACGAGGAGGCCGAGCAGATGGAGTCGCGCGAGGCCGAGCTGCTCAAGCGCCACTACCGCTCCGACGTCCCGTGATCGCCGCCGCCTGGTCCACCAGCGACACCTACCTCGCGCTCAGCGTGCTGGTGCTGCTCATCCTCTCGGGCTTCTTCGCGCTGGCCGAGACGTCGCTCGTGCGCATGAACAAGTCGCGGGCCCGCTCGCTGCGCGACGAGGGCCGCCACGGGGCCAAGGCCCTGGTCGCCCTGACCGAGGACCCCCAGCGTTTCCTCAATCCCTTGCTGTTGCTCGTGCTCATCTGCCAGCTGGTCTCGGCGACCATGGTGGGCGTGCTCGCCGGCCACCTCTTCGGCGCGGCCGGGGTCTTCATCGCGACCGTCGGCGAGGTCGTCGTCATCTTCGTGATCTTCGAGGCGATCCCGAAGAACTTCGCCGTCCGCCACCCCGACACCGCGGCGCTGACGACGGCCCCCATTGTCGGGGGGATCTTGCGCTTCTGGCCGATCCGCATGGTCTCACGATTGCTGCTCTCGATCGCCGACGGCGTTATCGGGCTCTTCGGCGGCAGTGACAAGTCCCAGCAGATGACCGAGTCGGACATCCTCAACATGGCCGACGTCGCCCACGAGGACGACGCCATCGAGTCCGAGGAGCGCAACTTCATCCACTCGGTGATCGAGTTCGGCGACACCATCGTGCGCGAGGTGATGGTGCCGCGCATCGACATGGTCGACATCGCGAGCAGCGTCACCATTGGCGAGGCCCTCGACCTGGCGATCCAGTCGGGCCGCTCGCGCCTCCCCGTCTACGGCGAGAGCGTCGACGACGTCGTCGGCATCGTCAACCTGCGCCACCTGGCCGCGCTGGTGCGCGACGGCCACGGGAGCGAACTGGTCGGCCGCCACGTGGGCGAGGTGCGCTTCGTGCCCGAGACCAAGCGGGTCGCGACCCTGCTCGGCGAGATCCTGCGCTCCAAGACCCATCTGTGCGTTGTCGTGGACGAGTACGGCGGCACGGCCGGGCTGGTGACCTTGGAGGACATCCTCGAAGAGCTGGTCGGGGAGATCACCGACGAGTCCGACCCGCACGAGGAGGAGGACCCGCCCCAATCGATCGAGGCCGGCATCACGCTGAGCGGACGGCTGAACATCGACGACGCCAACGAGGAGTACAACCTGACCCTGGAGAAGGACGGCTGGGACACCGTGGGCGGCCTGGTGCTCGACCTGGCCGGGGGAGTGCCCGACGTCGGGCAGTCCTTCGACACCGATCACTACCGCCTGACGGTCACGCGCATGGACGGACGGCGCATCGAAGAGGTCTTCGTCGAACCGGTGAGGAAGGGCCCGTGACCCGTTCGGGCTTCGCGGCCATCCTGGGCCGGCCCAACGTCGGCAAGTCGACCTTCATGAACCAGGTCGTCGGCACCAAGGTGACCATCACCTCTCCCTCGCCCAACACGACGCGGGCCCAGGTGCGCGGCATCCGTACCGACGGCGATACCCAGGTGATCTTCATCGACACGCCCGGCATTCACCGTCCCAAGTCGACGCTCGGGGGACGTCTCAACGACACGGCGCGGGCCGCGGCCGACGGCGTCGACGTGATCTTGGCCATGATCGAGGCCGGCGCCACGATCGGCCCGGGCGACCGCACGGTATTAACGACACTGCTCGAATCGTCGCGGCGCGCCAGCGGACCGAAGCCCTGCGTCGTCGTGAACAAGATGGACCGGGCGGGGCGCGAGAGCGTCGCCAAGCAGCTGCTCGCCGCGACGGAGGCCGTAAACGAGATCGTCGAAGAGCGCAATTTGGGCGACGTCGCGACGCGCGTCGAGTACTTCCCGATCTCGGCCAAGACGGGCGAGGGCGTCGCGGAACTACTCACCTACGTGCAGTCGATGATGCCCGAGTCACCTTTCCTCTTTCCCGAGGACGAGGTCTCGGACGTGCCCGAGGCGATGTGGGTGGCCGAGCTGGTGCGCGAGCAACTGGTGCGCAAGACCAAGCAGGAGTTGCCCCACTCGATCCACACTCGGGTGACCGAGTTCGAGTGGCCCCACATCACCGTCGAGATCCTCGTCGAACGCGAGAGCCAGAAGGGCATGGTCATCGGCAAGGGCGGCCAGCTCTTGAAGGACGTGGGCATCGCCGCCCGACGCCAGCTGCCCGAGGGATGCTTCTTGGAGCTCAAGGTCAGCGTCGAGCCCGGGTGGCAGCGTCGTGACGACATGCTGGACCGCTTCGGCTACTAGCCAGCGGTGTCGGCAGCCCCACAGAAGAACATGTAGATCGGCTTGCAATCTATCGGTGACCGATATACCATGACGACGTGAAGGAACCCACGGCCCCGCTCGACGCCCTCGGGCGTAACGCCGGTGTCGCCGTGCTGATCCTGTCGAGCCTGGCCGGGGGAGAGAAGCACGGGTACGCGTTGGTCAAGGACGTCGAGCAGTTCGCCGGCGTCCACCTCGCCCCGGGCACCCTGTACGAGGCGCTGGCCCGGCTCGAGGGCCAGGGCCTCATCGAGGCCCTGGCGGCCGTGGACCGCCGTCGTCCCTACCGCCTCTCGGCCACGGGGGCGGCCGTCCTGGCCGAGTACCTGAGCCTCCAGCAGCGCGTCGTCAAGACGGGCCAGGCGAGGCTCCGTCAGGGATGGGTCTTCTCGTGAGGTGGTGGAGCGACACCGCCCGCGCCCAGCGCCTCGCGCGCTGGTACCCCGTCGCATGGCGACAGCGCTACGGCGACGAGTTCATCGACCACATGGAGCAGGAGATCGCCGAGCGGCCCCACAGCATCGCGCGGACCCTCAACATCGTCTACCGGGCCACGCGCGCGAGGCTCGGTGACGCTGGGGTGCTGAGCGCGACGATTGGCACGTCGAATCAGACCCGCGCGGCCGTCGCGTCGACCTTCGCCCTCGCCGGAGTCTTCCTCGCGATTGCCTTCAACTTCTGGGCGAGCGCGATGATCAACTGGAACGGCGGCGCACACATCTCCCCGGTCACGGTCACCTGGTGCACGGGGGCCATCACCGTGCTGGTGGCGGTCATGGCGCTGGGGGTGACCCTGATGTACGTCTCGCTGCTCGGCGTCGCCGTGCGTCGGATCGTGCACCACCGCGCGAAGAGAATCACCGCGCCGCTTGCGGTCGTTTTGGCGTCAACCCTCTACCTGGTCTACGCGGCGCGTGAATCGCTGCGCTTCGTCATCGCCCGCGGTGGGATCGCGTGGGGCCATCCGGGCTGGGCGATCAAGCAGTTGGCCGGCGTGTCCCAGGCCGTGACGAGCAGCGTGTACCTCGCGTGGATGAGCCCGAGTCGGGCGTTCGACCCGGGATCGAACTTCGTCAACGCGCTCATGCCGTTCGTCCTCGTCACCCTCTGCCTCGGCGTTGCGACGTTGGTCCGGCGCAGCGAGTGGACCGGCCCGTCGGAACGGATCGGCCGAGTGGCGACTCGGGCCTTCGTGGGATTGATGGCCGCGTTCCTAGTCCTCTATTCGATGTTGACGCTATTCGGCGGCACGGGCGACGTCGTCAACTTCGCCCAGCCGCTGCGGCCGTGGGTCTTGATACTCGAATCCGTCGTGATGACGGCCACGGCATTCGTCGCCCTCTCGTGCGCTCGGGGCCTTAGGCGTAACGAACCACTGTCGATCGAAACGGCCTAGGAGTTTCCCGACTCGATGCCATACTTGCAGTCGGTGGTGGAGATCTCGAACACGCCTCTGGCGATCAAGTTGGGCGTCACGGGCACATCGCGGGTGCTGGTGTTGCACGCTCCGGCCGGGTTCGAACTGGACGTCGACCCACGTGTGGTGCAGCGACGTCGCTCCAAGAGCGCGCGGGACGTCGTCGTGGCTTTCTTCACGCAGGATTCGACCTACCGAGACGAGATCGAGTCGCTGAGCCGGCTGATCACGCCATCGGGAGGTCTGTGGATCGTGTGGCCCAAGAGGTCGTCAGGTGTGACGACTACGATGACCGATCACATCGTGCGCGACGGCGCCCTCCCGCTCGGTCTGGTCGACAACAAGGTCTGCGCCATTGACGCGACGTGGACGGGGGTCCGATTGGTCTGGCGACTCGAACGTCGCGCTGGACTCACCAACAACGTCTAAGCGTTTCGTTTCATTTCAGACTCGATACCGATGATTCGCCCGCCCGCGCCGTGGTCGCGAGCGATCTCGGCGCGGGCGGGCGGACCGATTAGCCGACGAACGTCTTGATGTCGTCGATCAGCTTGTTCTCGACCTCGAGGTTCCACATGGTGTCGGCCACGTCCACCAGGAGGAACAGCTCCGAGAGCAGCAGTGTCTCGATCGCGGCGACGCCGAGGTGCTGGAGCCATTTGCCGACGCCCACGCGGACCGTGAAGTCGCCGGGGGCTCCGGTGATGGTGATGCTGAGCGCGCGGTCGGCGTCGACGACGCTGCGCAGGAAGCCGCCCTTCTTCGCCTGGATGACCCGTCCCTGGTCGCTCGGGGGCGCCGTCTGGACGGTGAAGCCGTCGGTCTTGAGGTACTCCTCGATGTGGGACTCCAGCGCTGCGAGGTCGGTGCCCTTGCCTTCGAAATGCTCTTCCTTGTCGCCGATCATGGCGTTCTCCTTTGAGTAACGGTGCAGTGGTGAAGCGGTGCCGTGCGGGTCGCGGTCGTGATGACGATCAACCTTGACTGGCGCGGCCCATCCAACCTATCGTGCGCGCGCCCGCGAGAACCCCACGACGGGAGGACCTTACGAGATTGTTAGGAACTTCACCGGCGTACGTAAAGGCCGGGGCCTAGCCGCGCGTCGCCGGCTTCCACAACGGTGGGGGTAACGGGCTGTGGCGCGCGACCAGCGCCTCGATGCGCGCGGCCGCCTCGAGGATGGTCCACTCGCTCTGGGGACGGCCGATGACGGCCAGCCCGATCGGCAGGTCCGCGACGAGCCCGATGGGCAGGCACAGGATCGGCCAGCCGGCGACCGCCGGTGCGAACGTCGCGGGGCTCGCCGGACCGGGGTGGCCGCCTACTGTCAGGTCGCTCTTCCAGGCCGGCCCCCAGGCCGGGGCCAGCAGCACGTCGACGCCCTCGAGGGCCGGGGTGAGGCAGGTCTCGACGGCCCAGGTGAGGTTGCGGGCCCGCGCCCCGGCGTAGGCCTCGCCGGTGCGTCCGCCCGTGTCGAGGGCCATGGTGAAGAGCTCGTGGCCGAAGTAGACCTGCTCCACCTCGGCATGCTCGTCCTCGTAGGCCACGACGTCGGCGAGTGACCTGACGCCCTCGCCCGGTCGGTCCAACAGGTAGAGGGTCATCGCGTCGACCAACTCGGCGAGCATCACTGTCAGCTCGTCCCTGTTCTCCTCCTCGCCGGGCAGGGCGACCTCGCGCTCGAGCACCCGCTCGCCGCTCTCGCTGAGCGCCTCCACGATCTGGTCGAAGAGTTGGTCGCTCTGGGGATGGCCGGTACGGTAGTTCGTGGCGACGGCGAAGGAGACGTCGGAAACGGATTCGGATTGGGACTCGGCGAGCACGCCGTAGAGCAGGGCGACGTCCTTCACCGATCGGGCCATGGGACCGGGGCTGTCCTGGCTGGTGCTGATGGGCACGACGTACTGGGTGGCGACGTTGCCGACGGTGGGC
>JBEKKW010000047.1:0-15697 GCA_050010495.1 Acidimicrobiales bacterium
GCGATCAGGTCCTCCTTGACGTCCGCGACCCGCAGTTGGTTCGACGCGCCCAGGTAGGTCGCCATGGTGCGCTGCGCGTCGTCAGTGATGAAGACGTGGCAGCGCCCGGTGACGCCCTCGCCCTGCGAGGCGATCGCCAGGTCGAGCTCGACGCCGAGCGATCGCAGGTCGTCGGTGAAGCGCTGACCGAACTCGTCGTCGGCAACCTTGCCGATGTAGCCGCACGTCCCGCCGAGGGCGGCGATGCCCGCGATGGAGTTGGCGACCGAGCCGCCAGACATCTCCGTCGTCTCGCCCATGGCGCGGTAGAAGACGTCGAGCTGGTCCCGCTCGATGAGCGTCATCGTCGACTTGACGAGGCCCAGGGACTTATAGACCTCGTTCGAATCGCGCGAGATGATGTCGAGCATCGCGTTGCCGATGCCGGTCACGGCCAGTCGACTGGGGCCCGGTTTGACGCGCAGCGAGACGGGGGTCGGCGGAACTGTCACTTAGCGAGGGTAGCGGCTCTGGACCTAAGGTGGCTACCGATGAGCACGCCCTCGAACCCCTATCGTCTCGCCCGTACGGTCATCCCGTCGGCCTACCGCATCGCCATCACGCCCGACTTAGAGGGCGCGACGTTCTCGGGCGAGGTCCACATCGAGGTCGAGGTGCACGAGGCGGTGACCTCGATCACCCTGAACGCGCTCGAACTGACCATGGGGCCCCTGCGCGTCTCCTCTGGTGACGAGGTCATCCTTTCTCGCGAGCCGGTGCTCGACGAGACCTACGAAACGGCGACGTTCGAACTGGATAAGCCCCTCGCCGCCGGTCCGGCGACCCTCGAGGTCACCTTCGACGGCACGCTCAACGACCTGCTGGTCGGCTTCTACCGCTCGACCTACGTCGACCCGTCGGGCCAGAGCCACACCATCGCGACGACGCAGTTCGAGCACACCGACGCGCGCCGGGCCTTCCCCTGCTTCGACGAGCCCGCCCTCAAGGCGACCCACCAGATCGACCTCACCGTAGCCAATGAACTGGCGGCCTACTCCAACTCGCCCGAGGTCGCCAGCGTCGACCTCGGCGACGGCACCCGCCGGGTCAGTTTCGCGCCGACCATGAAGATGTCCACCTACCTCGTCGCCTTCGTCATCGGCGACTTCGAGGAGACGGCTCCCGTCGACGTCAACGGTACGCCGCTGCGCGTGATCTACCCCGTCGGCAAGGGACGGCTCGCCGCGTTGGCCCTCGAGATGGGCGCCTTCGCGCTCGACTTCTTCGCCACCTACTTCGACATCGCCTACCCCGGGGACAAGATGGACATGATCGCCATCCCCGACTTCGCCTTCGGCGCGATGGAGAACCTGGGCCTCGTCACCTACCGCGAGACGGCCCTGCTCGTGGACCCCGAGCAGGCCTCGCTGGCTGAGAAGAAGCGCGTCGCCGAGGTCGTGGCCCACGAACTGGCCCACATGTGGTTCGGCGACCTGGTGACCATGGAGTGGTGGGAGGGGGTCTGGCTCAACGAGGCCTTCGCCACCTTCTGCGCCGCGCTGTGCGAGCACGCCTTTCGCCCGGAGTGGAAGATCTGGACCGACTTCGGCATCGACCGCGACGTCGCGCTGCAGGTCGACGGCCTGCACACGACGAGGCCGATCGAGTACCCGGTCGTCTCGCCCGACGACGCCCGCGGCATGTTCGACGTCCTCACCTACGAAAAGGGTGGCTCGGTGCTGCGCATGCTCGAGCTCTTCCTCGGCCCCGACGTCTACCGCGAGGGTATCCGGCGCTACTTAAGGCGCCACAGTTACGCCAACACCGTCACCAGCGACCTGTGGGACGCGCTCGAAGAGGCCTCGGGCCAGCCGGTGCGCGCGATGATGAACACGTTCATCCTCCAGGGCGGCCACCCCCTCGTCACCCTCGACGAGGGCGCGATCAGCCAACGGCCCTTCGCCTACGGTCCGGCCCGGGCCGAGAGCAACATCGGGTCCTCCTGGCTGGTGCCGGTCTTCACCCGCTCCCTCGAGGGCGGCGCGCCCCGGGCCCACCTGCTCGGCGACACACCGATCACGATCGACGACCGGGGCCCGGTCGTGGTGAACGCCGGAGGTTCGGGTGTCTTTCGCTCGCACTACGGCGACGCGGAACTGGCGGCGCTGCGGGGCCGCCTCGACGAACTGGAGGAGCTCGAACGCACCACCCTGCTCGCCGACAGCTGGGCCGCGCTCTTCGCGGGCGTGATGAAGTGGGACTCCTTCCTCGCCCTAGCCCGGGGCCTGGGCGACCACGACGAGCCGACGACGTGGACCCCGGTCGCGACGGCGCTGGGCTTCGTCAGCCGGGTGATCGATGACGACCAGCGTCCGTCCTTCACCGCCAGCGTGCGCGAACTGTTCGTGCCGCAGTACGAACGGCTCGGCTGGGTGGCCCGCCCCGGAGAGAACGCGCTCGCCGCCTCGCTGCGCGCGATCGTGCTCGGAGCGCTGGGCACCCACGGCGCCGACGTGGAGATCCGCGCGCAGGCCGTGCAACTGTTCGAGGCCGGCACGCTCGAGGGCGACCTCGCGCGCACCATCTTGCGCATCGTGGCCGACCAGAACCGCCCCGGCGACTACGAGACGTTCCTCGAGCGCCGCGCGCACGCGTCCAATCCCCAAGAGGAGCAGCGTTACCTCTGGGGCCTGGCCGACTTCGCCGACGAAGAGATCGCCCTCGACGCCGCCGAGAAGTGCTTCGGCACCTTCCGCAACCAGGACAGCGCCATCATGCTCGGCCTGTTGAGCATGAACCGCGTGAGCGGACCGGCCGTGTGGCGCTACGTCACGCGCCGCTGGGACGAGGCTCTCGACCGGTTCCCGCCGGCCACCCACGCGCGCCTCGCGGCGGGCGTGCCCACGTTCATCACCGACGGGGCCTTCGCCGACGAGGTCGAGGCCTTCCACACGGAGCACTCGCTCGGCGGAGAGCAGCGCATGATCGAGCAGCAACTCGAGCGCATGCGCGTCGGGCTGGCCTTCGCGAGTGCCGTGCGACTTCAGCGTTAGGACGGCCCGGTGAACGTCGGGGTGTTCCTGGGCGTCATGGCCCTGATGTTCATCATCGAACTGCCCGACAAGACCTTCCTCGCCACCGTGATCATGGCCGCCCGGGCCCGCCCGATATCGGTGGCGCTGGGCGGCTCGGCGGCGCTGGTGGTGCAGATGGCACTGGCCGTCGAGGCCGGACGGCTGTTGACGCTCTTCCCGGTCAACGTGAAGAACCTCATCGTGGCCCTCTTCTTCCTCGCCGGCGCCGCCTACCTGCTCTTCGTGCCCGAGAAGGAGCAGGCGGAAGAGGGCGAACGCGAGGGCGCCATCGAAAAGGCCTCGACGCGCGGGCGCGAGATGGCGACGGCCTTCACGGTCATCTTCATCGGCGAGTTCGGCGACCTGACCCAGATCCAGGCGGCCAACCTGAGCGCCAAGACCCACCAGCCGCTCGAGATCTTCCTGGCCGCCTCGATCGCGCTGGTCGCCGTGAGCTTCGTCGGCGCCTTCGGGGGCCAGGCGCTGGTGCGACGGGTGCCGCTCGCCAAGATCCGCCTCTTCGGCGGCCTCGTCTTCGCCGGTCTGGGCATCTACACCCTCGTGCGACTCTTCAGCGGATGAGCCGGCGCGACGAACTGCTGGCCTACGCCCAGGGCGTCAAGGGTTTCATGCCGCGCGACGAGGGCCTCGCCCTCTTTCACCACGCCCTGGCCTACGGTGACGATCACCGCGCGGGCACCTGGCTCGAGGTCGGCGCGTGGTGCGGCAAGTCGGCCGTCTTTCTCGGCGCCGCGGCCGAGGAGACGGGCTCCGTCCTCTATTCCCTCGACCACCACCACGGCAGCGAGGAGAACCAGGTTGGCTGGGAGCACCACGACGCGACGTTGGTCGACGACGACGGACGGCTCAACACCTTGCCGACCTGGCAGCGCACCATTGCCAGCGCGCACCTCGAGTCGAGCGTGCTCGGGCTGGTCGGGCCGTCGCTGGTGGTCGCCGCGCATTTCGCCCAGCCCCTCGACGTGCTCTTCCTCGACGGCGGCCACGGCCACGACGTCGCCTGGGCCGACTACGAGGCCTGGGCGCCCAAGGTCGTCACGTCGGGGCTGTTGATGATCCACGACGTCTTCCCCGACCCCGCCGACGGCGGTCGCCCGCCCTACGAGATCTACGAGGCGGCCCGGGCGAGCGGCGCGTTCGTCGACGTGGCGCGCGAAGGCTCGCTGCGCGTGCTGGCGCGGCGCTAGCGCGACAGCGGGCAGTGGGCCTCGGCCAGGTCGGGCGGCGTGGCCAGCTCCCCGTGGCGAAAGAGGGCCGAGGCGGGTGACGAAGAGGTGAGGGCGTCGGCCGCCAGGATGATCGCGGCCGACGTGTACGAGGTCGTCTCGACGTGGGGGAAGGTCACCCGGTCGGGGTAGGCAATGCCGGTCCAGTAGGCCCCGTCCTCGCGGCGGTGCCTCGAGGTGCAGGCGAACAGCTCGAGGGCCCGGGCGGTCTGGCCCAGGGCGTCCAGGGCCAACACGCACTCGGCCGTCTCGGCCGCCGTCACCCAGTCGCTCGTCGAGACGCAGCGCACGCCGTAGTCGTCCATGACGTGGCGCTCCCAGCCGTCGTCGATGCGCCGTTCGCCGGCGACCCCGCGCAGCGCCCCGCAGATGATCGGGTAGTACCAGTCCATCGCGAACTCGTTCTTGGGCGCGAAGGCCCCGGGGTGGTGGGCCACGGCGTGGCCGAGGCGCCCGGCCGCGAGCTCCCACGCCGGGCGGTGGTGGTCGAGCCGCTCACCGAGCGCCACGGCGCAGCGCAACGAGTGGTAGATCGACGAGGAGCCGGTTAGCAGCGCGTAGGACTCGGGCCGCCCGAGCGCGTCGAGGGACCAGCGGATGGTGCCGTCGTCGAGCTGCCACGCGAGCACGAACTCGATCGCGCGCTCGACGGTGGGCCAGAGCGCGGCCACGAAGTCGACGTCATCCGTCGCGAGTAGGTAGTGGTGGAGGCCGGCGCCCACGTAGGCGCAGACGTTGGTGTCCAGGCGCGTGTCCTTCACCCGATCATCGAGGTAGTAGTTGAACCAGCTGCCGTCGCCCAACTGGGTGCCGGCCAGCCAGCGGTAGGCCTGGCGCGCCTCCTCGAGGTCGCCGGCCACCGTGAGGGCCATGGCCGTCTCCACCTGGTTCCACGGGTCGCAGTGGCCGCCCTCGAACCAGGGGACCTGGCCACTCGCTCGCTGGAGCCGTCGCACGTGCTCGGCCGTGCGGCGCAGCTGCTCGCTGGTGAGGATCCCCGGCACGCCCGACATCTGACCCGTTTGAGTCGTCACGGCCGTACCGGCTTGGCCAGGTAGAGCACGATCGACTTACCCATGAGGGGCGAGAAGAGCTTCTCCAAGTAGCGCGTCGTGCGCGGGCGCTTCATGATGTCCCACACCAGGAAGCGGTGGTAGGCCTTGACGAGCCGGTTCTCGTCGTTGGTCGTGCCGACCAAACACTTGAGCCACCAGTAGGGGCTGTGCAGGCCGTGCGCGTAGTGGCGCCCCGTGACGGTCAGGCCCACCGAGGTGAGCCGCGAGGTCAGCACCGAGCGGCGATAGATCCGGATGTGGCCGCCGGGCACGTTGTGGTACTCGTCGGAGAGGGCCCAGTTGACGAGCTCGGGCCCGAAGCGCGGCACGGTCACGGCCATCGTCCCGCCGGGGCGCAGCACGCGCGTCAGTTCGCGCATGGCGCCCAGGTCGTCGGGGATGTGCTCGAGGACCTCGGAGCAGACCACGCGGTCGAAGGCGTCGTCGGCGAAGGGTAGGGCCAGCGCGTCGCCCTGGACCGCAGCCGTCGCGGCGTCGACGGGCAGCTCGCCCTCGGCCACCATGGCGTTGAACATCGCCACCACGCCCTCGACCTCGTCTTGGCCGGCGTCGAGGGCGACCACCTCGGCCCCGCGCCGCGCCGCCTCGAAGGCGTGGCGACCGAAGCCGCAGCCGATGTCGAGCATCCGGTCGCCCCGTTCGAGGCCGAGCCGTTCGTAGTTGGCCGTCAGCATCAGTCGAAGGTCATCGACTCCGGCAGCGGGGCCCCGGTGAGGATCGCGTCGTAGCAGGCGGCCGTGCCGCGCGCGGTCACCTGCCAGGTGAAGCGCTGCACCACCCGTTCGCGCCCGGCCGCCCCCAGCGCGGCGCGCAGCGCCGGGTCGTCGAGCAGGGTCCGGATGGCCCCGACCAGGGCGTCGGGGCTGTTGGGCTCGACGAGCAGCCCGGTCTCGCCGCTCACGCCGACGACTTCGGGCAGTGCGCCGCCGGTGGTCGCGACGACGGGCACGGCGCAGCTCATCGCCTCGATCGCCGGCAGGGAGAAGCCCTCGTAGAGGCTGGGCACGATCGCGACCTCGGCCTCGCCGTAGAGGCGGGCCAGCTGCTCGTCGCTGACACCTGAGATGGTCGTGACGATGTCGCCGAGCCCCAGGCGTTCGAGGGCCAGCGCGACGCGCCCGCCCTCGCGGGGCCGGCCGATCACGATGAGGTCGATCTCACGTTCGGTGCGCAGCTTGGCGATCGCCTCGAGCAGCGGCACGAGCCCCTTCATCGGCACGTCACTGCTGGAGGTGACCATGAGGCGGCCCTTCTTCTTCACGACGTCGTCGTAGGGGCGAAAGACGGTGTGGTCGACGCCTACGGGCACCACGGTCAGGCGCTCTAGGGGCACGCCCATCTGGGCGTTGATGTCAATCTTGGAGTTGTGCGACACCGTCAGCACCGCCGGTAGCTGCTTGACGACGCGCACCTGCATGCGCAAGAAGCCGAACCAGCGGCGCGTGCTGTAGCGCTTCATGAAGGTGTCGGCGTGGTCGAGCGCGATCGAACGGTCGACGGTGATGGGGTGGTGCAGCGTCTCGAGCACCGGCCAGCCATCGCGGTACAGCGCCAGGATGCCCGGCCCGATGCACTGGTCGTCGTGGATGATGTCGAAATCGCTGCGCCGGTCCGCGAGGAGCTTGCGCACGCGCAGCGAGTAGGCCAGGGGCTCGCCGAATCCGCCGCTCAGCATGACGGCCAGCTCGCTCAGGTCGGCGATCGAGGTGATCTCGGCCGGGGACGGCATCCGGAAGGGGTCGGGGTCGCGGTACAGGTCCAGGGCCGGCACCGGCGTGAAACCGACGCCCTCGTCCAGTTCGGGCCACGGAGGACCGGAGAAGACCTCGACGCTGTGACCGAGGTTGACGAGCTCGCGGGTGAGGTGACGGGTGTAGACGCCCTGTCCCCCGCACTGGGGGTTGCCGCGGTAGACGAGGAAAGCAATGCGGTACTTGCCAATCCCAGCCGGACGGGCCGGCACGGGGGCCGGCGTGACGAGCGACTTCGTGCGGGCCCGGGACGCCCGGGTCCGGGTGACGGTTTGGCGAAGGGTGCGAGACAAGGGTCAACTTTCGGAATCGGCGAACACCCATTCTCCCCCAGATGGCGAGAACGGCACAAATGACCACCAACGGCCCGACCATGACTGACTACAGTGCCCCTTATGGATCTCACCTACCCCGAAGAGGCCGAAGCGTTCCGCGTCGAGATCAGGTCGTGGCTGGTGGAGAACTTGCCCAAGGGCTGGTTCGAGCCGGGCTTCTCCATGAGCGACGCGGAACGTCTGGCCTTCAACCAGAGCTGGACCGCGACCCTCTTCCGGGGCGGCTGGATCTGCGCCGGCTGGCCCGAAGAGTACGGCGGCAAGGGGCTGACCCTGCTCCAGCAGGTCGTGCTCAGCGAGGAGTTCGCCAAGGCCGACGCCCCGATGCGGGCCGACTTCTTCGGCGACACGCTGGTCGGGCCGACGCTGCTGCAGTGGGGCACTGAGGAGCAGAAGAAGGAGTTCATCCCGGGCATCCTCCAGGGCACCACGGCGTGGTGCCAGGGCTTCTCCGAGCCGAACTCCGGCTCGGACCTGGCGAGCCTCAAGACGACCGCCGTGCTCGACGGCGACGAGTGGCACATCAACGGCCAGAAAGTCTGGACGACCCAGGCCCAGCACGCCGACTACATGTTCTGCCTAGCGCGTACCGACCCGAGCGCGCCCCAGCACGCCGGCATCAGCTACCTGCTCGTGCCAATGCACCAGCCGGGCGTCGAGATCCGACCGATCACCCAGGTCGACGGCACGGCCGAGTTCAACGAGGTCTTCTTCACCAACGCACGCTGCCCCGTCGACAACGTCATCGGCGGGGTCAACAACGGCTGGAAGGTCGCCATGACGACGCTCGGCTTCGAGCGCGGCTCCTCGTCGACGACGGGCTACCGGCGGTTCTTGAAGGAGTGGGAGCAGATCGTCGAGGAGGCGCGGCGCCACGACAAGTTGAAGGACCGGCGCACCCGCGACGAACTGGTCAAGGCCTGGCAGAAGGTCAAGATCATGCAGATCAACGGGTACCGGACCTTGACCGACGGCCTCAACGGCACCCACGACGCGGCCCTGCTCGGCGCCTGCAACAAGATGTTCTGGTCCGAGACCCACCGCTCGACGATGGAGCTGGCGATGGACCTGCTCGGCATGCAGGCCCAGATCCTGACCGGCCAGGGGCAGACGTCAGCGAACCTGGTGGGGGTGCGCCGGGGCCGCGCCGACTACCCGGTCTCGGACCTGCAGGCCTCGTTCTTCTTCTCGCGCTCCGAGACCATCTGGGGCGGCACGGCCGAAATCCAGCGCAACATCATCGGCGAGCGGGCCCTGGGCCTGCCCAAAGAGCCCAAGGCGCAGTCGGCCTAGGCGTTCTTTAAGGCCAGCGAGCTGCGGTTGCTCTGGTTCAGTTCGAAGACGAGCCAGATGCCGGTCGCGAGCGTCAGCGCGGCGCCGAGGAAGATGCCCATCCTCGGATTCGAGGCCGCGATGAGCAGCCCCACCAGCGGCGCCCCGATCGGCGTCGTGCCGAGGAAGGCCGTCGAGTAGAGGCTCATCACCCGACCGCGCATCTGCTGGCCGGAGTTGAGTTGCAATGTCGAGTTGGCCGTGGAGAGGAAGGCGATCGAGCAGGCCCCCGTGGGGATCAGCGCGACGCGCGCGAGCAGGATGGTCGGCGCGAAGGCGACCAGACTCATGCAGATACCGAAGGCGACGGCGAGCAGCGCCAGCAACTTGGGCGTCGGCCGCGAGCGGTGCGCCACCCACAGCCCGCCGATGACGGCGCCGACGCCCATCGCGCCCATCAGCAGGCCGTACTGCGCGGCCGAGCGCTGGTGGAAGGTGACGTGCGCGAGCAGCGGCAGAGTGACCGTGAAGTTGAAGGCGAAGGTGCCCACCACGGCGACGGCCAGGATGACGTTGCGCAGCAGGGGCGTTTCGAAGACGTAGTGCAGTCCTAGGCGCAGTTGGCCGCTCTGTCGGTTGACCGTCGCCATGGGCAACAGCTCGGCGCTCCGCATCAGCGCGAGGGCCACCAGCACCGCGACGTAGCTGGCGGCGTTGGCGTAGAAGCAGACCGCGGTGCCCACCAGCGCGATGAGCCCGGCCGCGATGCTCGGCCCGATCACCCGTCCAGAGTTCATCAGGACGCTATTGAGGCTCACGGCGTTGGCCAGCAGGTCGCGCCCGACCATCTCTTGGACGAAGGCCTGGCGCGCCGGCACGTCGAAGAGGTTCACGATGCCGAGCAGGAAGGCCAGCACGAAGACCGTGTCGACGCTGACGTGGTGGGTCGACATGAGCAGTCCGAGGGTCAGGGCCAGAAGCCCGGCCGCACTCTGGGTGCAGTAGAGGATCCGGCGCTTCTCGTGACGGTCGGCCACCAGTCCGCCGTAGGTGCCGAACAGCAGGATCGGCACGTACTGCAGCGCGATGGCCGTGCCGAGGTCGACCGAGGAGCCGGTCAGCTGCAGCACCAGCCAACCCTGGGCGACCGACTGCATCCAGGTCCCCGAGACCGAGATCAACTGACCGATGAAGAAGAGACGGAAGTTGCGCACGCTCAACGCGGCGAAGGTCTTGGACGAGAGGCGCTTCGTGCTCACTCTTCGAGCAGCCGTTCAAGCAGCGAGGCCAACTCCTCGACCCGGCGCTGGTCGCTCGGCGACAGCGAGCGCAGCTTCATCTCGAGGAACTCGGTCTTGCGCTGGCGGATCGCGGCGATCTCCCGGCGACCCATGGCGCTCAGTCGCACCCGCGTGACGCGCCGGTCCTCGGGGTCCGAGAAGCAGACGATCAGACCGACCTCCTGCATGGCCTGGGCCACCCGGGTCACCGACGGCGGCTTCATCTGCTCGGCCACGGCGAGGTCGCCGAGCGAAGGGTTGTCGAGCTTCTCGATCGAGCCGAGCATCGAGGCCTGGGCCGGCGAGATGCCGCCCAGCGACGAGCTGCGCAGCCGACGGTTCAGCCGGGTGACGGCGCGGCGCAGCCGCGACGCCGTGTCGTTCATGTTGATCGTGCCGGTCGTTTCCATTAGTTCACCTAACTAAATAATACCAGGCTCCCCGGGGTCGGTCAACGGGAAATTCTGGACCTAGAGCTGACGGTACCGAGGCACGTAGCCCCCGACACCGAGTGACATGGAGTCCTCGGGGTCGATCGACTCGTCCAGTCCGCCCACCACCTGGGTCACCCAGGCAAGACGGTCCATCAGGATGCGGGTCACGCCGCCCTCGAGGGTCGCCGAGGAGATGGCGCAACTCGAACAGGCCCCCTGGAGCTGCACCTCGACGACGCCGCTCTCGACGTCGGCGCGCACCAGCACCAGGTCGCCCCCGTCGGCCTGCACCGAGGGGCGCATCAGGTCCATCAGCGCGTTGAGGGCCCTGAGGCGGCCCTGACGTTCCTCGTCGCTCAGTTCACTCACCCCTACAGTCTGCCGTGCGAACGGCCCCGCGTGACGGTGGGGGTTCTACTGTGAATCCCATGGCCCCGGCCCCCACCTGGAACGTCGACGACATCGACCTCTCGGACCTCGACTTCTGGCGTCGGCCCTGGGACGAGCGAGAGTCGGCCTTCGCGACGCTGCGCCGCGAGCGACCGATCTCCTTCTACGAGAACCCCGTCATCG
Organism: Acidimicrobiales bacterium; assembly: GCA_050010495.1. GTDB lineage: Bacteria > Actinomycetota > Acidimicrobiia > Acidimicrobiales > RAAP-2 > RAAP-2. The sequence continues at coordinate 11,022 of JBEKKW010000047.1, forward strand.
AGGGCACGTCAATCGAGTTCCCGCCGAGCGCCGGCTACTACGCCCTGACGCGCTACCGCGACGTCGCGACGGCCTCGCGCCACCCCGAGGTCTTCCTCTCGGGACCGGGCGCGGTCTCCCAGATGGACCTGCCCACCGAGATGGTCGAGTACTTCTCGGGCATGATCTCCACCGACAACCCCAAGCACGCCCGGCTTCGGCGCATCGTCTCCAACGCCTTCAATCCGCGCAACGTGCGCGCCGTCGAGGAGTCCATCGAGCGCGTCGCCGACGAGGTGCTGGCCCGGGCCCAACGAGGTGGCACCGGCGACTTCGTCGTCGACGTGGCCGCGCCCTTCGTGCTCGAGATCATCTGCTCCATGATGGGCGTGCCCCCGAGCGAATGGCCCACCGTGCTGCGCTGCGCCAACGTCATCCTCTCCAGCGGCGACCCCGAGTACGTGCCCGAGGGGACCGACCCAGTGCTGGCCTTCCTCGAGGCCGGCGAGACGCTCACGGGCATCATGCACGAGATCGGCGCCCACCGCCTGGAGCACCCCATCGACGACATCACCAGCGCACTCGTGAACGCCGAGATCGAGTCGGAGAAGCTCACCCACCAGGAGTTGGCCTCCTTCTTCGTGCTGCTCGTCACGGCCGGCAACGAGACGACGCGCACGGCGATCGTGCACGCGCTGTGGACGCTGAGTGAACACCCGGACCAGAAGGCCCGCCTGGTCGGCGACTACGAGAATCTCTGCGCCACCTCGACCGAGGAGATCGTGCGCTGGGCCTCGCCCGTGATCTGGATGCGCCGGACGCTGCGTGAGGACTACACGCTGTCCGGCTTCGACCTGCGCGCCGGCGACAAGGTCCTGCTCTTCTACAACTCGGCTAACCGGGACGAGGAGGCCTTCGAGGAGCCCTACCGATTCGACGTCGGGCGAACGCCGAACGAGCACTACGGCTTCGGCGCCCCCGGACCGCACTTCTGCCTCGGGGCGCACCTCGCGCGCCGAGAGATCACCGTCATGTGGCGAAAGCTGCTGGCCGACACACCGAACGTGCACGCCAGCGCCGAGCCGGTGCGTCTGGCGTCAAGCTTCGTCAACGGCATCAAGCACCTGCCCTACAGCTTCTAGGACGACGCCGATCGGTCGGCCACGGCCTCGTCGAAACAGCGCAGCGCCCTCGGGCCCCACACGGTGCCCGGTCCGCCGTTGAGCGAGATCGCCACGCCGATCGCCTCGCCCATCTGCTGGCGCGTCACACCCTGGCGAAGCGCGCCACGCGTGTGGGCGACGATGCAGCCGTCGCACTCGCGGGTGATGGCGATCACCACGGCGAGCAGTTCCTTCACGGCGCCGCTCAACTCTCCCTCGGCCATCGCGGCACTCGACATCGCGCCAAAGCCCTTCATGACGTCCGGTATCAGTCCCCGCAGATCGATCGCCGGTTGGCGCAGTTCCTCGCGAATCTCGTCCATGTGTTGCATGTCCACCTCCCCCGCCGAGCGTAGTCAGCGCGGGTCCCCGCACTGGTCGGTCTAAAAGGTCCCGTGTGCCAACATGTCTCATGACCGCTACCAGCGACCTGCCTGAGCCGGTGCTGCCCCCCAAGATCGACGAGCAGTCCACCGACCGCGATCGCCGACGCCGGCGCAGCGTCGTGCTGACGGTCGCCACCGTCGTGCTCGTCGCCGTGGTCGCCCTAGTGATCGACGACCCGTTCACCACGAACAACCACACCACGGCCGTCCAGCGCCTGATCAACGCCGAGGTCGCCGACGGGCACGAGCGGGCCCTCACCTTCAGCCTGAGCGGCTCGGAGTTGATCACGGACGGCAACACTCTCCAGGTCGTGACCCCGGTCATGATCTCGGGCGGCGGGGCCCTCGACCGGGCGGCGCGCCGCGAGGAGATGGACTACAAGGTCAAGGTCTCCTCGGCCAGCCTAGAGGTTCGCGAGGTGCTCTCGGGCAAGTACGAGTACATCGACTTCCCGACGCTGACCCCCTACCTGCCGTCGGGCAAGACGTGGGTCAAGGTCCCGGCCGCCGTGCTCGGCTCGAAGGCCGCGCTGAGCCAGTTCTCCTCATCGCCCGTCTTGCTCACGGTGCTGCGCACCAAGGAGGCCAAGGTGACCGACGTGGGGCCGGGCCGGGTCTCGGGCGCGCCGGTCGAAGAGTACCGGGTCACCCTCGACCGGGCCGGCGTGGCCGCGATCGGCAACGACGTCGAGGGCACCGGGGCGACGATCAAGCCGGGCAGCGACGTCTACGTCTTCGCGATCGACCAGGCCGGCACGGTCCGCCAGGTCAAGGAGTCCGTGGTCGAGTCCGAGTCGGCCACCCACGTGCGCGTCCGCCTCGTCTTCACGGTCACCCACGTCAGCGCGAGCGTCAACGTGTCCGTGCCGCGCGCCCGCGAGGTCGACTCGCTCAACGCGGCCCAGTTCAAGCAGCTCGAACGGACGTCGCAAACGGCCCCGCCCTCGTTGGTGTGACGGTGGGCGACACGCGACGTTTCCGCTGGCGCAACGTCTTCGCCGTGCTGGGCGTCTTGGCCCTGGCCCTCGTGGTCTACGCCAACCGTCACCAGTTCTCCTCCTTCTGGCACCTGCTCAAGACGCTGCGCTGGTACGTGCTGGGGGTGATGGTCGTCGTCCAGTTCGCCAGCTACTGGGTCAACGCCCTCTACTACCGCTCGATCCTCGGGATCTTCACCTACGACGTCGGCATCAAGCGTCTCTTCGAGGGCGCGCTGGCCACCAACTTCGTCAACTACGTCGTGCCCACGGCCGGCCTGGCCGGCGCCGGCTTCCTCTCCCAGGTCCTCGCGCCCGAGGTGCCGCGCGGCGAGAGCGTGCTGACCCAGCTGATGCGCTACGCCCTGAGCGCCCTGGCGGTGCTCGTGATGATGCCCGTGGGGTTCCTGTTGATCTTTCTGAGCAACGACGCCGGACGGACCGTCGTCAAGGTGACCCTCGGCTCGTCGGCGCTCATCATCGTCTTCGCGCTGTGCGTCGTGACGCTCATCCAGCGCGAGGCGGCGCTGCGCCGTTTCGCCAACTGGCTGATGCGCGCCGTCACGCGGGTCTTCAAGAAGTTCTCGGCTCAGGAGAAAGTGATCCACTTCATCGACGAGTTCTACGTGGGCTTTCACGCCATGACGTCCAACAAGCGGCGCATGCTGGTGCCCTTCGCGTGGTCGATGGTCTACATCGTGATCGAGGTCTTCACCTTCTACCTGACCTTCCTCGCCTTCGGGCGGGTCGAGAACGTCGGGATCGTCATCATGGCCTACCTCTTCGCCAACATCGCCAGCACCTTCGGCGGCGTCTTCTTCAGCACCGGCACCTTCGAGCTCGGCATGGCCGGGACCCTGGTGGCGTTGGGCACGCCGGTGGCGCTGGCCTTCTCGGTGACCGTCGTCTATCGGGTGTTGAACCTCGTCATCTCGCTGCCGCCGGGCTTCTTCTACTACCGCAAGTACCTGCCCTAACTCGCTAGGCCAGGTACTTCTTGAAGCCCTGGTGCGATGGCGTGTAGCCCTGGCGCTCGTAGAAGCGGTGCGCGTCGGGGCGCGTGATATTGCTCGTCAGTTGGATCCGGTAGCAACCGCGCTCGCGCGCGAGCGCCTCGGCCGCCTCGAGCAGCGCGGTGCCGACGCCGCGATTGCGCACATCGGCGCGCACGTGCACCGTCTCGACCTCGCAGCACCACCCGCCGGTGTGCTGGAAGTGCGCGAGGACCATCACCTGACAGAGCCCCACGACCTCGTGGTCGATCTCGGCGACCAGGACGTCGCCCCCCATAACTCGGGTGCGCTCGACGGCCGCCCAGTAGGCCCCGACGTCATCGGGATCCTCGTACTGGGGGTACGTCATGCTGGCCATGGCGAGTCGCACGGCGTCGCCGACGTCGCCCATCTCCATTGGTCGGATCACGGCCGTCACGGCCCTACTCGCGGGGGTCGATCGGCGTCAGGGTCCCGACGGCCTCTTGGACGACCTGGGCCGCCTCTAGGCAGAGGTCCTCGCGGTAGAGGTTGGCGATGATCTGGGCGCCGGTGGGAAAGCCGTTCGCCGTGCCGGTCGGCACGCAGGCGGCCGGCAGGCCCAGCAGGTTGGCCGGCAGCGTGAAGCGCACCATCTCGACGACCTTGAGGGCCGACTCCTGGTCGATGATGTCGAAGCCCAGCGGGAACGGGGGCTGGGTCCACGTCGGGCCCACGACGAGCGGGTAGTCGCTCATGAACGAGCGCCACTCGCGCGCGACGTGCCAGCGGCTCTGGTGCATCGCGAACAGCGACTCCGGCGTCGACGGCGCGAACCCCGCGTCGACCAGCTCGAGGAACCGGCGTCCGCCGTCGCCGATCAACGACGCCAGCAGCGACTGGCTAACGGTCAGCGTGGTCGTGATGAGTTCGGCCCACGCGAAGTAGGTCTCGAACATCATCGGCGGTTCGACCTCGTCGACCTCAAACCCGGCGTCGCGCAGGGCCCGCCCGGCGACGCGCACACCCTCGGCGACGTCGGGGTCGGTCGTGCCGCCCGAGGGCGCCGCCACCAGGGCGATGCGGCGGGCCTCGCGCGGTCCCCGGTAGGGGACGTCGACCGATTGGGGGTCGCTCGGGTGGGCCCCCATGACGACCTTGAGGCCGAGCACCACGTCCTCGACGCGCCGGGCCATCACG
>JBEKKW010000048.1:0-15428 GCA_050010495.1 Acidimicrobiales bacterium
GTGACCTTCGCGCTCGGCTGGGCCCCGTGCATCGGTCCGACGCTGGCCGGGATCCTGGGCCTCGCCGAGTCCTCCTCGGGGGCCTCGGAGGTTCGCGGCTCGCTCCTCGCCTTCGTCTACTGCCTCGGCTTGGGCCTGCCCTTCGTGGTCGCCGCGCTCGCCACGGAGTGGATGGCCACGGCGTCGAACTGGCTGCGCCGTCACCAGCGCGTGATCGGGCGCGTCGGCGGCGTGCTCCTGATCCTGATCGGATTGGCCGAGGTGACGGGGGCGTGGCACGCCTTCGTGCTGTGGTTGCAGACCCACGTGCCGGTCACGACGGCTCCGTTCTAGTGGGGGCGCCACCCTAGACTGGACCAATGAATCTCCGTGATGACTGGCAGTTTCGCGGCCTGGTGCACCAGGCCACCGACGACCAGGTGCTGGATCGCCTGAGCGGCGGCGGCGTCACGGCCTACATTGGTTTCGACCCGACCGCCCCGTCGCTGCATCTGGGCAGCCTGCTGCAGTTGTGCAACCTACGACGGCTCCAGATGGCCGGCAACCGGCCCATCGCGCTGGCCGGCGGCGGCACCGGACTGATCGGCGACCCCAGTTTCAAGGACGCGGAGCGGCCCCTGCAGACGATCGAGCAGATCGAAGCCAATATCGAGGGGATTCGCGAGCAGCTGGGCCGTTTCCTCGACTTCACTCCCGCGGCCGGGCCGTCGCGGGCGCTGCTGCTCAACAACGCCGACTGGCTGACGACGGTGACGCTCACCGATTTCCTGCGCGACGTCGGCAAGCACTTCACCGTCAACCAGATGGTGGCCAAGGATTCGGTCAAGAGCCGCCTCGACCGCGACGACGTCGGGCTCTCCTTCACGGAGTTCTCCTACATGCTGCTCCAGGCCTACGACTTCCTGCGCCTCAACCTCGACCACGGCTGCACCCTGCAGCTGGGCGGGTCCGATCAGTGGGGCAACATCACCATGGGCACCGAACTGATCCGCAAGGTCACCGGCTCGGCCGGCGCCGGATTGACGTCGCCGTTGCTGCTGCGCGCCGACGGTAAGAAGTTTGGCAAGTCCGAGGTGGGCAACGAGCACGTCTGGCTGGACGGCTCGATGACCTCGCCCTTCACACTGCACCAGTACCTGCTCAACGTCGACGACGGCTCCACGCCGACGATGCTGCGCTTCTTCACCTTCCTCGACCACGACACGATCCTCAACCTCGACGAGGCGACGCGCACCGCGCCCCAGGAGCGCCGGGCCCAGCGCGCCCTCGCCAACGCCGTGGTGTCGCTGGTGCACGGCGACGAGGCCGCCCGTCACGCCGAACGGGCGGGGGAGGCTCTGTTCGACGAGTCGATCGCCGCCCTGGACGAACCGACCCTGCTCCAACTGGTCGCCGACGCGCCCTCGACGACCGTGACGCGTGCCGAGCTGGCCGGGGGCATCGACGCCGCGGAGCTGCTGCACCGGTGCGGGCTGGCCAAATCCAAGGGTGAGGCCCGCCGCTTCCTCGAACAGGGCGGCGTCTACGTGAACAACGTCCGCGTCGAGCCGGGACAGACCCTGGACCTCACGCTGGCCCTGCACGATCGTTACCTGGTGCTGCGTCGCGGCCCGCGCCAGATGCGCCTCGTGGTCGTTGCGTGAGGCGAGCGGTCCTGGCGCTGTTCGTCGCGGGACTGCTCTTGAGTGCCTGCGGCACGACGGACCCGACGGCCGCGATGCAGAAGTGGGTCAGCCAGAGCGCCTACCGGGCGAACCTGCCCACGATCAGCGGTGACGTGCGCCGCGCCGCCGCCGAGCTGCGCACGGCCGGCGCCTCCAGTGCCGACCTGCACACGATCTGCGGCGTGCTCTTCGTCGACGCCCAGCAGGCCAACTCCTCGCTGCCCACTCCCGACAGCCAGGCGACGGCGCTGCTGTCCAGGGCCTACGACGACATCGGCGCCGGCGCCAACAAGTGCTACGCCGCCCACGCCAACGCCCGCGCCCGCGCGACGGCCCTCTCGTTGCTGTCGCGGGGCATGGCGGCCCTCTCCGAGGGCACGGCCCGGGTTAACGTCGCGGCCGGTCGGGCCCCCTAGGCCGGCGCGGACGTCGTGGGTGGACGCAGGTCGATCTCGAAACGCAGGATGCCGTCTACGAGCGTCGCGGTCGCGTCGCCCATCATGGCGTAGTCCTGGAAGTCCAGTTTGGCCGCCTCGATGAAGCGCAGACGCTCGGGACCTTCGACCGGCGGCAGGCCGCGCCGCTTGACGGCGTCGGCCCGCTCCCTGAATCGCTGGATCATCTCGTTGGGGTCAAAGGCATCGCTCACAAGGCGATGCTAGAGGCTTGGTGGCGAAGTCGAGTTGGTATCATGGTTACTCGGTGCACCATTTCTGCACCGCGGTCGCCGCCAGTTATGGCCCGCGACCAGTGAGGAGTTGACGTGAAAAAAGGCCGCCATCGCCGCTTCGTTGAGGCCCGCGAACTCAAACACTCCACCGGACCACGCGCCACCACCTGTGACGAGTGTGGTGCGGCGCCCGAAGACGTCCACGCGGAGTGGTGCCTCGCCGAGGAGGATCGCTACGACGAGATCCTGGGCTCGCTGCCGCGCACGGCCTTCAACGAAGAGGACCCGCTCAGCGCCGAGGGGTAGTTCAGGCCCGGTGCCGTAGCGCCGGGTGCTCGAGGCGCGTGGCGATCGGACGGGCCGCACGGCTGTCCATGTAGGCGAGCAGTTCGTCATAGACGACCTGGCCGACCATCGCGGTCAACTCCTCGGCCATCGAGTCGACGACGCGGGTCTTGCCGATGAAGGCGTCGGGGGACTCGGTGCACCACCAGTGGAACTCCTGGCCACCCTCGCCCCAGTCGCTGCGGTCCCACTGCGAGATGCGCGTCAGCACCCGCCCACCCTCGAGGACCTCGTCGACGCGGTGCAGCGGCAACTGCCAGCAGACCTCGGGCTTGAGGGGGATGTAACTCTCGTCGTTGTCGATGGCCATGACGTGCAGCGCGCAGCCCGGACCGCGCGCGAAGTCGGGCCGGTTCAAGAAGATGCACGCGTTCTGGACGAGGCGGGTGACCATCTCGCCGTTCTTCTTCACCCGGGTGGTGCCGTTCTTGCCCCGGGACTTGAACTGCCACTGGTCGGCCGTGAGGCGCAGGGCGGCCTTTTCGACCCGGCGCCGGTCCTTGTCGTCGCTGAAGTGGGCGCCGTAACTGCAGCATCCCTGCACCAGCTCCGGGGTCGGTCCCGTCAACACGCCCTGGCAGCCGTTGCCGAAGATGCAGGTCCAGTTGCTCTCGAGGAAGGTCACGTCGAACATCCAGGTGCGCTCACGTTTGTGATCGTCGAAGCTGACCCACTCGTGGGTGTCCGCCGGTATAGATGTCACCCCGAAAACCTACCGCGCGTTGAAGCTGACCGAGCTCACCCCTACACTGGGCGGGTGACCACGGTCGAGACGTTTGACATCCTGAAGCTCACCGACGAGGCGCGCAACGTCGTGCTCGACGCGATGAACGCCGAAGAGCACGGCGACGGCCTCGCGCTGTGGGTCGAGGTGACGGGCACGCGCGGCAGCGGCTACACCTACGACCTGTACTTCTCCGATCGCGGCGACGCCCCCGAGGGCGCCGCCATCGGCGTGGACGGTGACGTGACGATCGTGGTGCCCGCGGCCAGCATCGAACGTCTGCGCGGTAGCCGTCTGGAGTTCGCGAGCGACGGCGGCGGCGGGCTGGTGCTCGTCAACCCCAACGTCCCCACCCCCGAGGAGCTGCACCCCGGGGTGCCGGCGCAGATCCTGGCGCTCGGCCTCGAGGGCCCGATCGCCCAGCTCGCCACCAGCGTGCTCGACCAGCACGTCAATCCCTCGATCGCCGCCCACGGAGGTCGGGCCGACCTGGTCGCGCTCGACGAGGAGAAGAAGGTCGCCTACATCACGATGTCGGGCGGCTGCCAGGGCTGCGCCATGAGCCGCATGACCCTCACCCAGGGCATCGAGACGACTCTGCGCGAGGCGATCCCCGAACTGACCGGCGTCATCGACGTGACCGATCACGACTCGGGCGTGAATCCCTTCTACGCCAACGAGAGCTGAGTCGTAACCGACGCGGTCTAGAATTTTTTAATGTTGCGCTTCCTAACCGCCGGTGAGAGCCACGGTCGTTCGCTGATGGTGATCGTCGAGGGCCTGCCCGCGGGACTGCCCGTCAGCGTCGAACGCATCGGCGACGAGCTGGCCCGGCGCCGCCTCGGCTACGGCCGGGGTCCGCGCATGCGCTTCGAGCGCGACGTCTTGAACCTGAGCGCCGGTGTTCGCCACGGGCGCACGCTCGGCTCGCCGGTGGGTATCGAGATCCTCAACTCGGAGTGGGCTAAGTGGGAGCAGGAGATGTCGCCGGCCCCGGGGCAGCCCACCACCAAGCTGACCCAGCCGCGGCCCGGTCACGCCGACCTGGCCGGCATGCAGAAATACGGCTTCGACGACGCGCGCGACGTGCTCGAACGCGCGAGCGCCCGCGAGACGGCGGCGCGCGTGGCGGCCGGCGCGCTGGCCAAGGCGCTGCTCGCGACCATCGGCGTCGAGGTCGTCAGCCACGTGGTGCGCATCGGCACTGTGGCCACGGCCACGGACCTTCGACCTCTGGCCGGTCAGCTCGACCAGGTCGACGAGAGCGAGGTGCGCTGCTTCGACGCTGACGCGGCCGCGGCGATGGTCACCGAGATCAAGGCGGCCGCCAAGGTCGGGGACTCCCTGGGCGGCATCGTCGAGGTCATCGCGTACGGGGTGCCGGTCGGCCTAGGCAGTTACGTGCACTGGGACCGCAAGCTCGACGGACTGCTGGCCGGCGCCCTGATGAGCATCCACGCCGTCAAGGCCGTCGAGATCGGCGACGGCATGGTCCAGGCCTCCCAGCGAGGCAGCGTGGCCCACGACGCCATCGCCGTCGACGACCGCTTCGAACGCGGCGGGGGCTACATCCGGCGCAGCGACCACGCCGGTGGCCTCGAGGGCGGCATGTCCTCGGGCGCGCCCATCATCGTCAAGGTCGCCATGAAGCCGCTCGCGACCTTGAACCGACCGGTGCTCGAAACCGTGGACGTGGCGACGGGAGAGTCGACGGTGTCGTTCAAGGAGCGTACCGACGTCACCGCGGTGCCGGCGATGGGGGTGATCGCGGAGTCGATGGTCGCCCTCGTGCTCGCCAACGAGGCGCTGCGCAAGTTCGGCGGCGACTCCGTGGCCGAGTTCGTGGCCAACTTCGACTCGTACCTGGCCCGTCTCGGCACCACCACCTCGGCCGCCCGATCCGACTAGCGATGGCGCGCCTGGTGCTCGTGGGTCTGCCCGGCGTGGGCAAGTCCTCGGTGGCGCGTCAGTTGGGGGTCGAGTGGGCCTGCCCCGTGCTCGACACCGACGAGGTACTCGCGGCGAACGTCGGTGGGCCCGCGGCCGAGTACTTGCGACGCGAGGGCGAGCGGGCCTTTCGACGGGCCGAACTCGTCGCGTTGGAGGGCGCGCTGACGTCGCCCGGCGTCGTGGCGACCGGAGGGGGCGTCGTCACCACCGCGCACGCGCGCGAGCTCTTGCGCGCCGAGGTGACGTGCTGGCTGGACTGCGACGACGACGTGCTGCTCGCGCGACTCGGCGACGTCGAGCGGCCCCTGCTAGGCGAAGACGCCGCGGGCGCCCTGGCCCGACTGCGCGCGCAACGGACGGGATTCTACGACGAAGTCTCGCGGGTGCGCGTCGACGCGTCGGGCACGCTCGACGAGGTGACCCGCCGGGTGCGCGATAGCGCGAACGAGGTCGTGCGGTGAGGATCGCCGTTGAACTCGGAGCGCGCTCCTACGAGGTCGTGCTCGGCGCCGGGGCCCGGCACGAACTGGCTGCGCTGGTGCACGAACGCGCGCCGCAGGCGCGGGTGGCGGCGATCGTCACGTCGGGAACGCTGCGCCGCCAGCCGTGGTTCTCCCTTGACGCCGGCATCGAACAGCACGTGGTCGAGGTGCCCGAGGGGGAGTCGGCCAAGAGCCTCCGTGCACTGGGCGAACTCTGCGAACGCCTCGCCGACTTGTCCCTCTCGCGCCGCGACGTGATCGTCGGGGTCGGCGGCGGAGCCGTCACCGACCTCGCCGGTTTCGCCGCGGCCGTCTACCTGCGCGGCATCTCCCTGGTGCAGGTGCCCACGTCGGTCGCCGGACAGGTCGACGCCGCCATCGGCGGCAAGACGGCGGTGAACCTGCGCGCCGGCAAGAACCTGGTCGGCGCCTTTCACCAGCCGCTCGGCGTGCTGTGCGACTTCGACACGCTCGCGACGTTGCCCGAGCGCGAGCGCCGGAGCGGCCTGGGCGAGGTCGCCAAGTGCTGGCTGCTCGAGGGACGGCGCGCCTCCGATCTCGACGCCGGGGCGATGGCGGAACTGATCGCGCTGTCGGTGCGGCTGAAGGCGGCCATCGTGTCGGGCGACGAGACCGAGGGCGGTGATCGCGCCCTGCTCAACTACGGCCACACCTTGGGCCACGCCCTCGAGGCGGTGGCGCTCGAACGCGCAGAGGACGAACTGCGCCACGGGGAGGCGGTGGCCGTCGGGCTCTGCTTCGCGGCGCGGCTGGCCCGGCGCCTCGGCCGGGTCGGCGACGACGAGGTCGCCAACCACGACGGCGTCGTCGCGGCCCTCGGGTTGTCGCGTCGGCTGCCGCCCTACGCCGCGACCGAAGACCTGATCGCCATCATGGCCCGCGATAAGAAGGCCCACCATGACCTAACCTTCGTGTTGGCCGGGGCCCCGGGGTTCGACGTCGTGCGCGGCGTCGAGGCCGGCGTGGTCGCCGAGACGCTGGACCGATTCCGAGGAGAGCCATGAGCGACGAGATCCTGCTGCTGTCGGGGCCGAACCTGGATCAGCTCGGCACGCGCAGTCCCGAGATCTACGGGTCGCAGACCTTGGCGCAACACGTCGCGCGCTTCAGCACTCAGGCCGAAGCGGCCGGCTACTCCGTGCGCCACCTCCAATCGAACTTCGAGGGTGACCTGATCGAGGCGGTGCACGCGGCGTCGGGCACGGCCGTGGCGATCGTGGTCAACGCCGGGGCCCTCACGCACACCTCGTGGGCCCTCGGCGACGCCCTCGCCAGTTCACCGGCGTCAAGGTCGAGGTCCACCTGTCCAATCCGGCCGCGCGCGAGCCCTTTCGCCACGTCAGCACTCTGGCGGCTGTCGTGGACGGCACCATCGCCGGCTTTGGCGCGAACAGCTACGACCTCGCCCTCGAGGCCGTGCGCCGCCTCCTGGCGACGGGCTAGGCGGACCGGTTTCGCACGTTGCCTAGAATGGGCGTCGCATCATTCTCGAAAGGCATCCCCGCATGGCCGCCATATCCACCAGCGACATCAAGAACGGCATCACGATCAAGATCGACGAGGGCCTCTTCACCGTCATCGAATTCCAGCACGTCAAGCCCGGCAAGGGCGGGGCCTTCGTGCGCACGAAGTTGCGCAACGCCCGTTCCGGCGCCGTGATCGAGCGGACCTATAACTCCAATGAGCGATTGGAGCAGGCCATCATCGACAAGCGCGACATGCAGTACCTGTACCGTGACGGTGACGACTACATCTTCATGGACCAGTCGACCTACGACCAGGTGCCGGTGTCGTCGAAGAGTTTGGGCGACGCCACGCACTTCCTCCGAGAGACGGGCAAGGCCATGCTGATCCAGCACGACGACGAGATCATCGGCGTCGAGTTGCCGGCGTCGGTGGAACTGATCATCGCCGAAACCGAGCCGGGCATCCAGGGCGACCGCGTCTCGGGCGCGCGAAAGTCGGCGACGCTCGAGACCGGCTTCGTGGTCCAGGTGCCGCTGTTCGTCGGTCCGGGCGAGGCCATCAAGGTCGACACCCGCACCGGTGAGTACATGACGCGGGCCTAGGGTGAGCGAACTCGGCACCAAGCGTCACCACTCACGAGAACGGGCCCTGGAGATCTTCTACGAAGCGAGCATCAAGGATCGCGATATCGCGACGGTGCTGCACGAGCTGCCCGTGCGCCCCGACGAGTACGCGGTGGCGCTACTCACGTCGGCCGCGCAGCACCAGGAGCAGGCCAACGAGCTCATCTCGCAGTTCTCCATCGACTGGCCCCTCGAGCGGATCGCGATCGTGGACCGACTGGTGATGACCCTGGCCATCGGCGAGCTGTTGATGAGCGACCCGCCGCCCGTCGCGGTCGTCTTGGACGAGGCGGTGGAACTGGCCAAGGTGTATTCCACCGATGGCTCGGCCTCATTCGTCAACGGGGTGTTGGCCGCCTGCTCGGCCCATCTAAGGTAGGGGCAACTTTCTAGGGGGATCACTCCAATGCCAGGAATGAACGCGCGGTCGATTAATTTGACCAATGACCTTGTGGTCTCGCTGTTCAAGCATCTCCTTTTCATCACCGACGTGCTGTGGTTCACGGGCTTGGCCGCCGTCTTGCTCGTCGCGCTTCTGGTCAGCCGTCGAATCTTCAGGTTCAACGTCGCGCCCGACGCCGTTGACGAGCCGCGGGCTCGCACCTATTTGCGATGGGGCTTCGGACTCATTTGGATCGTCGATGGCATCCTGCAGTTCCAGATCTCGATGCCGCTCGGACTGGCCAACAACGTGGTACAGCCGGCGACGGCCGGCACTCCCGCGTGGTTGCACTCGTTGATGAATCACGCCATCAACGTCTGGAACTCGCACCCGGTCTCCCTGGCGGCCGGCGTGGCCTGGTTCCAGATCGGCCTCGGGGTGGTGATCCTGGTCTCCAACGGCCGGACCGGCCGCTGGGTCGCGGGCCTGTCGGTGTTTTACGCGGCGTTCATTTGGCTCATCGGCAACGGCGCCGGCGGAATCTTCGCCACCGGTGCCTCGATCCTGTTCGGTTGGCCTGGCGCCACCCTCTTTTACGTCATCGCCGGAGGCTGGCTCGCTGTTGACTCGGAGAGGTTTCACCAAGGATTCTCGACCTTCGTCTTGCGCGCCTTCTCCTTGATATTTCTCGTCGCCATCGTGTTCCAGTCCCTCCCGTCCGCAGGTTTCTGGCACGGGGGCAACGCCAATGCGCTGACCTCGATGTCTTCGGATATGACGTCGATCGCCCAACCCCACGTATTGGCCTGGGCGGCGCGCCACGTGGGCGACCTCGCTGGTCGGATGGGTGGGGGATTCAATATCGTGGTGATCCTGTGGCTGAGCGTCTGCGCGGTGGGACTGTGGAGCGCGGTCAGAACGAAATGGGACTGGCCGGTCTATCTGACGATGGTCGGCTGTCTCTTTTTTTGGGTGGTCGCCGAAGATGGCGCAATCTTCGGTGGCGTCGCCACCGATTTCAACTCCCTGCTTCCCATGGCCGTGTTGATTGGCTGCGCCATGCCACGGCTGCAGGCGGCGCCTCCCCGGGTGCGCCGATTGCCCCAAGAGATGACCAACAGCGCGGGGGCCGTGGCGGCGACGTTCGCCTCGGCGATGGTCCTGGTCAGTGCTGCCGCGCTGTTGTGGGCGCCCTTCTCCGGTGCCGAAACGACGTTGTTCCTGGCCCAGAATGGACCAGTGTCGGCCGCCAACACGCCCGCGCGTGGCTTCACCCTGACCGACCAATACAACCGGCCGTACACGCTGGGCGAGCATCGCGGTCGGGTGACGTTGCTGACGTTCCTTGACCCGGTCTGTTGGACCGACTGCCCGCTGCTGGCCCAGCAGCTTGAGCAACTGCGTTCGGAGTTGGCAGCGAACGCGAAGTTGGACATCGTCGCCGTCGCCGCTGACCCACTGCATCAGTCCCTAGCTGACGTGCGCCATTTCATCGCCATCCGCCACCTCGAGAACGTCAAGAACTTCTACTTTGTGACCGGTACCCGCGCTCAGACAAGTCCGGTATGGGACGACTACGGCATCGACGTGTCAATCACGCCGGCCGACGTGATGAGTATCCACTCGGACTACATGTTCATCCTTTCTCCCCACGGCGAGATCAAGTGGATAATCCCGAACGATCCCCTCTCGACGGAGTCGCTCACCGCTTCGTCGGTCTCAGAACTCAAGGACCTGCTCGCCAGTCAGGGAGTCCACTAGTGATGGGGAATTCGGTTTCGAGGTATCGCCGCTCGGGATCGTGGCGGAGAGTTCGGTCGCCCGCGATGGGTCCATCGCTGGCCGTGGCCGACGGTGGTGCGCCGACGGCGAGTCGGATCATGCGAACCTTGAAGCCCATCTTGTTGGTCGCCGTCATGGTGTTCGGGGGACTCGCCCTCAGTTCGTGCGCCGACACCTCGAATCCGTCGGCGATCGCGCGATCCACGGACTGTCGAGTCACTGTTTCGAACCCCGACCTTGCGGGATGTGACTTGGCCCATCGAAACCTGAGCCGAGAGGATTTGCAGGCCGATGATTTTCGAGATGCCAATCTTTCCGGCGTCAACTTCGACGGCGCGAACCTCCAAGGGGCCCGACTCAAAGGAGCCGTGCTCACGGGGGTTCACACCAACGCTCGAACCGTGTGCGTCAATGCCGAGTATGGGCCCTGCACCAAACCGGGTCTGCGTTCGCCAAGAACGGCCGACGCGGAAAACCAGTAAGCGCCGCCCGCGCGAACGGGGTCGCGGACGCACTAGGTCCGGCGCCACTATTCACGCGATGGCGCCCATTTGCGCAGGTGCTTCGTCAAAATCGCTCGGCGGGCGACGGAGTCGACGTGGAGAGTGACGACGCGGAGTTCTGGAGTAGGGTCCCAGAGTATTGACACGTCATACGTTCGAGCGCCGCTTTGGCTACGGGGGAATACGCAAGTGGTGGGGGGAGTGGTGAAAGTCGCGAGGACCGAGTCATGAGTTACCTCACTGCCAATTGGGGCTATCCCTGGGTCGCCGTCGTGGCCGTACTCGCGCTCGTCGTTCACGAGAAGGGTCTGCGATCGCTGAACGGCCGTTCGACGGCGCCGCACGCGCGGCACCGTCGTCGACAGATGTGGTACAGCTACGCGGGCATCGCGGTCCTCACGCTGAGCGTCATATCGCCGCTGCAGTTCTGGGCGATGCAGTACTTCTGGGTCCACATGCTCCAGCACGTCACGGTCATGCTGGCCGCTCCCGCCCTCTACGTCGCCGGTGCGCCCTGGATGGCGTTGGTGCACGCAATCCCGGTACGGGCGAGGCGCCGGTTCTTTCGTCACATCTTCGTTCGTGCGACGCGGCACCCGCTGCGAAGGGTCGTGGCGTTCCTCGTATCGCCGGTGGTCGGGATCGTCTTCTTCAACGTCGTCATGGTGCTCTGGATGGTGCCCAGCCTCTTCGACCCGATCATGACCCGTCCTGCGCTGCACATCGGACTGATGCTCTCCACGTTCTTCGTGTCGGGGCTGCTCTTTTGGATCCAGTTCATCCCTTCGGCGCCGCTTCGACCGAAACTGTCGGCCTTCGCGCAGGTCGGTTCGCTGCTCGTCACCAATCTCATCATGACGATCATCGCGATCACGCTGAGTTTCCTCGTGTCGGGTGCCTCCTACAACTTCGGGGCGATGATGATGAACATGGCGAACATGACCATGCCGGTGATCACCATGAACCGTTTCGCCGACCAGCAGATCGGTGCCGCGATCTTGTGGGTGTGCGGCGATTTCTGGTGCTTCCCGGCCCTGTACGTCGCGTTCCGGCGTTCGATGAGGGAGGAGTCAGGTTCGGAACTTTTGGACCACATCTGGCGGGGCCATCGCAACATGAGCGACGAGGAGTTCCGTGCGGCACGCGCACGGTCCTTCACCAACGCCTCGGGTTCGAACGGTCGGCCGGGGCCCACTGCGTCTGGGTGAGTGAGCGGACCTCGAGCGGTACGTTAGTCGTCGGTCGGGTCGGTGGCCTCGTCGCGCGGGGCGTGCACCGCCGATAAATAGTTGTTGTACGCAACGAGCTTGGGGTCGTCCCCCTCGAGCGTGGCGGGCGCCGCCGCTCGCTCGCTCGGGCGCTCCTCCTTCAAGAGTCGGTGCCACATATAGAGCGCGTACACCGCGAAAATCGGCCATTCGACGACGTAGGCCCACGACAACGTGTTGCCGCCCAGGGCGCGGCGAAGCTCGATGTAGAAGGCTGACACGCAGAGCAGTTCCGCGAAGACGAGCCCAAAGTAAATCCAAAGAACTTTCTTACTTTTGTCGCTCACTAGTCTCAACCTTAGTTAACCAAGCGGTTACTGTCAGTAGTGAGTCTCAGACAGAACACCAAGCCACGGGGGAGCGAACTATGTCAATGAAGGGGAGACTGACATTGGTCGTGGCTCTCTTTCTGGTCGGCGTCGGTCTGGTCGTGCTGAGCGTGGCCGTGTTCTTGAAACCCGGCACGCCCGGAGGAGTGACGAACTTCACGAAGAGCCAGGCGCCGGGACAGACCGTGCACCTCACGGCCCAGACTGTTGGTTCCATCGGGTTCGGACCCCATCCCACGTGGGTCTCCTACATGGTCAAGAACCCCACGACGGGTAAGTGGGTCCAGGACACCACCTGGGAGTTGCCCGCGCACACCAAGATCGACGTCACGATCGAGCAGTTCGACAGTGGCAGTCCGATTCGTAACCAGGAGTGGGGGCAGGTCCAGGGCACCATTGGCCGCTCCATGACGCTCAATGGCAAGAAGGTCAGCGTCTACAACTCCTACACGGGCAACGGCATCGGTCACACGTTCGCCGTGCCGACCCTGGGCATCAGCGTCCCGCTCGTGGGGGTGAGTCCGACCGCGTCGAACGTCTGCGGTGAGGGCCCGTGCAGTCTCAAACTGCCCCACGAGATCATCAAGTTCAGCTTCATGACCCCGGGGCCGGGGAACTACCCCTGGCAGTGCTTCGTACCGTGCGGCCTCGGATTCCTGTACGGCAATGGAGGGCCGATGTCGACGCAGAACTACATGGGTGGCTTCTTGGACGTGGTGAGTTCGTAATGGCCGACGAAAATCCCAAGCCCGCCGGCATGAGTCATCTTCGCCGCATCACGTACATCTGGCTCGTCCTCTCGGTGGTGGCCGACCTCGTGTTCTGGTTCGCGCTCGGACCGCACATGGCCCCGGGACGCATGACGAGCACGGCCCAATCGGACCAGTTCGACTTCAACTTCTTGATGATCATCGCCCTACCGGTGATGATCGCGGTCTGGACCTTCCTCGGCTATTCGATCCGCACGTGGAACGCCAAGAAGAAGGGCGTACCCGAGCCGGTGGGCGGAGAGGCCGCTCGCGGCAACCGCACCGTCCAAGTGGCCTGGATCAGCATCACGACGGTGATCGTGCTCTTCCTCGCGGGCTTTGGCACCGTGGCGCTGATCGTGACGCACGGTTCCGGTGGGGGCGAGGGTCCGAGTCCTCTCTGGGCGCCTTCTGGAGCGTCGGCCGCCGAGACGGCGGCGCTGACCAAGAACGACTCCTGGTCGCCCAACCACGTCCTCGTGGTCCAGGTCGTGGCCCAGCAGTGGAAGTTCACCTACCGTTACCCCCAGTTCGGCGGCTTCGAGACGCCACAGTTGGTGCTGCCCAACGACACGAACATCGCCTTCAACGTCACCTCCCTCGACGTCATCCACAGTTTCTGGGCCTATCAGCTCGGGGTGAAGGCCGACGCCAACCCGATGGAGAACAACGTGGCCTTCACCGAGACCGAGCAGACCGGGAAGTTCGTGGTCCGTTGTAGCGAGCTCTGCGGCCTCTGGCACGGCGCGATGTTCGACTACGGCCACGTGGTGTCGGCATCGGCCTTCACGTCCTGGGCCACGAGCACTGAGGCGGCCAACGCGAAGAACACCAAGTTCCTGGCCCCCTTCGCCTGGACCTACGTGCCCGACGCGAACGGCGCCGCCGGGGGCTACTACATCGACGCCAACGTGACGCCGTACAGCAAGTCCGAACTCTACGGCGCGAAGCCCGGATCATGATAACGGACTTCGCACTGACGATTGCGACCAAAGAAACGGAGTACGTGCGATGACTCTTACCGCCGACCGACCGATTGCCGATTCGGCCAGCAGCGTCACGCCCCCCGCCTCGGGCACGGGGGCCTCGCGGTCACAGCGCCCAGAATGGATGAGCCAACACGTCGGCACGGCCCTGGTGTGCGCCGCGATCGGCTACTTCATCGGTCACTGGTTCGGCAACTACCTCGCGGCCGACTACATCAACATCGCCAATAGCGGCACCAACGCCGTCTCGGCGACCTTGGGCCTTAGTTTCGGCGCCATCGGCTGGCTCGCGGGCATTGGGGCCCTCAACTATCCCTTGGCCAAGATGATCGGCAAGGAGCCCCAGGAGCGGCCCACGGCCGCCAACTGGAGCAAGTACTTCCGATTCAGCACCGACCACAAGGTCGTGGGGCTGCAGTACGTCGTTGGCGTGCTGCTCTTCCTGTTCACCGGTGGGCTGCTCGCGATGGCCATCCGCACGGAGTTGCTGAGCCCGACGACGCACGTCTTCGGGCCGGGGACCTACATCGAGATCGTCAGCGAACACGGGACCATCATGATGATGATGGCGTCGTCGCTCGTCGTCGGCCCCCTGGGCAACTACTTCGTCCCGCTCATGATCGGCGCCCGGCGCACGGCCTTCCCGAGGATCGAGGCCTTCAGTTTCTGGGTCTTCATGGCCGGCTACGGCGTGATCGTGTCGGCGTTGCCCTACGGCGGGTTCCCGACCGGCTGGACCGGGTACGCGCCACTGCAGACCCAGGCCGGGGTCGGGATGATCTCCTACCTGCTCGGCTTCGCCATCATCGGCGTGGGCATGATGGCGGCCGGGTTCAACATCCTGGTCACGATCGTCCACTATCGAGCGCCCGGCATGACCTGGAGCCGAATACCGATCTTCGTCTGGTCGATCCTGGCCACGGCAGCGCTGCTGACGCTGGCGACCCCGGTCCTCTTTGCGGCCGGTACCTTCGGTGTGCTCGACAAGACCGTGCAGACCGCGTTCTACGTCAGCGAGCACGGCGGTAGCTCGTTCCTGTGGCAGAACCTCTTCTGGTTCTTCGGCCATCCCGAGGTCTACATAATGGCCCTGCCCGGGTTCGGGATCGTCGCAGAGTTGATGCCGGTCTTCACGAGAAAACCTCTCTTCGCCTACAAGGTGGCGGCCGCCGGCATGATCGGCGTGGCGTTGCTCTCGTTCTTCGTGTGGCAGCACCACCTATTCCAGAGCGGCATCGACCCCGACATGCGGCCGCTCTTCATGCTGACGACGGAGTTGATCTCGATTCCGACCGGATTCATTTTCCTAGTCGGTATGGGCACGCTGTATAAAGCGAAGATCAGATTCGAGTTGCCGATGCTGTTCGTGATGGCGGTCTTCTTCAACTTCCTGATCGGCGGGATCAGCGGCGTGTTCCTCTCCGACGTACCGGTCGACGTGACGGTGCACGGAGGATTCTTCGTGCTCTCGCACTTCCACTAC
>JBEKKW010000049.1:0-15282 GCA_050010495.1 Acidimicrobiales bacterium
TGGTAGGGCCGGTGGGGATCGAACCCACGACCGAGGGATTATGAGTCCCCTGCTCTAACCACTGAGCTACGGCCCTTCGGAAAACAACAATGATCTCAGCGCGCCCAAAACACCTGTAATTATTTCGAGTGGCTCCCAGAGCAGGACTCGAACCTGCAACCTAGCGATTAACAGTCGCTTGCTCTGCCAATTGAGCTATCTGGGATTGAGTAAGGCAAAGCAACATTAGCACCCAGGATTCTTTTCCTATTGGTGGTCGAACCACTCCTGCAGGCGCTGCGCATCGGCGCTCTCGCGCACCGCGCGGCGACACCGTTCGATTCGTTTGGTCATTCCCTGTCTGGTGATTCCGTGTCTACGGGCTATCTCGTCAAGTGACATCGTGTGGAACGTGAACTGCCAGAACGCGTCGAAGTCATCGCCGCAGAGACGACGCAACGATTCGATCACCCAGGGCGGGGCGTCATGGACATCGGCCGGTTGCTTGACATCGGTGGTGTCGGTGATCTCGGCCGGTTGGTATCGACGCGACAAGAGATCGCGGTTCATCTGGATCACCTCCGTCGCTTTGGCCAGGGAGACGCCTAGTGACTCGGCCACGTCGTATTTAGTCGGTCGTTTAGGGCTCGAGAGGCGCTCCAACTTTCGTAGTTTGAGGATGAGGCGCATCTCGCCGTCGGTCAAGCCGGCCTGTTGCTGAACGGCCTGGTTCACCAGTTTCATAATCCAGTAGTTGGCGTAGGTGGAGAATCGGGTGTTCTGCTCGGGGTCGAAGCGACGCAGGGCGTTGACCAGTCCCTCGATGCCCGCCGCCTCGAGGTCCTCGTTACCGAAGTGGTAGCCCCTCTCGACCACCCGTGTGCGCACCAGCCCGCACGTCGCCTGCAGCAGCAGCGATTCGGCCTCCTGGCCGGCCTGTCTTTGGCGGAGCAGGCGCCGGCGCGTCGCGGCGTCGATTCCTTCATCACTCGCCAACGCCTGCGCCGCTTCACGTCCTCGCTGGATGACGGGATGCAGCGCACGTTCCTCCTCCGCGCTCAGCGGGGCGATCATCTTAAGACCGCCGATCAAACCCAACGCAGCGTCGCTCACGCCGTCGTCACCGGTGTACGGGTAAGGAGCCAACTTCGCAGGTCCCCCTCAGCGACGTCGCCCTGCGACGTGCCCAACAGTTCGACCCGTTCCTTCACGTCGCGGATGGTGGCCATCGCGACGTCAGGCGCGATGGCCCCGTCGCGCAACTCTCGGTCAATGTTCTTCAGTTCCTCGTTGACGGCGCTACGCAGCAGCTGCGAAATGACCGCGCTGACGTCCTCGGCGGTGTAGTCGCGGTCGAGCTCGTCGACGACGAGCTGAGCCAGCACGAGGGCGGCGTCCTCCTCGCCCCGTCGCTGCAGCCCGTCGACGACGTCCGACACCGTCTGGCCCGACGCGAGTCCCTCGAAGATCTCACGCTGAATCTCGTTGACGAAGTACGCGGCGATCAGCCGCTCCTTGATGTCACCGGGAAAGTGCAGATACAGTCGCAGGGCCTCAAGCCCCGGTCGCGGCATCGCGACGACGGGCGCTCGGCGTCGCGGTGCCTCATCGGATAGCGGCTCGTTCGCGATGAGTCGCTTCACGCCCGAACGGGCGACCTCGGCCAGCCGGGGCCGCAAGGTCGTCTCCTCCAGGCGCAACTTATAGGCCACCTCCATCAGGTACTGGTCGCGCACGAGGTCGCTGGGGTGCTCGGCCAGCACCTCGAGGGCCACGTCGGCCGCGCGGGCCCGTCCTTCAGCCGTGGCGAGGTTGGCCCCGTCGAGCACCCGGTCGAGGCGGAATTGCAGGAAGGGCACGGCCTCGGCGACCACCTGGCGTAACGCGTCGGGGTCGCGCTGGGCGAGGTCGGCCGGGTCACTCCCCTTGGGCAGGCGGGCCACCAGCACGTCGACCTCGTGCTGCTTCTCCCACTGGTAGACCGACGCCGCCGCACTCTGGCCGGCGCTGTCGGCGTCGTAGGCCAGCACGATGCGCTTGGCGAAGTTGCGCATGATGCGAAAGTGCTCCTCGCCCAGGGCGGTGCCGCACGTCGCGACGGCGCGGGGCAGGCCGGCGCCGAAGAACGAGATGACGTCGGTGTAGCCCTCGCAGACGATGATCTCGCCGGAACGGATGATGTCGTCCTTGGCCCAGTTCAGCGCGTAAAGCGTGCGCCGCTTGGAGTAGATGACGGTCTCGGGGCTGTTCTTGTACTTCGCCTCGACGCGGCCGTCGCTGCGCGGTGCGTCGTTCGTCGGCAGGATACGCCCGCCCACGGCGATGGCCTTGCCAGAGTTGTCGAAGATGGGAAAGATGATCCGGGCCCGTAGCGAGTCCTGGCGCCGGTCGCGGCTGTTCACGAAACCGAGGCCCGTGCCGAGCAGCACCTTCTCATTCAGCCCGAGCGCCTTGGCCAGGCCGTCCCACTCGTCGGGCGCCCAGCCGAGCTGGAACTGTCGGGCCACCTCTCCGTTGATGCCGCGGGTGCGCAGGTATTCGCGCGCCGCGCGGGCGTCGGGGGCCGTGAGCAGGCGCTCGTGGTACCAGTCGACGGCCCGTTGCATCGCCGCCATGTACTCCTGGCGCTCCTTGCGGGCCGGCCCGGCGTTGGCGTCCTCGTGCAGTTCGATGCCGGCCCGATCGGCCAGCAGACGCACGGCCTCGACGAAGTCGAGGTGCTGCATCTCGCGCACGAAGGTGATCTGGTCGCCCGACGCCCGGCACCCGAAGCAGTAGTAGCGGCCCTCCTCGGCGTTGACCGAAAAGGAGGGCGTCTTCTCGCCGTGAAAGGGGCACAGCCCGGTCCAGCGCCGGCCTGACTTCTTGAGGGCCACCTGCTCGGAGATGAGGGCCACGATGTCGGTGTGCGCGCGGACTTGCGCGATATCACTGTCCGAAATAGCCATACAGAGAAGGTACCGCCCTGGCCGCTCGACCGGGCCGGGCGCTGGCGATTAGTTCCTAGAATCTCCCCCATGTCTGATTACGCCGTCGAGGCCCTCGACATCGTGCGCACTTTTAAGGACGGCGAGGTCCGCGCCCTCGACGGGGTGACCCTGCAGGTGACGCGGGGCGAGGTCTTCGGGCTGCTCGGACCCAATGGTTCGGGCAAGACGACCATGGTGCGCATCCTCTCGACCATCCTGGCGCCGACGTCGGGCACGGCCCTGGTGAACGGCATCGACGTCGTGAAGAACCCCAACGCGGTGCGCAAGAGCATCGGCCTGGCCGGTCAGAACGCGACGGTCGACGAGAACCTGACGGGATTCGAGAACCTGCGCATGATCGGGCTGCTCAACCACCTCGACAAGGCGTTCGTCGTGCGACGGGCCCACGAGCTGCTCGAGCAGTTCGGCCTGGGCGACGCCGCCAACCGCACGGCCAAGACCTACTCCGGGGGCATGCGCCGGCGCCTCGACCTCGGGGCGGCGCTGGTGGCGAACCCCCCGCTGCTCTTCCTCGACGAGCCGACGACGGGCCTCGACCCCCAGAGCCGCCAGGACCTGTGGGCCATCATCGAGGGACTGGTCGAGAGCGGCGTCACGGTGCTGCTCACGACCCAGTACCTCGAAGAGGCCGACCGTCTCTGCAAGCAGCTGGTGGTGCTCGATCACGGCAAGATCATCGCCGAAGGGACCTCCCAGGAGCTCAAGACCAGCCTTGGTAGCACCGTGCTCTCGGTCACCTTCGCCAACACCGACGACGCGCGCCGCGGCGTCGAACTGATCCGGGAGATCTCGGCCAAGCCCCCCAACGTCGAGGGCACCGTCGTCGACCTCACCGTCGACCACGGTCCGGCCCACGCGGCCGACGCGCTGCGCCGCCTCGACGCGGCCGGCATCACCTTGGTGGGCCTGACGCTGCGCGAACCGAGCCTCGACGACGTCTTCTTGAACCTGACCGGCCACAAGACCGAGGACGGTACCGCCGTTACGGACGGGGACGTCCCGGCGCCGCGACGAGGAAGGAAGGCCCGCACGTGACCACGACCGCGACCTCGACCACGACCCCGCCGGCCACCAGTAAGGGAGCGGTCCGCTGGGCGATCAGCGACATCTTGACCATCGCCCGGCGCAACCTGCTGGCGCTGGTGCGCATACCGACCTTCCTCGTCTTCGCCGTCATCCAGCCGGTGATGTTCGTGTTGTTGTTCCGCTACGTCTTCGGCGGCGTCATCCAGGTACCGGGCGGCATCTACGTGAACTTCCTCATCCCGGGCATCCTGGTGCAGACGACCATCTTCGGCGCCGTCGGCACCGCGATCGGGCTGGCCGAGGACCTCCAGCACGGTCTCATCGAGCGGTTCCGGGCGCTGCCGATGGCGCGCATCGCCCTGCTCGGCGGGCGCACCGTCGCCGACCTGGCCCGCAACGTGGGGGTCGTCATCATCATCTCCTTCGTGGGCATCGCGGTCGGCTTTCGCCCGTCCGGCTCCCTCGTCTCCTACCTGCAGGCCTGCCTCTTGATGCTCATCTTCGCCTACTGCCTCTCGTGGGGCTTCGCCTTCGTCGGCCTGGCGGCGCCCAACTCCGAGGCGGCCCAGGCCATGACCTTCCCCATCATCTTCCCCCTGACCTTCGCCTCCTCGGTCTTCGTGCCCGTGGACCGCATGCCCGGCTGGCTGCAGAGCTTCGCCGTGCACCAGCCGGTCTCCGAGACGGCCGACGCCGTGCGCGGTCTGATGCTCGGCACGCCCCACGGCGACTCCACGTGGATCACGCTGGCCTGGTCGATCGGGGCGATCCTGGTCCTCGCGCCCCTGGCCACCCGCCAGTACCGCAAGGTGGCCTAGCGGCGTGAACGTCCTCGACGTCGACGCCCTGCAGGCAATACTTGACGCCGCCTTCTTCGACGTCGAGGTCCCGGTCGTCGAGGAGGTCGCCGGACATACCGTGGTCGTGAGCCAATCGATCACCGCGCGCCACGAGCGCCCGGGCGGCACGGTGTCCGGTCCGCTGATGATGATGCTGGCCGACACGACGGCCTGGGTGGCGATACTCGCCCAGATCGGCCCGGTGCTGCTCGCCGTGACGACCAGCCTGCACATTGACTTCCTGCGCAAGCCCGAGATGACCGACCTCGTCGCGCGCGGCACCGTGCTCAAGCTCGGGCGCAAACTGGCCGTCGTCGATGTCGCCATCCACTCGCGCGGGAGCGACGCGCTGGTCGCCAAGGCCCAGGTCACCTACGCCCTCCCCTCGTCGAACACGACGAACGCCGCGTGACGCGCCGCGACGACCTCGCGACACACCCCCTGACGACGCCGCTCGTCTTCCTCATGGCCCTGGCCATCGGGATCATCGTGGCCAACCTCTACTACCTCCAGCCCCTGCTGCACCAGGTGAAGGGCGACTTCCACGTCGGCACCGTCGCCACCGCGGCCCTGATCACCCTGGTCCAGCTGGGTTACGCCGCCGGCCTCGCGTTCGTGGTGCCGCTCGGGGACATCATGGCGCGCCGACGGCTCATCGTGACCATCTTCCTCATCGCGGCCGTGGCGATGCTGGCCGGGTCGTTGGAGCACAACTTCGTGCTCTTCGCGATGCTCACGGTCGTCATCGGCCTCACCTCGACCGGCGGGCACGTCATCCTCCCCTTCGCCGCCGACCTGGCCGACGAGGGTCAGCGCGGCCGTGTCGTGGCCCGCCTGATGTCGGGGCTGCTGCTCGGGGTCCTGCTCTCGCGCACCTTCTCGGGCATCGTCGCCCAGGGGGTCGGGTGGCGCGGCGTCTACGTGATCGCGGCCGGCGTGCTGGTCGTCACGGCCGGGGTCCTCGCGCGGGTCCTACCGGGCGAGCCGACCCGTGCGCGCATCCGCTACGTCGCCCTCGTCGCCGACGCCTTTCGCTCCCTCGCCACCTACCGCGAGCTGCGACGTCGCGCCTGGATCGGCGCGACGAGCTTCGCCGCCTTCTCGGTGCTCTGGTCGACGCTCGCCTTCCAGCTCTCGGGCGCGCCCTTTAACTACTCCAACGTCGAGATCGGGCTGTTCGGACTGCTCGGCGTCGGGGGCGTGCTCGCGGCCAACGTCGCCGGCAGCCAGGCCGACCGGCGGCGCAGCCGCGAAATGACCATCATCGCCGCGTTCACGATCGGCCTCTCGTACGCCCTCATGTGGGTCGGCCACGACGACGTCTGGCTGTTGATGGTCGCCATCTTCGCGCTCGACGCCGGGATGCAAGGCATGCAGATCACCAATCAGGCCATCATCTTCACGCTCAACCCCGACAAGCGCAGTCGCATCAACAGCGCCTACATGGTCTGTTACTTCGTGGGCGGCGCCTTCGGCTCGCTGGCGGCCGGCGTCACCTACGCCCACTTCGCCTGGTCCGGGGTGTGCGTGCTGGGCATGGTCCTCGCCGTGATGATCGTGGTGCCGGCGCTGCTGTGGCGCCCGGCGGCGCTCTCAGTGCGCTGAGCGGCGCGCGATCGTCCCGCGCAGCGTCATCGGCACGTCGAGCACGTCGTCGTCGCTCACGCGGTCCAGGTGCGCCCGCACCAGTTCGCGCATGCGTTGACGCTCCTCGTCGGTGCGCACGATCGCGCCCGAGTAGGTGCCGAAGTGCTTGATCAGCTCGTCCGTCGTGCGCCGCCACGTCCAGTCGATGCTGAAGTCCTCGACGTCGCGAAAGAGCGGGCTGTCGGCCAGCTCGGCCGAGCGCCAGCTGCGTGGCCGCACCGTCTGGTCGCGCAGCTTCGCGAGTTCGTTCACCCACTCGACGTCGCGGCCGAACCCGTTCCACTGCACGACGAGGCGCCCTCCCTCGCGCAGCACGCGGGCCATCTCGATCGTGGCGTCGGGTTGGCGAAACCAGTGCCAGGCCGACGAGACGACCACCAGGTCGTAGGCGCCGCCGTCGACCGGCAGCGCCTCGGCGGTGCCGATCAACGCGTGCACGCCGGGGCTGCGGCGAACGAGCACGGCGCGCATCTGGTCGTCGGGCTCGACGATGGTCAGCTCCGCGCCGAGGGAAAGCAGGAAGCGGCTCCAGATCCCGGTGCCGGCCGCGACCTCCAGCACGTCGAGGCCGTGCAGGTCGCCGAGCAGCGCCGCGGCCGCCTCGGGCGGCGGCGGGCGGTACTGGTCGTACAGTTCGGCGACCGCGCCGAAGGACTGGGCCCGCGGGTCGCTCATCAACGTCACCGACTCTTTCGCAGACTATTCGCCATGCGAACCCGCAGCGACTGCACGAGCCCATTGATCTTGACGCGCCGCCCCTGCTCGGTACTGTCGCGGCTTCTCACCGTCACCGAATAATCAGTGAGCGACTCAAAGTCGATCGTGATGCAATACGGTGTGCCGATCTCATCCTGGCGTCGGTAGCGCTTCCCGATCGACTGGGTCACGTCGTAGTCGCAGGTGAACTGCTGCTGCAAGGTCTCGAGCACGTGTCGCGAGAGGCCCTCGAGCTCCGGCTTCCTCGACAGCGGCAGCACCGCGACCTGGTAGGGCGCGAGGCGCCAGTCGAGGCGCAGCACGGTGCGCTTCTCCCCCTCGACCACGTCCTCGTGGTACGCGGCGAGCAGGAAGGCCATCATCGACCTCGTCGCCCCGGCGGCCGGCTCGATCACGTAGGGGACGTAACGCTCACCGCTGGCCTGGTCGTAGTACTCGAGACGCACGCCCGAGGCGTTGGAGTGCTGGGTCAGGTCGTAGTCGCCGCGATTGGCGATGCCCTCGAGCTCGTCGAAGCCCCAGGGGTAGAGGAACTCGACGTCGGTCGTGCCTTTGGAATAGTGCGAGAGGTCCTTGGCCTCGTGCACGTGCAGTCGCAGCCGGTCCGCACTGATCCCAAGGTCGACGTACCAGGCGTAGCGGGCCTTGACCCAGTAGTCGTACCACTCGGGGGCGTCGTCGGGTGGGACGAAGTACTCCATCTCCATCTGCTCGAACTCTCGGGTGCGAAAGACGTAGTTCTGCGGGGTGATCTCGTTGCGGAAGGACTTGCCGATCTGGGCGATGCCGAAGGGCGGCTTCTTGCGCGTGCTCGCGAGCACGTTGGCGAAGTTGGTGAACATGCCCTGGGCCGTCTCGGGGCGCAGGTAGGCCGTCGCGCCCTCGCCCTCGACCGGGCCGGCCTGGGTCTTGAACATCAGGTTGAAGGCCCGGGCCTCGGTGAAGGAGGTCGAGCCGCAGTTGGGGCAGACGCCGTTGATCTTGTCCTCGCGCCAGCGCTCCTTGCACTTAAGGCAGTCGACGAGCGGGTCGGTGAAGGTCTCGAGGTGGCCCGAGGCCTGCCAGATGGCCGGCGGACCGAGGATCGCCGCGTCCAGGCCGACGATGTCCTGCCTCGTCTCGACCATCGAGTGCCACCAGGCCTGCTTCACGTTGCGCAGCATGTTCACGCCCAGGGGGCCGTAGTCGTAGGTCGAGCGGAACCCGCCGTAGATCTCGGCCGAGGGGAAGATGAAGCCGCGCCGTTTGGCGAGATTGATGACCTTTTCGAGCAGGTCGGGGTCGGTGGCGGGCGTCGAATCCATCAATCAAGGCTACCGGGTCACGTCGCGGAGGAGAGACGGACGATGACCTGGTTGGCCACCAGGCGGCCCTGTGGCGCGAGCGTCACGCGCCCGTCGGCGACGCGCACGAGGTGTCTGATCTCCTCGAGCGAGTCGAAGGCCTCGACCGGTACGCCGCTACGCGTGCGCAGCGCCAGCGAGTCGCGCTCGAAGGCCTTGGTCGCCTCGTCGAGCACCTCCTCGCCGCCGAGGGGCGACTCGTGGCGCTCGAGCATCGCGATGTAACGATCGGGCGTGCGCACGTTCCAGAAACGCCGGCCGGACTGGTGAGAGTGGGCGGCCGAGCCGAAGCCCCGGTAGTCGCCCTGGTCCCAGTAGACGTGGTTGTGGCGGCACTCGTGGCCCGGTTGGGCCCAGTTCGAGATCTCCTCCCACTCGTAGCCGTGGGCCTCGAGGACCTCGCCGACCAGGTCGTAGGCGTCGGCCGTGGCGTCCTCGTCGGGGTGGCGCTTCGGGTCGTCGCCGAGCGGCGTGCCGGCCTCGGGGGTGAGCGCGTAGCAGCTGATATGCGGCGGCGGATACTCGAGACCGAGCAGGTCGTCGAGCGTGTGGCGCACGTCCGCCGTCGTCTCGGCCCGCGAGCCCACGATGAGGTCCATGTTCCAGGTCTCGAAACCGGCCTCGGTGACGGCCCGCGAGACCTCTTCGTGGGCCATGGTGCCGTGGCGGCGCCCCAGGTCCGCGAGCACCGCCGGCTGGGTCGACTGCACGCCGAAACTCATGCGGTTGACCCCGCCCTCGCGGTAGGCGCGCAGCCGATCGAGGCCCGCGTCCTCGGGGTTGCACTCGACGGTCACTTCGGCGCCGTCGACGCGTGATATGGCGTCGAGGATCCTGAGCAGTTGGTGGGCTTCGAGACGCGACGGCGTGCCGCCGCCGAAGAAGACCGAGGTGGCTTCGGGCAGGCCGTCGGCCCGGGCCCACGCGATCTCAGAGAGCACGGCCTTGACGTACTCATCCATCAGGTGGTCGCGGTCGGCGTAGGTCGCGAAGGCGCAGTAGTCGCAGCGGTGCGCGCAGAAGGGCACGTGGACGTAGACGCCGAACTCCGACGCCGCCGCAAGTGCGTTTCCTTCGCTCGACATCGCTAGCCCCGGGCCGCGGGCGGCGACAACGGCGCGCTCGAGCGCCCGACGCGCAGCCGCTTGCCGAAGTGCTGCTCGATCGCCTCCTGCGCTATGGCCGCGACCTCACCGGCGCCGGGCGGCGCAGGTTCGGCCAGCACGTTGCCGAGGTCGCCGCCGAGGATCCGGCGAATGAGCGCCAGCGCGTCGCTCGAGAGGGCCTGACCGGATCGGCAGTTGGCGCAGAGCGTCCCGCCGACGGCCGCGTCGAAGGAGACGAGCGGGCCGGGCGACCCGCAGTTGACGCAGCCCTCGACCACCGGTTCGGAGCCGTCGAGGGCGAGGAGTCGGAAGTAGAAGGAGGCCGGCACCAGCGCCGGCTCGATGCCCTCCTGGTCGAGCGCGTTCAGCACCCGCACCAGGAGGTCGAAGATGGACTCGTCGGCCACGTCGTCCGACGGAATGGCGTCGACGACCTCGACGACGGCGTAGCCGGCGTTGATCCGGTCGTAGGAGGAGCGCAGCGTCGATAGGTGGGCCAGGTGCGACACGTGCTTAGCGACGTAGAGGTCGCCCCTCGTCGCCACCAGGTCGACGCGCACGTGGGCCAGCGCCTCGAGGGTCCCGCCCAGTCGGCTGGTCGTCTTGCGGATGCCCTTGGCGATGACGCGGACCTTGCCGTGTTCGCGGGTCCAGAGCACGACGACACGGTCCGACTCGCCCGACTTGTAGGTGCGCAGCACCACGGCGTCGTCGCGGAACTCCCTCATGGCTCGTGGTCGTCGCGGTCGCGGAAGTGCTGCTTGCGCGGTGTGATGCCGAGGTAGCGGTCCAGGGCCAGGCCGGCCCCGATCAGCACCACGAGCACCAGGGGGATGAGCAGCGGCGCGACCAGTTGGTCGTCGCCGTTGGCGGCCAGCACCCAGAGAAAGACGTAGACGGCCAGGCCGAAGAGGACCGTGATCCGGGTCATCGTCACGTGTCGAGACCCCCGAAGCGCCGCTCGCGCCGCTGAAATTCCACGACGGCCGCGAAGAGGTCCTCGCGTCGAAAGTCGGGCCAGAGCACGTCGGTGAAGACCAGCTCGGAGTAGGCCATCTCCCAGAGCAGGAAGTTCGAGATCCGGTACTCGCCCGAGGTGCGCACGATCAGGTCGGGGTCGGACAGTTCGGGGTGGTAGAGCCGCGAGCGGATGGCCTTCTCGTCGACCTTGCTCTCGGCGACGCGGTCGCGCACTAGGGCCCGCACGGCGTCGACGATCTCGGCCCGGCCGCCGTAGTTGAAGGCGATGTTGAGGGTGAGCACCTTGTTCTTCTTGGTCAGCTCGGCCGCCTCGTGCATGCGGTTCAACACCCCGCGCGGCACCCGCCAGTCCTGGCGGCCCGAGAAGACGATGCGCACGCCGTCGGCGTGCAGTTCGTGCTGGCGCCGTTCCAACAGGCCGCGATTGAAGTTCATGAGGTAGCGGACCTCGTCGAGGGGCCGGCGCCAGTTCTCGGTCGAGAAGGCGTAGACCGTCAGGGCCTTCATCCCGAGCGAGAGGGCGCCGTAGACGGTGTCGACGAGGGCCTCCTCCCCGGCCCCGTGGCCCTCGGTGCGGGCCAAGCCCCGGCGCTGGGCCCAACGGCCGTTGCCGTCCATCACCACGCCCACGTGCGCGGGCACGCCGCTGCGCTCGATGGACGTGGGAACAGGGGTGGGACGGGGATCGGACACGTCTAAAACCTACCCGTTGCCTGCATTTCACGGCCCGGAGCGGACGTTGCGACCACTTAAGGTTCGTACGTGAAGTCCTTCGACCCCGACGACGAGACGCCCTACGTCGAGCCCGACGACGGGGGGATCCAACTCGACGACGACGTGGTGGCGATCGACGCCGAACGGGCCCTGGCGCTGCTCGACGAGATCACCGCCGACCTGCCCGGCGGGGGCGAGAGCCGCGAGGGCCAGCGCCAGATGGTGCGCGCCGTCGCGGCCGCCTTCACCCGACACCGTCACGCCGTCATCGAGGCCGGCACGGGCATCGGCAAGTCGCTCGCCTACCTGGTACCGGCCGTCATGTCCAAGAAGCGTGTCGTCGTGGCGACGGCGACCAAGAACCTCCAGGACCAGTTGGCCACCAAGGACGCCCCCACCGTGGCGGCCCACGCCGCTGGCGTGCGGGTCGCCGTGTTAAAGGGCAAGAGCAACTACCTCTGCCTCAACCGGGCCAAGGACGTCGGCGGCGGCCAGCTGAGCTTCGACGACGGCACCGAGGTGCCGCGCAACGTCTCGAGCCAGATGCGCCGAATCCTGCGCTGGGCCAGCGACACCGAGACCGGCGACCGCGACGAGCTGCCCTTCGAGATCGACCAACGGGCCTGGCGCGGCCTCTCGGTCACGCCCCAGGAGTGCCTCGGGCGCGTGCAGTGCCCCCAGGGCCAGAACTGCTTCGCCGAACGGGCCAAGGACCGCGCCGCCGAGAGCTCGATCCTCATCGTGAACACCCACCTCTACGCCGCCCACCTGGCCTCGGGGGCCATGCTGCTGCCGGCCCACGAGTACGTCGTCTTCGACGAGGCCCACGAGGTGCTCGACATCTTCGCCTCGCTGCTCGGTACCTCGCTCTCGACGTCGCGCCTGCGCGCGCTCTCTAGCGTCGCACGTTCGCTGTTGGGCAGCGACTTCGCGCAGGGCTGCGAAGACCT
Source organism: Acidimicrobiales bacterium (assembly GCA_050010495.1). GTDB lineage: Bacteria > Actinomycetota > Acidimicrobiia > Acidimicrobiales > RAAP-2 > RAAP-2. The sequence goes on from JBEKKW010000049.1 coordinate 12,293, forward strand.
GCTCGGCGTGGCCGACCGACTGGACTCCTCCCTGGCCATCCAGTACGACGGGGGTCAGCTCACGGGACTGGGCGAGGACAACGTGCGCGAGCTGGCGCGCGCCAGCGAGCTCGTCACCTCCGTCGTGGAGGCGTTGCGGGTACTGGCGACCGAGGGGGCCGAGGCCGAGGCGCGGCGCGTGCGGGCTCTCGGGCCGGCCGTGCACCTGGGCAACGACCTCGAGCGCACGAACAAGGTCCGCGACGGTGAGCTGCTCTTCCTCGACCGCCGCGACCGCGAGATCACCATCGAGATATCGCTGATCGACGTGGGACCGCGCCTGCACGACGAGCTGTGGGCCAACGTGACGGCGGTGCTCACGAGCGCGACGATCCCCGACACGCTGCCCAAGAGCCTCGGCCTGGAGAATGACTGCGTCGTCGAACACGTGCCGAGCCCCTTCGACTACCAGGCCAACTCGTTGCTCTACGTGCCCGAGGGCTTCCCGTCGCGCAACAGCGACGGCGCCGAAGCGGCCATCATCGAAGAACTGGTCTCGCTGATCGACGCGGCCGGTGGGCGCACACTGGCCCTCTTCACCAACCGCTCGGTCATGAACCGCGTCGCCGACGCCGTCGGTCCGCGCCTCGAGACCGAGGTCCTCGTCCAGGGCACCCTCTCGCGCCAGCGGATCATCGAGGCCTTCCGCGAGAGCGCCGAGGCCAGCCTCTTCGCGGTGACGAGCTTCTGGCAGGGCATCGACGTACCGGGCCACTCCCTCAGCCTGGTGACCATCGACCGCCTGCCCTTCGCGGTGCCCAACGACCCGGTCGCCGAGGCCCGGCGGAGCCGTTCCGAGCGGCCCTTCTACGAGGTCGACCTGCCGCGGGCCGCGATGCTGCTGGCCCAGGGCGTCGGCCGGCTCATCCGCACCAACACCGACCGGGGCGTCGTGGCCGTACTCGACACCCGACTCGCCGAGTCGAGCTACCGCGCGGCCCTCTTCAAAAAACTGCCCCCGATGAAGCGGACCCGAGACCGCGCCCAGGTGGAGCAGTTCCTGCGCGAACTGCGCGGCTAGGCGCGATTGGGGTGCGGCCAGACCGCGGTACCTTGGGTAGGGAGAGAGCCATGACGAGCACCGCGAACAAGATCGCCGAAGGCCGGGGCCTGCTCGCGCCGATGACGGCGCCGGCCCTCGACGAGGACGTCGACGGCGACGACCCCCGTCGCCGAGAGATCCGCCAGTGGCTCGCCGATCACCCCCACCCCTCCGGGCGGGACCTGGCCCAGGCCGGACTGGTCGCCCCGCACTGGCCTCGGCCCTGGGGTCGGGGCGCGAGCGTCGAAGAGCAGCTGTTGATCGACGACGAGCTGAGCCGCTCCGGCGTCAACCGTCCCATCAACCCCATCGGCATCGGCTGGGCCGGACCGACCATCCTGCTCGCCGGGACCGAGGCCCAGAGGGAGCGGTGGCTCCCGGGCCTCTTGAGCGGCGAGGAGTTCTGGTGCCAGCTCTTCAGCGAGCCCGGCGCCGGCAGCGACCTCTCGGCGCTCGCGACCACGGCCCGCCGTGACGGCGACGAATGGGTCGTCACCGGCCAGAAGGTCTGGACGAGCTACGCCCACATCTCGACCTGGGGCATCCTGCTCGCGCGCACGTCCAGCGACGGCCCGGCCCAGCGCGGCATCAGCTATTTCGTCTGCCCGATGAAGGCGCCAGGCGTCACCGTGCGACCGATCGTGGACATGACCGGCGACCACGCCTTCAACGAGGTCTTCCTCGACGAGGTCCGCATCCCCGACGTGAACCTCATCGGCGAGGTGAACGACGGCTGGCGCCTGGCTAAGGTCACCCTCGGCAACGAGCGCATCGCCCTCTCGGGCGAGGGCTCGCTCTGGGGCCGCGGTCCGACGGCCAACGACCTGGTCGAACTGGTGCGTGAAACAAACGTCGCGCACAACGAACTCGAGCGCGACGACCTCGTGCGCTGCTGGTCCCACGGCGAGATCTTGAAGCTGCTGCGCATGCGCCTGGTGTCGGCCGCCCTGGCCGGCAAGGACCAGGGACCCGAGGCCAGCGTGCGCAAGGCCTTGGCCGACGACCACGGCCAGGAGGTCATGGGCCTCGCCAACCGATTGGCCGGAGCCGCCGGGATGCTCGACGGCCGCGGACCGGGCGGCGTCGGCGGGGCCGACGGGGCGGCCTGGACCTACGGCTTCCTCTACGCCCAGGCCCTCACCATCGGCGGCGGCACGTCGGTCGTGCAGCGCAACATCATCGCCGAACGGGTCCTCGGCCTGCCCAAGGACACGGCCTAACACGGGCCCACGAGACGGCGGTCCGTCGCTCGCCGTCACCGATGTTCAGCGTTGTCGAGTACTTCTAGTGTGAGGACATGACCGACCCGCACCCCGCCACCGCCGAGCACGGCTACCTCTCCTGCGACAACGTGAGCGAGCTCTTCGCCGACGGACGACTCACCTCGACCCAGCTCGTCAAGTCACTGCTCGAGCGCATCGAGGCCATCGACACCGTGGGCACCGAGGTCGGTCTCAACGCCATCGCCATGGTCGCCGGCGACGCGCTGCGCGTCGCCCAGGAGTGTGACGACGAGCGGATCCAGGGCGTCTCGCGCGGCGTCCTGCACGGGATACCCGTGCTGGTGAAGGACAACATCGAGGTCGAGGGCCTGGGCGGTTGGGCGGGGTCGACGGCCCTTAGAGGGCGGCCGACCCGTGACGCTGCGCTGGTCGCGCGTCTGCGCGGTGCCGGTGCCATCGTGCTCGCCAGCACGAACTTAAGCCAGTGGGCCAACATCCGATCACCACGCTCGACGAGCGGCTACTCGGCGAGCGGCGGACTGGTCGGCAACCCCTGGGCGCTCGACCGCTCGGCCGGCGGCTCCTCCTCGGGCTCGGGGGCGGCGCTCGCGGCCGGCCTCGCGCCGCTGGCGGTCGGCACCGAGACCGACGGCTCGATCGTCTGCCCCGCTTCGGTCAACGGCGTC
>JBEKKW010000050.1:0-14908 GCA_050010495.1 Acidimicrobiales bacterium
GCTACCGCGCGCGCGACATCATCGCCGTTCGTTCGCTCGACGAGGTCGAGACGCTCGTCGCGCGAGGTGGCCCCGTGCGGGCGCTGGGCACCCGGCACTCCTTCAACGACCTGGCCGACACCGCGGGAACGCTGCTCGACATGAACTCGCTGCGCTTCGAGCCACGCATCGACGAGTCGACCCGGCGCGTCACGGTGGCGCCGGGGATGACCTACGGCGAACTCGGGACCTTTCTCAATCGGCGCGGCTGGTCGTTGCACAACATGGGCTCGCTCCCGCACATCTCCGTCGCGGGCGCCTGCGCCACCGCGACCCACGGATCGGGAGCGTCCAATCAATGCCTGGCCGGCGCCGTCTGCGGTCTCGAGCTCGTCGCCGGGCGGGGTCGACGGCTCGTACTGGACGAGCACGATCCACGTCTGGCGGGCGCCGTCGTGTCCCTCGGCGCCCTCGGCATCGTGACGGCCGTGACGCTGCGCATCGAGCCGACCTACGACGTGCGCCAGGACGTCTTCGTCAACATGCCCTGGCGCGAGCTCGGGCGGCTCGATCCGATCATGGAGAGCGGCTACAGCGTCAGTCTCTTCAGCCGTTGGAACGGCCTCGTGGACCAGGTCTGGATCAAATCCCGCGTGGGAGCGCAGGATGGCGGGCGGAGGCCGGCGGTCGACTACGCCGAGCCGGCCGGCCACCAGGTGATGTCGCCGGCCGACGACGGCCGCGACAACACGACGGTGCAGGGAGGCGTGCCGGGCCCGTGGAACGAACGTCTGCCGCACTTTCGCTTCGACGAGACGCCGAGCAACGGCGACGAGATACAGAGTGAGTACTTCGTCGCGCGCCAGGACGGCCGGTCGGCCCTTCGAGCCCTCGAACCGCTGGCGAGTGCCTTCTCGCCGCACCTGCTGATCGGCGAAGTGCGCACCGTGGCCGGCGACGAACTCTGGCTCAGTCCGGCCCACGGACGCGATTCGCTCACCATCCACTTCACGTGGAAGAACAGGCCGAGCGAGGTACAGCGTCTCCTGCCGGCGATCGAGGACGCGCTGCGGCCGTTCGAGGCCCGTCCCCACTGGGCCAAGTGGTTCACCATGGCCGCACCAGAGATCCCCGCTCTCTACCCGCGACTGAACGACTTCGAAGAACTCGTGCAGGAACTGGACCCCGACGGCCAGTTTCGAAACGGCTACCTCACCCGCACCTTAGGGATACGCCCCTAGGAACGACGTCCGTTCGTTCGCGTGGACGACAGGGGTGCTACACCTCCAGGTTCTGCGAACGGGTCCCCGACTCACGAGGTGTCGCCGCGGCACCTTGCGATCAGGCGCGCACCGCACTACGGCGCGAGATCGCTTCGACGCTGACGGCCGCCAGCAACACCAGGCCGATGACGATGTCCTGCGTGGCCGCATCGAGCCCGATCAGGCCCATGCCGTTGTAGATGATGGCGATGATCATGCCGCCGACGAGGGCGTGGACCATCTTGCCCCGACCGCCGAACAGGCTGACGCCGCCGATCACGGCGGCCGCTACGGCCAACAGCACGAGCTGACCGCCGTCAACCGACGTCGAGCTACCACCGAGGCGAGAGGTGTAGAGGATCCCCGCGGCGCCGGCGGTGAAGCCCGTGAGCGCGAACGCGGCCAGGCGGTTCATCCCGTTGTTGACGCCGGCCCGACGGGCCGCTTCCGCGTTGCCGCCAATGGCGTAGATGTTTCGTCCGAATCGAGTCCGCTTCAGCAAGAACTGCCACAGGATGAGGATGCCCAGAACGATCGGGACACAGAACGGTATTCCCGAGAGGTGCACGATGACGCCGCGGTTGGCGTTACATACCAACGCGAGTGCGACGCCACCGGCGGCTACGGCCAACACCTTGAACAGGGTGACGCCGAACGGTACGCCTTCGGAACCGCTTCGCCGTCGCCGGGCGTCGCTCAGTACCGTGAGGATGGCGAACCCGCCCACGCCGATCGCGACGAGTATCCATCCCGCCGCCGGGCTGAGATTCCCGTTCACCAGGTCCAGGAGCGGCCCGCTGGACGTGGAGACGCTCCCTTGATAGTTGTCGAAGTTAAGGATCTTGAGCAGGACACCCTGCAGTCCGAGCAGGAAGGCCAGGGAGACGATGAACGAGGGGATCCGCAAACGAATGACGAGCGTACCGACCAGGGCGCCGATGCAGGTCGACACGGCGAGGCCGCAGATGATGGCCAGCCACCAGGGGTAGCGATGGTAGATGCCGGCGAGGACCGCGACCACCGCCCCGGCGATCGCGCCGTTATAGCCGGCCGAGAGGTCGATCTCACCGAGCAAGAGGACCCAGATCTCGGCGAAACCAAACGTCACGAGATAGGAGGCCTGGGTGAGGAGATTCGAGAGGTTCCCCACGGAGAGAAACAGCGAGTTCTTGGTCTGGAAGAAGATGACCAGGGCCACGAGGCCCAGCAGTATCGGGACCAACCCGCTCTGGCCCGAGCGGACCTTCTCGAGCGCGCCCTTGAGGACGCCGCTAACGGATCGTCCGGAGGATTCGGGGACCTCGACGATCGCGGGGGCGAGGTCCTCGCCTTCAACCACGACGTCACCAGTGAGAGGTGGTGCGGCATCAGTACCGACCGTTCCCGACTGGTCCGTCACACCACGCTCCTCTTCGGTCATGCTGGCTCCCCTGAGGCGCTCGACGGCGTTGACCCGGCGCCGGTGCCGGCCTTCACGAAACTGCCGGTCGTGATGATCTCAACTGCCGTCTGAGGAGTGTAGTCAGAGGCCGGCCCACTGTGCACCATTCGACCGAGGTGCAGCACGGCCAACCGGTCCGCCACGGAGAAGACGTCATTGAGGTTGTGAGAAATGAGGAGAACCGCGATGCCGCGGTCCGCGAGACGTCGGATGAGCGACAGCACCTGGGCCGTCTGCGACACGCCGAGCGCCGCCGTCGGCTCGTCCAGGATGACTAGTTTGGCGTCGCGCATGACGGCACGTGCGACGGCCACCGACTGGCGCTGTCCTCCAGACAGTGACTCCACCAGTTGACGGACCGATTTCACCGTCGTCACGGAGAGGCCGTTAAGCGTCGTCTTGGCGGCGGACTCCATGGCGTTCTCATCGAGCAACCCGCGTCGCATCGTCTCGTGGCCCAGAAACATGTTGGCGACGATGTCGAGATTGTCACAGAGCGCGAGGTCCTGATACACGGTCGCGATTCCGAGCGCGTCGGCGTCTCGAGGAGTCTTGAGCGTCACCTGTTCGCCGTTCCAGAAGATGCTGCCCTCCGAAGGGCTCCAGATTCCCGAGATCGTCTTGATGAGGGTCGACTTCCCCGCGCCGTTGTCGCCGATGAGCGCGGTCACCTGACCGAGTGAAATGTCGAGGTCGACGTCGACGAGAGCCTGGACGGCACCAAAATTCTTGGAGATGCCGCGCAGGCTCAGCAGCGGTTGATCGTTATTTCTCGATGCGGTTGCAACACCGCCCTCCACTGCCACATTCGTGGCAGTGGAGGGCGACGCCTGGAAGGTAGGTTCCATGCTTCTTTTCGCTCAAACTTCTAGCTGTTTGAACCTAGTGGATTCCGTAGGTGGTGCAGTCGGCCTGCAGAGCCGCGGTGGTGCAGATCTGCGAAGCGGGGACGAATCCGTCAGCGACAACCGTCTTCTCGATGGTCGAAGCGGTCACCCACTGCGGAGGCAGGAGGAGCGACGGAACTTCTTTTCCACTGGTGGAGTCCAACGTCTTCGAGTTGTCCAACGAGGCGGGAACCTTCTTGTTCGCGCGAGCGTACATCGCGAGCGCTACGGCTCCCTGAGCCTCCAACGGAACTGGCTTGTAGACGGTACCGCACTGGTAGCCGGCAACGATGTTCTGAAGACCGGTGGCCGTGGCGTCCTGACCCGTGACCGGGAAGGTGTAGGGCTTGACACCCAGCGTCTGCAAGTACGTGATGATCGGCGCAGCGTTCTCGTCGTTCGGGCTCAACAGTGCGTTGGTCGTCGGGTTGGCGGTGTACGCCTGCTGGAACTCAGTCAGAGCCTGTGACGGCGTCCACGTTCCGGCGAGGGTCGCCTCCAACTTGTACGTCCCGGCGGTGAACAATGGGTTCAGCACCGCGTCGTAACCATCGGCAAACAACGTCGCGTTGTTGTCCGTCGGTGAACCAACACCCACGATGACCTTGGGCGACGTGATCTTCCACGCGCTGATGCACGACACGAGGCCGTTGCCCAGCAGGGTGCCGACCGTCACGTTGTTGAAGCTCACGTAGTACCGGTCGGAACCACCAAGAACGAGGCGGTCGTAGTCAATGACCTTGACGCCAGCCTTGTGGGCATCCGCTTCGATGGTGGCACCAGTAGCAGAGTCGAGGGCGCAGTAGATGATGACCTTGTCGCCCTTGAGGATTGCCGCCTGCGCCATGCTGATGGCCGTTGCGTCATTTCCCTGCGAGTTCTCGATCGTGATCTGCGAAGCCTTCATGCCTGCGTCTAGGAGGGCCTTCTTGAGGTCCGGTGCGTCGAAGTCCACCCAACGGTTCGACGAGACCTCGTCCGGCAGGATCACCGTAATGCCACCCTTGCCTTCAGCCGTAATCGGCTTCAGCAACTTCATCGCCGAGTATGAACTGTTGATGTCGGCGACCGAAATCGTCTTCACCTTGGTTGCGCTCGACGCCGATGTCGCACCTACCGCCACTCCCATTGTGCCCATGAGCACGAGAGCGATTGCAGATGTTGCAATACGTCTCACTTTATTCGAAATCATTTTTTCCCCCTGCGTGTCCATTCGAGAATTTCTCAACGTGCAACATATCATAACAATTGCGCCAGTTGTACGTCACCTCGGTCGTGATCCCCTTCTCGATTCGTCCCAGCCGCGTTGAAGGAGCGATTCGGTCAATGAGTCGACAAGCGTCGCGCACATTCACCACTCGACGACGTAGCCGGTTAACGACACCGAGGCGTGCGAGGTCAGCGCATCGACGAGGTGCACACGTTGTTCGCGCCAGACGTGGCCGAACGTGCCGTGGACGACACCGGAGCCACGACAGATTCGTCACTGTTCTGCAACATCGCACGAAGCAACGACGTCTATTTGGTGGCCGAGCGCAATTGTATCGACAATTGATGGTCCGGGTGTCCTTCTTTGGGTGAGAAGCCGATGTGGTGCGATGCGTCTCCTCAGCGCTCCCGTGCGCCATCGATCCGCCGCTTGGCGACTGGCTTTTCTGTGGAGGCGTCCACCGCGTCGGGCCCGAGTTCCATTACCGGCCACTGAGGCCAGCTACCGGAGGACGCTCGCCACGACTCGCCCTGGCGCGACATTCTTCTCGAGTCCGATTGTCGACCAACGGAGTGAACAACGTCGCAAACTAGGGAACAGGTCAATGGAAACCTGGTGTTCATCTGCGCGACGGGCCCTCGCTGGTCGTCCCGCTCCACGACACGATCGCCCTACCCGAGGTCGTCGTCCATCCGCGGCGAGGACGCTCGGCGTGGCGGCCAAGTTGGTCGCCCCAGTGACTACTGCTCAGTACATCCCTGTACTTCCCAGTAGTTTAAAGATTCCGTTAAGACGGTATCGGCACCACTCAAAGGGCCCTCAGGACCTCCTCCATCGTGTCCATGATCGCGACCGACTCATCGAGCGGCATCAGCGCGCTCTCCGTCTCGCCGGCCGTGATGCATCGCGCGACCTCGAGCGCCTCGTACTGCAGGCCGCGACCCCGGCGTTCGAAGTCGAAGCTTCGCTCATCACCCGAACGGGTCGTGAGGACGAAGGAGGTCGGCGCATAGAAGTCACCCTCGATGTCGATGCGCGCGTCGGTGCCGACGATGCTCGCTCGCGTCGAACTACGGGCCAACGACGTGCACGTCAGCACCGCCTGCGCGCCGCTGTCGTAGCCGAAGAGCATCGACGTCTGGCCGTCGACCCCCGTGAAGGATGGGGTGATCATCGCTTGGATTCGTCGTGGCGTGCCCAAGATCATCGAGGCGAACGACACGGGATAGACGCCCAGGTCGAGCAGGGCCCCTCCCCCAAGTTCCGGGGCGAAGAGGCGGAACCCGGGATCAGGTTCGAACCACTTCCCGTGATCGGCCATCACGGTGACGATCTCGCCGAGTACGCCCTCGGCCAACAGGGCGCGCAGCGCGATGACGTGTGGCAGAAAGCGCGTCCACATCGCCTCCATCAAGAACAGGTTCCTTTCGCGCGCCAGCGCTACCAGGTCGCGAGCCTCGGCCCCCGTCATCGTGAAGGCCTTTTCTACCAGCACCGGCTTGTCGTGCCCGAGGGCCAACATCGTGTTCTCGTGGTGCATCGGATGCGGCGTCGCGACGTACACGCAGTCCACGTCGGGGTCGGCGACCAGTTGCTCGTAGAAGCCGTAGCTATGTCCGACGTCGAACTGGGCGGCGAAGTCGTCGGCCGACGACTTTGACCGCGAGCCGACCGCGACGACCACGCCCTCGTCAATCTGGCGAAGGTCACTCGCGAAGGTCCGCGCTATGCCTCCGGTGCCGATGATGCCCCACCGCAGTGGTGTCGCCATGCCCTTCTCCTGTCTCGTCCGCCCCGCTGTTCTTCAACACAGTAGTGAGGCTCGCGCCGCCCAGAGCCGTTCGAGCGACGTGGTCGTGAACTCGGCGCTAGAACGGTGCCATGGCCCAACTGCTGGTGCACCGTCACACCGAACGCCTCACGCTGCGTCCGTTCCACCTCGACGACCTCGACGACCTCAGCCTGCTCTACGGTAACGCCGAGGTCGCGCGCTACCTGTACTGGGGGCCGCGCGACCGGGCCGAATCGCTCGCCACGCTGGAGCGACACCTGCAGCGGCCCGAAGAGATCATCGACGAGAACGTGCTGCCCGTCGCCGTGGTGCTGCGCGAGTCCGGACGGGTCGTGGGCGACTTCATGCTGCGTTGGACGAGGAACGAGCACCGTCAAGGTGAGGTCGGAGGATCACTGCACCCCGACGTCCACGGCCGCGGCCTCGCCGTTGAGATCTACGCAGTACTGCTCGAGATCGGCTTCGAGCAGTACGCGCTGCACCGCATCGTCGGACGCTGCGACGGACGTAATGCCGCCTCGATCCGCTCGCTCGAAAAGGCCGGCCTGCGCCGAGAGGCCCACCTCGTGCAGAACGAGTTCGTCAAGGGCGAGTGGACCGACGAGGTGATCCTCGCCGTGCGGCGCGAGCAGTGGGAGCAGTCGGGCCACGCCCGGCCCGTCTAGTCGCCGCCTCATTCGACTGACGGTCCGTCGCCCTAGCATCGGTGGGTGAACCGACTCGCCTCGTCCAGTTCGGCCTACCTGCGCCAGCACGCCGACAATCCCGTCGACTGGTGGCCGTGGGGACCGGAGGCGCTCGCGCACGCGCGCGAGCTCGATCGACCGATCTTTCTCTCGATCGGCTACGCCGCGTGTCACTGGTGTCACGTCATGGCCCACGAGTCCTTCGAGGATCCGCGGATCGCCGAGGCCCTCAACGACTCCTTCGTCGCGATCAAGGTCGACCGCGAGGAGCGGCCTGACGTCGACGAGCTCTACATGGCGGCGACCCAGCTGGTGGCCGGCCACGGCGGTTGGCCAATGTCCGTCTTCCTCGTGCCCGACGGGCGGCCCTTCATGGCCGGCACCTACTACCCACCCACCGATCGACACGGTCAGGTGGGATTCCCCCGATTGCTACAGGCCCTCGCCGAGGCCTGGGCCAGCGATCGCGAGCGAGTCCTGTCCCAGGCCCAATCGCTCCAGGAGTCGGTGCAGCGTGAGATCACGTTCGTCGACCACCTCGTCGCCTCTGCGGGCGCCCTCGACCTGCGCGCCGCCCGCCAGCGACTGCGCGATGAACTGGTGCAGCGCTCCGACGAGCACGGCGGATTCGGGGACGCGCCCAAGTTCCCCCGGCCGAGCTACGTGCAGGCTCTGCTCGAGTTCGACGACGTTCGATCCCTCGAGGTGGTCTCGTGCACCCTCGACGCCATGGCGCGGCGCGGGCTCTACGACCACCTTCGCGGGGGCTTCGCCCGCTACAGCGTCGACGCACAGTGGCACGTGCCGCACTTCGAGAAGATGCTGAGCGACCAGGCGCTGCTGGCGCGAGTCTACTTCCATGCGGCGCGCACGACGGGTCGCTCCGAGTGGCGCGACGTCGCCCGCGACACCCTGCGCTTCGTCGTGAACGACTTGAGCGTGGACGCCGGCTACGCGTCGTCGCTGGACGCCGACGCCGGGGGCGTCGAGGGATCGCACGTCACCTGGAGCGTGCCGGAAGTCGCCGCCGCGCTCGACGACGCCGGTCGCGGCGGCGACCTCAACGCGGTGCTGGCGCGATGGCGAGTTACGTCGCCCGGCCTATTCGAGGGCCGCAGCATCCCGCGCCTCGGCGACGGTCAACCATTCCTCACCCCCCGAGAGCTACGCCCCGCCCTCGAGGCCCTGCGCCAAGCTCGCCGTCGGCGCCCGGCGCCGGGACGTGACGAGAAGGTGATACTCGAGTGGAACGCGATGTTCGCGTCGGCCTGTCTGGCGAGCCAGGAGGACGAGTGGCGCGCCGTGGCCCTCGAGCTCCTGCGCTCGCTGCGCACGACGCACCACCACGACGGTCACTGGTGGCGTACCGAGAGCCAACGCACCTACGCCAGTGCCGGTGACGTGGCGTGGCTGTGCGACGCCCACGTCGACGCCTTCGAAGTGACGGGCGACGACGAGTGGCTCGACGGCGCCCGTGACGTGGCCGACTACCTGCTCACCCATTACTGGGACGGCGAACGGCCGAACGTAGAGACGCCCAACGTCGGCGGCGGTCTCTTCGCCACCAACGACGTCGTCACCGACCTCGTGGCGCGCCCCAAGGAGATCTTCGACGGGGCCACACCATCGAGCCACGCGGTCGCCTGTCGCGCCCTCGCACGACTGGCCCTGTGCCTGGGCGACGCGGACCTGCTCTGCGCGTCTCAGCGCCTCGTCGAACTGGGCGCGACGCTGATCGCCACGCACCCGAGCGCGGTCCCGGACCTGCTCGACGGGGCCGGCTTCGCGCTCGAGGGCGTCGAGATCGTCGTGCCCGGCGTCGCGAACGAGTTGAGCGACCACGTACGCTTGAGAGCCGTGGCACGCAGCGTCCTCATCACCGGCTCCGGATCGTCGCCCCTGCTCGAACAACGAAGCGTCGGCCTCGCCTACGTCTGTCGCGCCGGGGCCTGCCAGCTGCCCGTAGCGACGACGTCCGCACTGGACGACCAACTGGCCGACGTGACGCGCTGATGGCCATCTGGAACCGCGACCCCGCGGCGCGCGCCATCAAGAAGCTGGTCCAGCGCATGCCCCAACGCGACAGCGTCAACCTCACGCCGGGCTCCACGGTCTACGGTCTGGTGCTCGGCTCGACCAACGAGTCGACCACCGTGGTCGACCTCGCCTCCCAGGCCATCGTGCGCTGGCGCGTTCCCTGGCCCGACGACTTCGTGGCCGATCTCGCCGTCTTCGACATCGTCGAGGGCCAGCTCGCCGAGGACATCGAGCGCAACGACCTCGCCCAGCCCGAGGCCGTGACCCTCGCCGACCTGCCCCGGCGCCTCGGTTCCTATCGCGGCCGACGGGTTCGCGCCTGGCTCGAGACGATTGCCAGTCCCGCCGACGGCCACCTGTTCGGCTTTCGCGGCCCCAGTGCCCCCTACTGGGAGTTCCGCGGCGAGCGCCCGAGCGTGGCCCTGATCGCGGCCGACAGCGGACCGCAGTTACTTCGCCGCAGCGACGACGGTTCCACTTGGGTCCGCTTCGGTTGGTACGGCGACGACGTGTGGCTGCTGTGCGAGGACCGCCACGCCATTCGCACCATGGAGACGGCCCGACAGTTCTCCCTGGCCGGCAAGGAGTTGGCGACCTCGCTGGGCTTTCGACCGACCTACGTGCTCACCACGCTCTCCAAGCCCATCGACGGCCACTGCTACAAGAGCTGCACCGGTCTGTTGCCGCGGGGCTGAGCCGCGGGGACTACTTGGGCAGTTTGCCCGAGGCCAAGGACTCGGCCATGGCCCAGCCGAAGACGACCAGACGCTCGCCCTTGTCGGGCTTCACCCCGTCGAAGTGGCTGTGGGCCCCTTCGGGGATCGCGCCCTTGGCCGCGACGTAGTCCAGTCCCCCGACGGGACCGGTCGTGACGGTCATCACGAAGGTCTTGTCGTCGATGGACTTCTCGGACCCGAAGCGCTTCGCGAGACGGCGGCCCCAGGCCCGGTCCTCGCCGGTCGGCTTGTAGCCGAGGCGCGGTACGACGTCGTCGAGGCCGGCGAAGGCGCGAAAGCCGTCGGGTGACATCAGGCGCGAGCCGAGCAACACGTCCTCGTCGGGGAAGGCCAGCAGCGCCCGACGGAACTGATCGTGCAGGATGGCCCTCAAGGTCTGGTCGGACTTGGCGTTGCGATCGACCAGCAAGAGTCCCACCAAGAGCGAGGGCGTGCCGCCGATGCGCTCCAGGGTACAAAAGGAGTAGCCGCGAAGCTTGTTACCTTCGCGCACCTGGGTGACCAGCACCCAGTCCTCACGCTGCTTGGAGAGAAAGCCAATGTCGAAGTTCGGTTCGCGATCGACGCAGAGATCGGCCATCTCGGCCAGCTCGACATCGCTCAGGGCGGTGGTGTCCTTCGTGGTGACGTTCATTGTCATAGGGAGCCATTCTACGGGACTTCGCCGCCCCGAGAAACTCGGACTATCCCTTTATGACGTTTCGCCCGAATTCCGAGCGGAGATCACCCACTACGGCCGCGATGTTGACATTAAATTCAGGCCCCAATTTGTAGGCTTTCCCGGCCTCGCCGGTCTCGACGATTACCGGGGAACGGCCGGGGTGCTGGGAGAGGATCTCGCGCAGCGTGCCGATCGAGCGGGCCGTGAGGTCCTCGGGCCGCAGCGCGAGGCGCAGTTCGCCGTCGCCCCGATCGACCTTCAGAAGGGTCACCGTCATCGCACTGAAGCGCAGTTCCTCGTCGCGCGCGTCGAGGCGGCCCTCGATCAGCACGACGTTGTCCTTGGCGAGGAAGCCACTACACTCCTCAAACTTGCGCGCCGAGAAAATGATCTCCATCGACCCGCCGAGGTCCTCGAGCACGACGCGCGCGTACTGCTGGCCGGCCTTGGTGGTGCGCAGCTGCACCTCGGCGAGGATCCCGCCCACCGTCACCACCTTGTTGGCGCGGGCCAGCTCGTCGCCGCGCTCGCGGATCGACAGGATCGACCCATCGGTCTTGGCGGCGAGCAGGCTCTCGATCTCGTAGAGCGGATGGTCCGATATATAGGTGCCCAGCATCTCGCGCTCGAAGTCGAGCTTGACGGACTTGTCGAACTCGAGGTCGCTCAGTTCGATCTCGGTGCCCTCCCAGTCGTCGGCCCCGCCGCCCTCGAGGGCGGCGAACAGGGTCGAGATCCCGAAGGAGAGGTCCTTGCGCCGACTGAGCGTGACGTCGATAATCTCGTCGACCTTTAAGAGGAACCCCAGGCGCGGCACGCCGAGGGAGTCGAAGGCCCCCGCCTTGATCAGGGATTCCATCGATCGGCGGTTGAGCACCACGGGATCGACACGGCGCACGAAGTCGTAGATCGACGTGAACGGGCCGTGGGCCTCGCGCTCGGCGACGATCTTGTCCACCAGGGCCTCGCCCACGTTGCGCACCGCGGCCAGGCCGAAGAGGATCGTCTGGTCCTGTCGCCGGCTCGGCGCGTATTCGGCGAAGGACTCGTTCACGTCCGGCACGCCGACCGTGATCCCCATCTGGCGCGCCTCGTTGAGGTACACCGAGGCCTTGTCCTTGTCCTCGCGGAACGAGGTCAGCAGCGCCGCCATGTACTCCACGGGGTAGTTGGCCTTGAGCCACGCGTTCTGGTAACCGATCAGTCCGTAGCCGAAGGCGTGGCTCTTGGCGAAGGCGTAGTCGGCGAAGGGCTCGATCTTGTTGAAGATCGCCTCGCCCAGTTCCCCGCCGTAGCCCTCGCGCTCGGCCCCCTCGACGAACTTGTGGCGCTGGGCCTGAATCAACTCGCGGTTCTTCTTCGAGCAGGCCTTGCGCAGGTCGTCGGCCTCGGTCATCGAGAAGCCGGCGACCTTGGTCGCCACGCGCATGATGTCCTCTTGGTAGATCATCAGCCCGTAGGTCTCGCCGAGGATCTCCTCGAGGTCCTGGTGGTCGTAGCTGACGGGCTGGCGGCCGTTCTTGCGGTCGGCGTAGTCGTTGTGCACGTTCTCGCTCAGGGGCCCGGGCCGGTACAGCGCGTTGAGCGCCGGGATGTCGTCGAAGCTGGTGGGCGCGAGGCGGCGCATGAGCTGGCGCATCTTGTCACCCTCGAGCTGGAAGATGCCGATGGAGTTGCCGAGGCGCAGCATCTCGAAGACCTTCTCGTCGTCCAAGGCGACGTGGTCGATGTCGACGTCGATGCCGTGGCGGCGCTTGATGTGCTCGAGCGTGCGTTCGATGATGGCCAGGTTGCGCAACCCCAGGAAGTCCATCTTCAACAGGCCCAGCTTCTCGATGGCGCCGGCCTCGTACTGGGTGACGATGGGGGCGTCGTCGATCGACCCGTTGGGGCCGGACTTGCGCTGCACCGGCACGTACTCGAGCATCGGCTCCTTGGTGATCACGACGGCCGCCGCGTGGATGCCGTCCTGACGCCTTTTGTCGACGAATCCCTTGGCCACGTCGACGGTGTGCTTGACCTCGGGGTCGTTGCCGTAGAGCGCGCGCAGGTCGGCCGCCTCGGCGTAGCGGCCCTCGAAGCCGGGCATGCGCGTGAAGCAGGCCTCCAGGGGCACGTCCTGTCCCATCACGAGCGGGGGCATGGCCTTGGCGATCTTGTCGCCCAGTTGGGGCGGGTAGCCGAGGACCCGAGCGGCGTCACGCACGGCGGCGCGGGCCTTGATCGTGGAGAAGGTGACGATCTGGGCGACGTGGTCGGCGCCGTAGCGCTCGGCCGCGTAGCGGATCATGTCGCCGCGGTAACGCTCGTCGAAGTCCATGTCGATGTCGGGCATCTGGCGCCGGCCGGGGTTCAGGAACCGTTCGAAGATCAACCCGTAGCGCATCGGCTCGATGTCCACGATGCGCAGGCAGTAGGCAATGCAGCACCCGGCGGCCGAACCGCGACCGGGACCGACGCGGATACCCTGCTCGCGCGCGTGTCGGATGAGATCCCAGACGACGAGGAAGTAGTCGGAGAAGCCCATGTCGGCCACGACGCTCAGCTCGTAGTCGATCCGCTCGCGCACCGCGTCGTTGAAGTCGGGTCCGTAGCGCTCGTGGGCCCCGGCCAGGGTGAGCTCGCGCAGCAGGCGGTTCGCGCCCTCCTTGTGGCTCGTCCCCTGGTACTCGACGGGGATCGGGAACTCCGGCAGTGCGTCGTTGTCGAACTCGATGGTGACGTCGGCCCGTTCAGCGATCGCCAACGTGTTGTCGCAGGCCTCGGGGATGTCGCGAAAGAGGTAGCGCATCTCGTCGGCGGACTTGAGGTAGTGCTGATCGGAGTGGAATCGGAAACGGTTCGGGTCGGCCACGAGCGAGCCAGTGCCGATGCACAGCAGCGCGTCGTGCATCTCGGCGTCCTCGTGGCGCACGTAGTGCAGGTCGTTGGTCGCCAGCAGCGGGGCGCGCAGTTCCTGGGCGATCGTCAAGAGCTGGGGGTTGGTGCGCAGCTGCTCGGGGATGCCGTGGTCCTGCATCTCGATGAAGAAGTTCTCGCGGCCGAAGATCGCCTGCAGGCGCGCGGCCAGTTCGAGCGCCTTGGCGTAGTTGTCCTGGAGCAGGGCCTGCAGCACCACGCCGCCCAGGCAGCCTGAGGTCGCCACCAGCCCCGGCGCGTAGCACTCGAGTAGCTCCCAGTCCAGGCGGGGCTTGTAGTAGTAGCCCTCGAGAAAGGCCCGCGACGAGAGGTGGCGAAGGTTGCGATAGCCCTCGTTGGTCATCGCGAGCAGGGTGAGGTGGTGGTAGAGCTTCTGGCCGCCGTCGGTGTCGCCCCCGGTGTCGTCGATCTTGCCGCGCCGCGGCGGCCGGTCGAAGCGCGAGTTGGCCGCCATGTACGCCTCGATCCCGATGATCGGGGTCAGGCCGTGTTTGCGCGCCGACTCGTAGAAGTCGATCACCCCGTAGAGATTGCCGTGGTCGGTGATGCCGATGGCCCGCTGGCCGTCGGCCTTGGCGGCCTGGACCAGTTCGTCGACCCGAGCGGCCCCGTCGAGCATCGAGTACTCGGTGTGATTGTGCAGGTGGACGAAGCCGTCAGCCATTCGTTGCGCTCGTCCTTTCCGCGAAGTGGCCCTCGAAATTACATGCGTGGGATTTAAAGGCTAGTGCGTCACGGCGGCCCGGCACGCGTGACCTAGAGGTAGGTGCCCGCGCGCGGCTCGGGGCCGCCGGGATTGAGCGAGCGCTCGCGCATCTTCTCCAGTTGCGCGCTCGCGGCCGCCTGCTGGGCGAAGATCGAGGCCTGGATGCCGTGAAAGAGGCCCTCGAGCCACCCCACCAGCTGGGCCTGGGCGATGCGCAGTTCGGACTCCGAGGGCACGTCGGGCGAGAAGGGCGGGGCCATGCGCGCCAGCTCCTCGCCGAGGTCCGTCGAGAGCGCGCTCGACAGCTCCGAGATCGAGGTCTCGTAGATCTCGCGCAACCTCGTGCGCCCGGCCTCGTCGAGGGGGGCGCTGCGCGCCTCGTCGAGCAGCGACTTGACCATCGAGCCGATCCTCATCACCTTGGCCGGCTGGCTGATGAAATCGGTCGCCTCGTCGGTGCCGCCCCCCTGGCCGGGGTCGAGCACGGCGTCGGGATTGAGCGTGGCCTCGCTGTTGGCTGGTTCGTCCATCTATGCAGTGTGCCAGACGGCCCGGGTCCGCGCGACAAGGCGCGCCGGGGCCGGGCGCCTC
>JBEKKW010000051.1:0-14370 GCA_050010495.1 Acidimicrobiales bacterium
GCTGCTCGAGACGATGATCTCGCTCGGCAACAAGCTCGACATGACGATGCTGGCCGAGGGCATCGAGACTCGCGAACAGCTGGACCTGCTGCGCGACCTCGGTTGCGAGCTCGGCCAGGGCTACCTCTTCTCGCCGGCCGTGCCGGCGTCGGAGATCGCCACGATGCTGGCCCTGGCGCCCGGCCACTGGGGCCTCTAGCCCCGTCGTCAAGCGCCGGCCCATACCAGTGCGACGTGGCGAGGCGATAGCGTCGCGTCGTGGTGTCCGACCCCGACCTCGACCGACGGGGCTTCCTGCGCCAGGGCCTCAAGCTCGGCATCCTCGCGGCTGGCGCCCTGGCCACGGCGGGGCTGGCGGAGGGCTGTGCGAACGAGAGCGCGCCACCCTCGACCACGTCGACGCTGGCCCTGGGGCCGCCCACGGCGTCGCAGTGGGCGGCCTTCGCTCGCTCGCTCGACGGCTCGCTGGTGCGGCCCTCGAACGGCGCGTACGAGCTCGATCGGCTGCTCTACAACTCGAAGTTCGCGGATCCGCGTCCGATGGCCCTCGCCTACTGCGCCTCGGCCGACGACGTCGCTCGCTCGGTCGACTTCGCCAACCGTCACGCCATCAGGGTCGCCGCCCGTTCGGGCGGGCACAGTTACGGCGGCTATTCGAGCTGCGACGGACTGGTGATCGACGTCAGCCGATTGGCGTCGATCACCGTGGACCGCTCGGCCAACGTCGCCACGGTGGGGGCCGGCGCGCAGCTGATCGACGTCTACAACGTCGTCGGCGCCCACGACCGATTGTTACCTGGGGGGTCGTGCCCCACGGTGGGCATCGCGGGGCTCGCCCTGGGCGGAGGGATCGGCGTCTTCGCTCGCCGCTACGGACTGACCTGTGACAACCTGCAGGCGCTCGACCTGGTGAGCGCCGACGGGGAGCGTGTGCGCGCCGACGCCCACCAGCACTCGGACCTTCTCTGGGCCTGTCGCGGCGGGGGAGGCGGCAACTTCGGCGTCGCCACCTCCTTCCAGTTCACGGTGCATCCGATGCCCGAGGTGGCGCTGTTCAGCGTGCAGTATCCGTGGCCGGCGGCGGCCGCGATGCTCCAGGCCTGGCAGCACTGGATCGCGGCGACGCCCGACGAGCTCTGGTCGAACTGCCTGCTGCTCTGCGAGGGAACGGCCGGTTACCTGGCCCAGGTGAGCGGCGTCTTCTGCGGCTCGACGCAGCGGCTGTCGGGACTGCTCGACGGGTTGACGAAGGCGGTCGCCACGGCCCCGTCCGCGCGATTCGTCGGGTCGAACGACTACATCAGCGCCATGCAGATCGAGGCCGGCTGCTCGGGCCTCACCATCGCCGCGTGCCACATGTCGACGCAGGGCCACGGCGGGACGCTCGGACGCGAGGCCTACTCGGCCAAGTCGAGCTACGTCGACGGGCCGATGGATGAGTCACGGACGCTGTCCATGGTCGAGGCCGTCCAGCACCTCAAGGACCTCGCTCCGACCATCGGAGGCGGGCTGGCCTTCGACGCCTATGGCGGCGCGATCAACCGCGTGGCCGCCGACGCGACGGCCTTCGTGCACCGCGACAAGCTGGCCTGCATCCAGGCCACCTACTCCTGGGCCGCCGTGACGCCCCCGTCGGTCGTCGCGACCGGGGCGCAGTGGCTCGGCTGGCTGGGGGCCAACGTCTTCGATCGGTCTAGCGGCGCCTACCAGAACTACATCGATCCCACTCTCCAGGACTGGCCGAGCGCGTACTACGGGCAGAACCTGAAACGGCTGACCAAAGTGAAGCGGGCCTACGACCCCGAGGACGTCTTTCGCTTCAAGCAGTCGATTCCGCGCGCCCGCTAGCGGCCCACAGCTCCCTAGGTGTCGAGCGCCTCCTTGACGGCGCGCTTCACCTCTTGCTTCACCTCTTGGCGTATCTGGCGGACCTGCTGCTTGATCTCGCGCGCCTCCTGGTGGGCCTGCTGGCGGACCCGCTGGCCGACCGCCTCTTTGATCAGGCGAGAGCGCTGGCCGGCGTGGTCGTCGCGACCCCGGGCCTCCGCGTCGCTCTTGAGCAGGCGCCACGCCTGGCGGGCCTCCTTGATCGCGAGCAGGACCTGCTTGCGCGCGTCGTCGGACGCCGCGGCCGCCTCTTCGAACTGGCGCCGGCCCCGGGCGCCCTGGACCGCGGAGGTGAAGGACCACAGCCCCGAATCGATGAGCCGGGCGGCCCGGCGCACCTCGTCGAGCACGGCCTCGCTCAGGTGCGCGGCGTCGCGAGCCTCGCTCGAGTGCTTGATGATGGCGCGATAGTAGATACGCCACAGCCCGAGCAGCGCGTCGGCCGCGATCTGGGGCTCCGGCTCGTTCGGGTCGACGCCGGCCCGGGCCGCCATGGCCCGCGCGGCCACCTGGACGAGGCGGTCAATCATGTCGGCTCGGGCGGTCTTGAGGGCCGGGGTGTTCTCGATCAAGTCGTTGAACTTGAGGATCTGGCGCACGTTGGCGTGGTTGGTCGAGTTGAGGTAGGTGACGAACTGCTCCATCTCGTCGCTCAGGATCCCCACGACGGCGTCGACGGGCGAACCGTTCGCGCCCGGGCCGAGGACCCGGCGGATCTCGTTGGCCGAGTCCTCCTCGCGGTCCAGCACGAGGGTCTCCTTGGTGGGGAAGTAGTTATAAATCGTCTTCTCCGAGACGTCGCACGCGGCGGCCACCTCGCTGACGCGGACCTCGTCGAAGCCCCGCTCCAGGAACATCAGGGTCGCGGTGTCGGAGATGAGCTGGCGCATATGGTTCTTCTTGCGCTGGCGTAGCCCCTGGTCCAGCGGGTCGGTGCCGGCCAGGTGCTCGCGCAGGGCGTGGCGGAAATCGCGCAGGTCGGGCCACTGGTCGCTGGGGCGTCTGCTCACCACTCCAGTGTACCGGAAAATTCGACGAATTTCTAGTTGCTAAATCTTTATAGTGACTGTAGTGTTTGGGCCGAAGGGGGTTGTATGCCATCCAGTGAACTAGTGGTCGTCTGTGACGGCCTCACCAAGCGCTTCGGGGAGTTCGTCGCGGTCGACCGCTTCGACCTCGAAGTGACGTCGGGCTCGGTCGTCTCGTTGCTCGGGCCCAACGGCGCCGGCAAGACGACCATCGTGCGAATGTTGGCGACGCTGATCAAGCCCAGCGCCGGACGTGCGACGGTGTGCGGCTTCGACGTCGAGAACGACGGCGACGCCGTGCGCAGCGTGCTGTCGCTCACCGGTCAGTTCGCGGCCCTCGAGGACAACCTCACGGCTAGCGAGAACCTGCTGCTCATGGCCCGCCTGCGTGGTTACGGGCGCCGCTCGGCCGAGCAGGTGACCGAGAACCTCATCGA
Source organism: Acidimicrobiales bacterium (assembly GCA_050010495.1). Taxonomy (GTDB): domain Bacteria; phylum Actinomycetota; class Acidimicrobiia; order Acidimicrobiales; family RAAP-2; genus RAAP-2. The sequence continues at coordinate 3,353 of JBEKKW010000051.1, forward strand.
ACGTTTCGACATCGGAGAGTTCCGCGACAAGCTCGTCAAGTCGGTGTCGGGTGGGCAGCGCCGCCGGATCGACCTCGCGGCCAGTCTCGTCGTGCAGCCGAGGATCCTCATCCTCGACGAGCCGACGACCGGCCTCGACCCGCGCAGTCGCCAGGTGGTGTGGACGACCATCAGGGAACTGGTCGGCGCCGGGGTGACGCTCTTCCTGACGACCCAGTACATGGAAGAGGCCGACGCACTGGCCGATCACATCGTGCTGCTCGACCACGGGCTGGCGACCGCGGCCGGCACGCCCAACGACCTAAAGGCCCGCATCGGCGCCCAGCGCGTCGACGTGGTGGCCAGCGACGTCGCCGGCCTCGACCGCCTGATCGCCGGACTCTCGCCGCGCTTCGAGCTCACCGTCGCGCGCGACCAGCGCCTGCTCTCGATCCCCGCGCCCGACGACGTGAACGACCTGGCGGCCGTCGCGAGCGCCGTGCACGAGATACGCGTCGAGGTGGACGAGATCGCGCTGCGCCGACCGACGCTCGACGACGCGTTCCTCGCTCTCACCGGCCAGGCCCGCGAAACGGATCCGATGTCACGCGACCTTGAGGAGTCACGATCATGACCACCATCACCACCGCCCTCGCGCCCTCGAGCTACGAGGCGCTGCCCGCGCGACCGTCGAGCTTCGCCCGCTACCTGCGCGAGACGGCGCTGCTGGTCGGACGGGGACTGCGCACGATACCGCGGGTGCCCACCCGACTGAGCGACGTCACCATCCAGCCGCTGATCTTCACGCTGCTCTTCCTGTACGTCTTCGGCTCGGCGATCAACATCCACGGCATGACCTACCAGAACTACCTGCTGCCCGGCCTGATCGGACAGAGCCTGGCCTTCGGCGTCATCGGGGCCGGGGTCGCCACGGCGACCGACTTCACCAGCGGCGTGGTCGACCGGTTCCGCTCCCTGCCGGTGACGCGCCTCTCCGTGATCACCGCCCAGGTCGTCGGGCAGATCCTGGAGCAGATCCTGGGCATGGTCATCGTGGTCGCCGTCGGCATCGGTCTCGGCTGGCGTCCCCAGTTCGACATCGCCACCTTCTTCGAGTTCGCCGGCCTGCTGCTGCTCGGCCTCACGGCCTTCACCTGGTTCGGCGTCTTGATGGGCATGGTGGTGCGCAGTTCGGACGCCATGCAGGGCATCGGGTTCGCGATCGTCCTGCCGCTCTCCTTCCTCGCCGGCACCTTCGTGCCGATCGCGGGCATGAAGGAGGTGCCGCGCGTGATCGGGGAGTACGACCCGCTGTCGTCGCTGGTGGCGGCGATGCGCCACGTCGCCCAGGGGACCAACACGACCGGCTCGTGGCCGCTGGAGCATCCCGTGGTGTCGATGATCGGGTACTGCGTGCTCATCACCGCCATCTGCGTGCCCCTGGCGCTGCGCCGCTTTCGCACCACGACCTCGGCCCGCTGACCTCGGGGCCGTCGGCGCTTACGGCGCCGCGGACGGGTCCCGGGTCGAGGAATTGAGCGGGGGCACGACGTCGCGCTGGCGCAGCTGGCGAGCGACCAGGAGGGCCCCGGCAACGGCCAACGCGACGCCGGCGATCTGCACGCCGATCGATCCGCTGTGGGACTCCTGGCCGAGCAGCAGCCGCTCATCGAGGGCCCGCACCAGACCCCAGACGATCATGCCCGCCCCGGCCACGACCCCGGCGCGCCGGGCCAGCGCGCGCCGCTCCAGTGCGAGCAGCGCGAGCCAGAGCAGACAGTCCTCAGCCCCCTGGATGAGCGGCACCGGGACCCGCTTGCCCGACTGGCCGGCGTAGGAGAGGCCGAACCACTGATGGGTCAGGTGGCCCCCGCCGTCGATCATGAACTGGGGGCCGAGCACGCGCCCGAGGGCCCAGCCGGCGATCAACGCCGGGACCATGGCGTCGGCGAAGCGGGCGAGCGAGCTCCCGGGCCACCAGCGCCGTTGCAGCACCAGGGCGACCGGCACGGCGAGGGCCAGGCCGCCGAAGCTGGCGAGGCCGCCCTGCCAGACCTCCAGCCACCGCACCGGATGGCCGGCGTAGTAGCTCCAGTTGGTGGCGACGTGGGCCAGTCGTGCGCCCACGAGGCCGCTCACGACGAGGGCCGCGGCGTAGCGGGCGAAGGGCTCGAGGTGGAAGCCGGCGCGCCCCAGGCGCCGGCGGCTGTAGAGGTAGCAGACGTAGGCGGCGATCGCCAGGCCGAAGCCGTAGAGGTGAAAGACCAGCGGACCGAGGTGGAACGACGTCGGGACCGGCGACACCTACCGCGGTCGTCCTAGACCGGCGAAGCCGTAGCCGAGGCGTACGGGCGTGATGTGCACGACCTCGCCCGTCTCGGGCGCCTCGATCATGTCGCCGTGGCCCACGTACATCGCGACGTGCTGGTCGCCGTCGTAGCCGTAGAAGAGCAGGTCCCCGGGCTGGATGTCCCACAGCGGGACCCGCTCGGTGTCCTCGTACATCGCGCCCGAGTAGTGGGGGAAGTAGATGCCGGCCGCGTCGTAGGCCAGCATCACGAGCCCCGAGCAGTCGACGCCGCGGCGCGAGGCGCCGCCCCAGACGTAGGGCACGCCGAGGTAGCTCATGGCGGCGTCGATGGCGATGTTGGCCTTGGAGTCGGGCGGGGGAGCGGGGAAGCTGCTGTCGGCGGGCGTGGCGTCGCGAAGGGTCCCCTGGTCCTTGGCGGCGGCCGCCGCCTCCTCGGCCGAGATGAAGCCGGCGATCTGGCCCTTGACCTTGCCGAGGGTGCGCGAGAGACCGGCCTGGAGCAGTTTGGCCTCGTGGAAGGCGCCGGCGGCCGTGCGGGTGGCGCTGGCCGCCTGGGCCTGCTCGTTGGTGAGGATGCTGCGCTCCTGGGTCAACTCGACCCGGTAGGTCTTGAGCCCGGCCAGGGTCGTGCCGATGTTGCCCTCGGCCAGCTGGTTGTAGATGTTGGTGGCGCCGACCTTGCTGGCGCTGGAGGTGAAGAGCGGGTTCGTGGCCAGGGCCTCGCCGTTGGTGACGTAGGCGAAGATGGCATCATTGCGCAGCTGGGCGTCGCCGGCCTTGACGTCCTTCTTGATCTTGGCGACGGTGGCCTTGGTGTTCTTGATCTGGTTCTCGATGTCGGTCAGCTTGATCTTGACCTCGTCGTACTTCTGACCCAGGGCGTCGACGCGGCCGTTGATCCGGTTGATCTGCTTGTAGAGCACGGCCGCCTGCTCCTTCGCCGAGGTCAAGGTCGAGGCGGTGGCTTTCGTGGTGAGCGTCAGGGTGGTGAAACTCACTGCGCCGACGGCCAGGATGGAACAGGTCCATCGGAACGATCTGAGTTCCCTTGCTGGCTGCAGCGTCGATGGGCGCCCGAAGCGCTCGACGTCAGTCACGGGTCAAGGTTACTGGTTCGCCTCGCGCGCCGTCGGGGCGACATCACCGCGAGGCCTCGAAAGCCCTGGTCACATGGTTTTGGGTCCGTGCGCGAGGCGCGTGACGGGTGGTCATCTCGTAGGCGTGTCGTCTATGAATAGGCTGACCGACATGTCTGAACGTTCTCGCTACCTGCCACGGCGCTCGTGCCTGTCGACACCGGGCTCCTCGGACCGCTTCCTCGCCAAGGCCCCGGGCGCGCTCGCCGACATGACGTTCCTCGACCTCGAGGACTCGGTGGCGCCGAACGAGAAGATGGCCGCGCGGGCCAAGGTCGTGGCGGCCATCAGGGACCAGGCCTGGGACGACCGGGTGCTGTGCGTGCGCATCAACGCCTGGGACACCCCGTGGACGTACGGCGACGTCATCGACGTCGTCGCTCACGCCGGCCCTCGGTTGGACGAGGTGATGCTACCCAAGGTGCAGTCGGCGGCCGAGGTGGTGGCCCTCGACCTGTTGCTCACCCAGGTGGAGAAGAACGTCGGCCTGGCGCCGGGCCACGTCGGCATCGAGGCCCAGATCGAGACGGCCCGCGGACTGATCAACGTCGACGAGATCTGTGCGGCCTCGCCCCGCCTAGAGGCGATCATCTTCGGACCGGCCGACTTCGCGGCCTCGATCGAGATGCCGGTCCTGACGGGCGGCGTCGCCGTGCCCGAGTATCCCGGCGACCATTTCCACTACGTCTTCTCCCGGATCCTGATGGCCGGGCGGGCCAACGGACTCCAGGTCATCGACGGTCCTTTCTTGAAGGTCCGTGACCACGAGGCCCTGCGCGAGTTCGCGATGCGCACGAGGATGCTGGGCTACGACGGCAAGTGGGCCCTCACCCCCGACCAGGCGCTCGTGCTCAACGAGGTCTACTCGCCGACCCAGGAGCAGTTCGATCACGCCTGTGACATCCTCGACGCCTACCGCGTCGCAACGGAAGAAAATAACAGTGGCGCGGTCATGTTTGGCGACGAGATGATCGACGAGGCCTCGCGAAAGATGGCGACGAAGTTCCTCGCGCGCGGCACGCGCGCCGGTCTGACGAGAACGAAAAAATAACTGTCTTAATAGGAAATGTTCCTAGTATGGTGGCCGCATGGCGACTACCGAGTTGGCCTCGGATGTAGGTCGATGGCACCAGATTCGTAACTCCCTCACTCGCGCCGAGTGGCGCCGGACCAAGTGGATGTTCGGATCGATCCTGGCGTTGCACGTGCTGGGCTTCGGGATCTTCATCCTCTACGTCAGCCCTAGCCACTACAAGGGCCTCGGCATCGGCATCGCCGGGCTGGCCTACACGCTGGGCCTACGCCACGCCTTCGACGCCGACCACATCTCGGCGATCGACAACACGACGCGCAAGCTGATGAACGACCGGGTGGCCGAAACGGAGCCGCGGCGGCCCCTGAGCATCGGCTTCTACTTCTCGCTCGGCCACTCGTCGATCGTCGTGGCCATCGGCATCGGTATCGTCGTGGCCGAGCGCACGGTCTTCGCGGCCGTCTCGCACCAGGGATCGGGCCTCGAGCAGTTCGGGACGGTCTTTGGCACGCTCGTCTCGGCGACGTTCCTCTATCTCATCGCGGTGTTGAACATCGTGATCCTGGCCGGCATCATGAAGGTCTTTCGCGCGATGCGCGAAGGGGTCTACGACGAGCCCGAGCTCGAGCGACAGCTCAACAACCGCGGCCTCATGTACCGATTCTTCGGCCGGTGGATGAAGCTGATCACCAAGGAGTGGCAGATGTTCCCGGTCGGGGTGCTCTTCGGCCTGGGCTTCGACACCGCGACCGAGGTGATCCTGCTCGGTACGACGGCGTTGCTGGCGCTGCAGGCGCTGCCCTGGTACTCGATCATGTGCCTGCCGATCCTCTTCACGGCGGGCATGACCCTGATGGACACGATCGACGGCTACTTCATGAACGTGGCCTACTCCTACGCGATGTACAACCCGGTGCGCCGGATCTACTACAACCTCATGATCACGGGGCTCTCGGTCTTCATCTGCTTCATGATCGGCACCATCGAGGTGCTGGGCATCCTGCCGACGGAGCTGCACTGGCGCGGCAGCTTCTGGCACTTCATGGCCAACTTCAACATCAACACCGCCGGCTTCGCCATCGTGGCGATGTTCCTGCTGACCTGGCTGGGGGCGATGATCTTCTGGCGCGTCGGCAACGTCGAGCAGAAGTGGGGCTCGCGCCTGCGCGCCGCCGGCGCCGGTGACGGCGACGAACGGGCCCTCGAACGCGGCGGGCGCTGACCTTCGCCTATTCCGTGCCCTCGAGCAGACGCCGGATGATCACCTTGAGGCAGAGCGTCTCGTCGGCCCCCTCGAAGATCGACAGCACGCGCGCGTCGACGAAGTAGCGACTGACGGGGTACTCCTCGGCGTAGCCCATGCCGCCGTGGATCTGCATGGCCTCGCGCGTGACCCACTCGGCCGCGCGACAGACGTAGGCCTTGGCCATCGATGCCTCGAGGGCCCCGCCGCCGCGTCCCATGAGGCGCGCGACCTCGAGGGAGTACTGGCGCGAGCATTGGATGATGGCGGCCATCGTGCCGAGCTTGACCCGGTTGAGCTCGTAGTTGACGATCGCCTCGGCGAAGACGACGCGGTGGCGCGCGTACTCGAGCGCCGCCTCGTAGGCCGCCTGCATCACGCCGAGGGCGCGCGCCGCGGTCTGGATGCGGCCGTTCTCGAAGCCGGCCATCTGGAAGTAGAAACCCCGGCCGCGGCCGGCGTCGCCGCCGACGAGGCTGTCGGCGTCGACGAACCAGTTGTCGAAGCTCACCTCGTAGGAGTGCATGCCGCGATAGCCCAGGGTGTCGATCGGCCGTCCTTCGAGACGGCCACCCCCCGGGCCGGGCCCGCCCTCCTGGGTGAGCAGGAATCCCGCTGAGTCACTCGGCCCCTTCTCGACGAGGAAGATCGACAGGCCCCGGTGGGCCAGCGAGCGGTCCGGTTCGCTGCGCGCGAGCAGCACCAGCACCTCGGCCCTCGCGGCGAAGGTGCACCACGTCTTGGTGCCGTTGAGCAGCCAGCCGCCTTGGGTCGGCGTCGCGCTCGTGGTGATGTGGGCGACGTCGCTGCCGTAGTCCGGTTCGGTCACCGCGATGGCGGCCAGGACCTCGCCGCTCGCCACGCGCGGGAGCCACCGTTGTTTCTGCTCTTCGGTGCCGCCCTTGACGAGCGCGCGCGTGAGGATCTCGGGGCGCGTGATGAGGGACCCGCCGACGCCGAGCGAGCCCCACGACAGCTCCTCGGTGGCCACCACCATCGCGAGGTACTCCGACTCGCCGCCGGTGGCGAAGCCGCCGTAGTCCTCGGGCACCGAGAGTCCGAAGCCGCCCAACGCGCCGAGCCCCGTGATGACCGATTCGGGGATATCGGCGTTGGCCCGGTGCACGTGCTCGGCGTGGGGGCGCACCTGCTCGTCGGCGAAGCGGTGGAAGGTGTCGGCGACCGACTGGTAGTCCTCGCCGAGGTGGCGCGGCCCCGGCGTCTCGGCCAGGGACGCGAGGAAGGACGGTTCGCCGTAGCGCGCGACGAAGTCGTGGAAGGGTTCGTACCAGGCGCCCGTCAGCCCCCAGAGGGTCTCGCGCCCGAGGATGCGTTCGCCGAGGTCGCGCAGCACCAGCGCGAAGAAGGCGGCCGCCAGGCGCGACTCCGTCTCGCCCCGTTCGGCGTAGGTCAAGGCCGAGCGCGCGATGGCGACGCCGCTGGCCGCGTGGGCCAGGTCGTAGGCGACGACCTGGTGCCCGTCGGCCCCGCCCGTGCTCTTCAGTTGCTCGAGCGCCGTGTCGATGACACCCTGGGCGGTCCGGGCGAGTTCGTGGGCCGACGCGAGGTCGAGGGGTGGCGTAGCCATAGAGAGAAACTATCGGGTGGTCGTCGCACCAACGTGCGGCGTAGGCTTGCACCGTGAACGTGACGATGCTCTTGGCGGATTCGGCCCAGGTGGCCGATGGGAAGTTGTACATCCTGGGCGGCGGGTGGTCGGTCACCGGCCCCGAGCCGACACCCTCGGCCGTCGCGATGAAGGTCGGCGTCGACGAGCACGAGTTCAACGTCAACCACCACTGGGAGTTGTTCCTCGAGGACGCCGACGGCCAGCTGGTGCGCTTCGAGACGCCCGAAGGGACCCAGACCATTGAGGTGCGCGGCGACTTCACCGCGACGTCGCCCACCGGGGTCCCGGTCGGGACGCCGGTCGACGTACCCGTCGCCGTCAATTTCGGCCCGATCCCCCTGGATCCGGCGGCCCGTTTCACCTGGCGGCTCACGATCGACGGCGAGTCCCTACCGGGCGGGACGGTGTCGTTCGCGACCCGACCGGTGCCGGTGCTCGACGAGTAGGCGCCACGTGAGCACGCTCGACCGTCCCTTCGGCCGTTACTTCGAGGAGTTCGAGGTCGGGGACGTCTACAAGCACTGGCCCGGCAAGACGATCACCGAGGCCGACGACCACCTCTTCTGCATGATCACCATGAACCACCACCCGTTGCACACCAACGCCTGGTTCGCCCAGCACGAGAGCGTCCACCAGCGCAACGTCGTCGTGGGCAACCTGGTCTACTCGTTGGTCCTGGGCATGAGCGTGCCCGACGTGTCGGGCTCGGCCATCGCGAACCTCGAGGTCGAGTCGCTGGTGCACCGCTTTCCCACCTTCCACGGCGACACCATCTACGCCGAGACGCGCGTGCTCAACAAGGTCGCCTCGAAGTCCAAGGACGACCGCGGCGTCGTGCTCGTCGAGACCAAGGGCTTCAACCAGGACGGCCAGGAGGTCTGCTACTTCCGGCGAAAGGTGATGGTGTGGAAGCGCGACTTCGCCCCGCCGCGTCGGCGTCCCTACGGTGACGACGTCTGGCAGTAGCGGTCCGGCCAGCTTTCGCCGGGCCCTGCGCCGCGCCGCGCCGGGGCTCGCCCGCGACCTGCCCTGGATCAACCACGGCGACCCCTGGGCCGTGCTGGTGAGCGAGTTCATGCTCCAACAGACGTCGGTAACGAGGGTGCGCGAACCGTGGCGGCGATTCCTGACGAGGTTCCCGACGGCCGCGTCGTGCGCCGACGCGGCGCTGGCCGAGGTGATGCGCCACTGGGAGGGGCTCGGCTACCACCGTCGGGCCAAGGCCCTGCACGACAGCGCCACGATGATCCGCGACCGCTTCGGCGGCCAGGTGCCCAACGACGTCGAACGGCTGCGCCAACTACCCGGCGTCGGCGAGTACACCGCCCACGCCGTGGCGTCGTTCGCCTTCGCCCGTCGCGTGGCGGTGCTCGACACCAACGTCGGCCGGGTCCTGGCGCGCGCGGTGGCCAATCGGCCCCTCGGTCACCGCGAGGCGGCCACGATGGCCCAGGAGCTGCTGCCGACGCGCGACAGCGCTCGCTTCAACCAGGCCATGATCGACCTCGGCGCTCAGTACTGTCGGGCGCGGCCCCACTGCGACACCTGCCCCGTCGCCCGGTCCTGTCGCTGGAACCTCGAGGGCGGTATCGATCCCGCGCCGCGCAGCGCGGCCGTCTCGAGGCCCCAGGCGCCCTTCGCCGGTTCCGATCGCCAGCTGCGTGGGCGCCTGCTCGCCGAACTGCGCTGCGGTCCGCGCTCGTGCGCCACCCTGCACGAGCGACTCGCGATGGAACCGGCCAAGGGTGAGCACCTCCTCGCCCAACTGGTCCGCGACGGACTGGTCGAACGTCGCGCGGGACTGGTGCAGCTGGTCGGTGACCACACATCACCCGGGCGCTAGGGTCGGCGACGTGAGCTCGCTCGACATCGCGCACTACAAGGAAGTGGTCGGCCACTACGCCACCGGCGTGGTGGTGATCACGGCACTGACCGGGGAGGGTCCGGTGGGCTTCACCTGCCAGACCTTCAGCTCGCTGTCGCTCGATCCCATCCTCATCTCGTTCGCCGCCGAGAGCGCCGGTAACTCCTGGCAGAAGATCCAACGGGCCGACGCCGTGGGGTTCAACATGCTCGCGGCCGACCAGGTCGACCTGGCCCGGACCTTCGCGACGAGCGGCATCGACAAGTTCGCCAACGCGCCCTGGGGCGAGGCGCCGCACGGTTCGCCGCTGCTCAACGGGGCGCTGGCCCACCTCGAGGGACAGATCCTGAGTGTCACCACCCACGGCGACCACGACTTCGCGGTGGTGGCGATCGATTACGTGCAGGCCGACGCGGGCAGCCCCCTGCTGTACTACCGCGGCGACTTCGGCCTGCCCGGCTGAGGAGGGGGTCACTACGCTGCGGGTGATGGTCGTGGCCACTTCCAGCGACGAGTGCGGTCCCGTTCGATGACGACGCTCGAAGAGGTGCTGGTGGCCCTCGCCGTGGCGATCGTGCTGCTCGCGGTGGCCCTGCGGCTGCGCAAGTTGCGCCGCGACGAGATGCGCAAGATCGCCGCGCGCGTCGAGCGCCATCTCCTCGTGCCGCCGCCCTCTCCCTACACCCCCTCCAAGGGCTTCCGGCTACTGGACGGTCCGGTCGACGGCGCGACCCACCACGACCCGCCGCGCCCGCGTCTCGAGCCCGACCACGACTACGTCTTCAGTGAGAGCCAACTGGCGCCGACCTACACCGAGATCATCTCGCCCCTGGGGCGCCACGACGAACGCTGGGCCCTCGCCAAGTCGGTGCGACCATCGCGGTTGTCGAGCCTGGGTGCGCGAGTGTCGATCGTGGTGCTCGTGCTGTTGCTGGTGGCCATCGTCACGATCTACTACGTCCAGCACGGCCCGAAGGCCACGACGACCACGACGACCACGACGACCACGACGCCGCCGGCGTCGACCAGTGGATCGAACGTGAACGTCGTGTGGCCGGCCACCCTCGACGTCACGTCGACGAGCGGCCAGGAGGCCTCGTACCAGGTGCCCGCGTCCACCTACCGCGTCACCGTGACCGGGACCAACGGTCCCGTCTGGACCGTCTACACCATGGGCCCGCGCGACACACTCGAGTGGCAGGGTGACGTGGCCCGGGGATCGAGCGAATCGCTGGTCTTGACCGGCGTGGCCCGGATTTCCCTGGGGGCGCCGCGCAACGCGACGGTGCGCGTCGGGCGCAGTTCGGTGGCCTTTCCCAGCGCGCTGCCGGCCACGTTGACGTTGGTCTTCACCCCTTCGAGTTCGGGCTGATCTCGCTCAGGATGAAGCTGAGGATCTGCGCCTCCTCGCGCCACGCGTCGTAGCGGCCCGAGGGTCCGCCGTGGCCGGTACCCATCTCGGTCTTGAGGTAGGCGACGTTCGCCACGTTCGCGTCGCGCAGGCGCAGCACCCACTTGGCCGGCTCCCAGAAGCCGACCCGTGAGTCGTTGAGCCCGCCGGCGGCGTAGAGGTGGGGGTAGACGCGCGCCGAGCCGTCACGGTTCGTGGCGGACACGTTGTCGTAGGGGGAGTAGCTCTTCATCGTGCGATAGGCGCTGGCGCTGGTGTCGGGGTCGCCCCACTCCTCGAACTCGCCGACCGTGAGGGGCAGGGACGCGTCGAGCATGGTCGTGACCACGTCGACGAAGGGCACCTCGGCGACGACGGCCCGGAACAGCTCGGGGTCCAGGTTCATCACCGCCCCCATCAAGAGCCCGCCGG